>JACJVZ010000001.1:317586-635172 GCA_020637445.1 Calditrichota bacterium | reverse complement strand
CATATTTGCGAACCACCCTCCCTACAGGTGGTCGACCAGTTGACTACTCTGTTTTTTCTTCAGCCACGGTCTCTTCTACTTCCTCAGCGTCACCTTCTTCAGCTTCCTCGCTTGCATCTGCCGACGCTTCGGTTTCTTCACCGGCTACTTCTTCCTGAGGAACTTCCTTGACTATGCCGAGCGTCTGCACTGACTCTTCATCCACTTCAGGCACGCGGTCAGGCTCAACGACCGTCACAAGCTGACGCAGCAACGTCGTCATCAAGTGAAGCATGCGGTCCAACTCGTGAGTCGCCGCTGACGGCAAGTCATACACGGTCAAAACATATGCTCCGTATTGACGGTGCTTGATCTCGTAAGCAAGCCGGCGTTTGCCCCATCGCTCCCAGCGACGGAACGTGCCGCCATGACTCGTAATCAATTCACTAATCTTGCGCAGATCAGTCTCGACCTGCTCGGATTCAACGTTTGGATCAAAGATCAGTACAAGTTCGTAGGTTGTCATTCAGGCTTCCTTTTCCCTTTGGTCTGTTGCGGCCTGCAAATTTGCCAGTTCGCAGGCAGGGGTGTGTTTGTTTCGCTGACTACTTATTCGGCGGACACGTTAAAGCGGTTCATCGCCGCGTCCAACCCTTCTGCAAGCCAATGCTCAACTGCATCGGCTCCAAGTTCTACCAGTTCGCGATAGGAGTCCAGCTCCTTACCGCGCAATTTTCGCAGGACGTAATTTCCGACGTCCGCGCCCGGATATCCTCCTCCGACTCCCATGCGAAGCCGGGGTATTTCGTCTGTTCCGAGCGACTGTATGATCGAGTTCAGTCCCTTTTGTCCACCCGGTCCGCCATTCGCTCGGATGCGCAGCCTCCCGAAAGGAAGATTGACGTCATCGCAAACGACAATCAGCTCTTTGGGCGATACCTTGTACCATCTGGCTGCAGCACTGACCGGCCGGCCGGAGAGATTCATGTATGACAAAGGTCTAAGCAGAACCGCGTCTATCCGCGGTGACAACTGAACCGCCATGCTTTCCGGCACCGGCCCTCTTCGAAAGACCAGCGAGTTACGGCGCGCAAGTTCTTCAACGACGGCAAAGCCGATGTTGTGCGGTGTATCGTCATATTCGGAGCCCGGGTTTCCCAGACCGACTATCAGCCGCACACGCAACTCAGATGACTATTCTTCGGCAGGCTTCTTCTCGCGAATGACTTCCGGTTCGGCGGCGCCCGCTTCGGCAACTTCGCCTTCTTCGGTTGCTTCGACCTTCTTTCCGGTCACGTGCAAGATTACGGACGTCGGATCGCCGATGACCGTGATGCCATCAAGCTTGATATCTTCAAAGCGAAGCGCATCGCCGACACTCAGAGGAGAAACGTCCAAGTCAATGTGTGTCGGAATCGCGTCGGGAAGACCTTCGATTTCAACCTCGTACACAACTGTATCGAGAATTCCGCCTTGGAGCTTAACTCCGGTGGCCGTACCCACGGCATGCACCGGTACGCGAACGCGAACGCTTTGTGACAAATCGACGCCGTAGAGGTCCACATGAATGATGTCACCAAATACGGGATGACGTTGTACTTCACGAATTACGCACGGCAGCGATTCGCCACCGACTTTCAAATCGAGGACGGCCATTTCCTTGCGGAGCAAGCGGGCAAGTTCGAACTTGTCAAACGAAATGTACTTGACGTCCCGCTTGGCATTGTAGTATACGCCCGGAACGCGGCCGGTCTTCCTGAGTTGGTGCCCTTTCGGGACATTGGGAGTCCGCGCTTCCGCGGCAATTGAAAGATGCTCTGACATGTGTGTATGTAAGGATATTTGAAAAACTAATCCGAGGAAATTATTCCGGCCATCGCTTCAAGCTGCGCCTGGTCTACCATCGACTCGCGCGTTTCTTCATGATCGTCGAGAAACAAATGGCTGATTGACTCTTCTTCGTGGATTCGCTGTATTGCTCCTGCGAATAGCTTCGCAGTGGAGAGCTTGCGAATCTTGTTGTAATGATGCTCGCGCGGCGTCGGAAGAGAATCCGTCACCCACATCGCGGCCATATCACTTGATTCAATCCGGTCAACGGCCTGTCCCGAAAGCACCGGGTGAGTTATCGCACCGTAGATATCCAAGGCTCCGCGCTCTTTCAACATCCTTACGGTTGCGGCAAGCGTACCCGCAGTATCTACGATATCATCGACTATCAAACAGTTTTTGCCTCGCACGTCGCCAATCAGATTCATCGCAACGGCCTGATTCGGACCGGTGCGGTGCTTGTCGACAATCACAAAGTCCGTCTTCATGTAGTTGGCGTAGAACCGGGCGAGCTTCGTGGATCCTACGTCCGGAGCGACAATCGTGAGATTCTCCACAGGGTGCATCGTAAAAAGATCAATGAACAGCCGTGAAGCCATCAAGTGGTCAAAGGGAATATTAAAGAAGCCCTGAATCTGCGGCGCGTGCAGGTCCATCGTCAGGATTCGGTGAATCCCGGCGGCCTGAAGCAGGTCCGCTACAAGTCTTGACGTGATCGCGACACGTGGGCCGTCCTTGCGATCCTGCCGCGCGTAGCCATAGTATGGAATCACTGCCGTGATGCGGCCGGCTGACGCTCGCTTGGCAGCATCCACCATGATCAGCAATTCGAGCAGGTTTTCCGCAGGCGGGCAAGTCGGCTGCACCAGAAAAACATCGCGGCCGCGAATGTTTTCCTCAAACTGCACACCGATTTCCCCGTCGGAGAACCGGCTAATTTTTACTTCACCGAGCGGAAGGCCAAGCGACGCTGCAATGCGTTCACCAAGCGCTCTATGAGCAGTTCCGCTGAAGATCTTTAGTTCGTAGCTGCGATACAATACGTGTCTCCGTTACACGTCAGCGATGCGAACCACAGGGATTCACTGTCCAACTCGCTGGGGCGGAAGGACTCGAACCTCCGAATGGCAGGACCAAAACCTGCTGCCTTACCAACTTGGCGACGCCCCAGTATGAAAATAATCCTCTCAACTCGTGACACCGTCTCCATGACCGGGTGCTGCCGGACTGGCCGATGCTTCGTCGGAAAGTCTGTTGAATTCTTCGAGTATTTGAGACTCCATCTGCCGACGAAACTCGTTCGTGATCGGGTGGGCAATATCCTTGTACGTGCCATCCTCCAGCTTGCGGCTGGGCATGCAAACGAACAAGCCATCTTTGCCCTCGATGATCTTCAAACCTCGAATGACGAATACGTCATCAAAAGTAATATTGACGAATGCTTTTAGCTTTTCTTCGTCGCGTAGATTGACGTGAATCTCTGTGATGGTCAAGATTTCACCCCTTGCTTCCCATGCAAGTATGACCTTTTTCCCCTTTAGCGGGGACTTTCATTTCTGCTCCGAGCCACGGCGCGGCACACCGTAATCCGTAAGTCTAATTCTGTTTCCAGCTTTCGCTTTGCAGCGTCGGCCTGCTCGTGTGATTCAAAAATTCCGAAAACAGTTGACCCACTTCCGGACAAGAGGGATGCAACTGCTCCAGCCTCAAGCAGGGAATCTCGTAACCCGATAAGTCCCTCATGCCTCTGGAAAACTATATTTTCCAAATCGTTAGAGAGAAAATCAACAGGGTGCGACTCACCTCTTCCTGATGACCACAGAGGACTAAATATAACATTCTTCTCCACTTCTGTCAAGGGTACCCTGACTTGGGAAAAGGCCCACGCCGTCTCGACCCCAAAAGGCGGGCAAACCAGCACAAACATCCCCTCACTTCTGCCCTTGAGCGGTTCTATCACATCCCCACGGCCAGTGGCCCTGGCCAGCCCACCGTAGAGGAAAAACGGGCAGTCGGCTCCAAGTTCCTTGGCAAGGCTGTCAAGCCGGGAAACAGGCCAGTTTAGCCGCCAAAGACGATTCAGGCCCAACAAGGCGATCGCCGCATTCGATGAGCCTCCCCCTACCCCACCCTGCACGGGAAGATTCTTCTTGAGAACCAGCCGACCACGGCATCCGACTCCGGCGGCCTTTGACAGCAGCCGAGCGGCCTTCACAACCAAGTTCGATTCCCCGGAGGGCAGATCGGCTCCTTGAACCTCAAGTGTGAATGAATCGTCATCACGAAACTCCAATTCATCGTACCAGTCGAGCTCTTGGAAAACAGTTTCTAATTCGTGGTATCCATCGGCTCGCTTGCCAAGAATACGCAGAAGCAAGTTCACCTTAGCTGGCGAACGAAGCATGAAACCACCTTCAATTTCGAAGCTGTCTGGATAGGTGCGAGTAAGTTCTTCCAATGGATGGGGAGAGGAGTAAAGTAGACGCTCCGCCGCAAAGCAGTTTTGCAGCGGAGCGGTTCGAAGCGGGTTGAAGGAAACTCTACGTTACGTCCGAGACATCGGAAGGCATCTTCGCCTCGCGGTGCCGTTTTACACCGGTCTTCTTTTTCTTCTTCTTACCGGTTTCGGACCCGTAATAGTAGTAGTACTGATAGTAATGGAAGTAGTAATAGTACGAACCGTACATCTTCTTGATGTCGAGTCCGTTCAATATTACGCCGAGTACGTGCGAACCCACGCTTTCGATCAGGCCAAGCGCGCGCTTCAGTTCACTGCGGCCCGTCATGCCGGAGCTTACAACCACGATAGTCGCATCCGCTCTAGTCGTCAAGATCGCGGCATCCGTCACGGCCACAACCGGGGGACTGTCAAGCATCACGACGTCGTAACGAGAACGAGCTTCTTCCAAAAAGGCCTTCATGCGCTCGGATGCGACCATTTCAGCGGGATTCGGCGGGATGTCGCCGGCCGTGATCACATCGAGATTCTCCACTTCAGTTCGCTTAATCACATCCGAAAATGCAAGTGAACCAATCAACACGTTGCTCAATCCGTACATCTTGTCCAGATTGAAGAAATTGTGCAGAGTGGGACGGCGCAAATCGCTGTCCACAAGCAACACACGCGATCCGGTTTGGGCAAATGTGATCGCAAGGTTTACACACGTCGTTGACTTGCCTTCTTTGGTCGCCGAAGACGTCATCAGAATCACTCGTTTCGGATTGTCAATATCCGAAAACTGGATGTTCGTCCGAAGACTTCTATATGCCTCGCTAATCGGAGACTTCGGCGAGAACCGCGTGATCATCTTAGACTCAATCCGTGCTTCGTCTTGCGCCGTCAGCTCTTTGCCTTGCCGTTTCATGCGGCGGCGAATGTCCTCGATGTTCACGATCGGGATCGTGCCGAGCGCCGTCAAGTTCATCCGCTCAAGCTCTTCCGGCGTCTTGATGGTATCATCCAACAAGTCAATCAACAAAGTTATGCCGACTCCAAGCCCGAGTCCAAACAACATTCCGAAAAGAATATTGAGTTTCTTGCGCGGCTTCACCGGCACTTCAGGCGGCTTGGCCGTGTCGACGATCTCCACACCGGCCGATTTCGCCGCTTCGCTGATCCGAGTCTCTTCGTACTTCTCATTGAGCATCAGATACAGGTCTTCGTTCAGCTTGCTGTCACGCGTCAAACGCGCCAACACCAGAGCCTTTTCCGGCAATTGATCCAAATCATAGTCGATATTGGCGATGGCCTCGCGAAGAGCTTCGGCGCGTGCCGTCAACGCCTTGATTTCGACTTCGCTCTTCAGCACTTCCTCAAAAAGATTTTGCGAAGTTCTGAGCGGATCGAGCGAACCTCTGCCGCTGGCGATCTTTCGCACTTCCTCCGCCAATTTGCCTTTGATCGTCTCAATTTCGTTCTCAAGAGAATTGACCGTGACTTCCGTACCCGGACCGGGATTGGACACCAACGCCGCCAAACGCGACTGCTTCTCCGCAATTTCTCTTTGAAGGGTTTCGATGATCGGACTCGTGATGTTACTCATGTCCTCAACCATCGTTCCGCGCGTGTCTTCAAGCTGCCGCTTAAGGTAGTCCATCCGTCGTAACTCGGCATTCAGGTCACTTTCCGTTTGATTGTAAAGCGCGTGCATCTGAGTCGACTGGTCAACCAAGGCACGCGATTCGTCATCCAACGACGACACTCCGCGGCTTTCTTTGTATGCCCGTTCGAGTTCTTCTGATTGTGACAGCTGATCACGGACCACTTCAAGCTGCTGCTCGAGAAATTGCCTGATTTCGGAAATCTCGCCGCGCGCGGCGCGCAGCTTATAGCGATAATATTCCTCGGCGATTGCGTTAGCGAGGAATGATGATTCAAATGCAGAGGACGCACGGACAGAAACCTGCAGAACATCTGATCCCTTAAGGTTCTCAATGCTTGTATTGTCACGAAGCCTGCGGACACGGTCGTCAAACGTTATCGTGTTCCCCAGTGCATCCGACTCTCGCATGATGTTGAGCTCGGACTTGTAGGGAGAATCCGCCAACGACCTCAATACGTCTTCCGCGATTCTGCGGCTTCCCATCAATTCCGACTCGTTCAGATTTCTTGATTTCTTGAACGGAGCGGGATTCGCGTCTCGAATGGTAACGTCCACCGGGTCCGTATCGAGAAGCAAGACGCTCGCAGAAGCGACATATACCGGCTGCATTCGATACGTCAAATACGTCGTTGCCGCTACCACGGCGAAGAAGCAGCCGATGATGATCCAGCGCCCCCTGAACAGAATGCGGAAATACTCCGAAAAACGCCCTGTGTTGTCTTTGAAATCCAAAATTACCTCACAGCTTTGGGTAAGCGGTCTGATCCCGCGTCCATGTCACTCACTTCCGAGTCAGAAGCAACCAGTTTGTCTCGATCATGAAATGAGAAACCGTACTTCCAGAAGAATAGCAGTCCGACCAACGTCAGAGGAATGTAGTTTAGTGCATGCAGCAATACGGCGAAACCCGCCGCGCGATCACCCGGCACGTTAAACAGGCTCAATCCGAGCACTGCGATTCCGTGATACGTTCCTACTGCTCCCGGTGCTCCGGGAATCACAAAACCGATGGTCGTCACAACAAGCATCACCAGCACCGATCCGACAAGATCGTCGTGGATCATCGGATACTCAGGGCCGGTAAGCCCAACTGCCGCCATAATCAAATAGACCATGTATGTATACATCGCCCACAGCGCCAGCGAAGATATCGCCATTTGCCAGAACAGATCTTTGCGGCCCATCACGCCTAAACCCGCGCTAAACGTCGAGAGAAAACCGAGAATCTTTTCTCTGAACTTGTCGGGAAATATCTTCAAAAAGAAACCGGCAATCGAAAGAGCGCGCTCACGGTCAACGCCAAGCCATAGGCTGAAACCACCAATCAAGACAGCCGCCGCAGACATTATGTACGCGCCCATCTCAAGATTGCCCGGCAGCGGATAGATCAAGAGTGCGGCAACGATATAGGGAACCATGTAAATCAAGTCGACCACACGCTCCGCGACGATCGTTCCGAAAGCCGCCGTTCGCGAGAGACCCGTCAACTGATAGATTACCTGAGCCCGGTAGACTTCGCCCAAGCGCATCGGCAGCAAGTTGTTTGCCATATAGCCGATAGTCATTGCCCCAAACGTCGGGGTCAACTTAATCTCGGTTAAGGTCTTAAGCATCAACTGCCAGCGCCACGCGCGCAAGAATTGTGTCGCATAAAACACAAAACCCGCAATGACGATGTTTGACCACCTTGCATTCGCGATCACGCCGCCCAATTCGCTCAAATTGAACCTTGGTGATCCGAACAGCGCTTCGCCTATAGACATTTTGCCGGTGAACAGCGACGCGAAATGCGGCGTGAATGCAGTCAGATACAAAAAGAACCCACTGATGCCGAGGCTCAGGAGAATCTTCGAGGTGCGACTTTTCATCTATGTCAATTCGTTACTGTTGTCGAAAATCAATCCTGTTTTCATTTGGAACGGCCGGGGGAATGAACAAACTGCTGTCCAAATCCACGGTTTCATTCCACATCAGGATCTCATAACGACTCCCGATGCCATCGTCGCCTTTGAACTCGATTTCCTTCGGAACCCGTTTGTTCGCGGCAAATACCATATCAACCTGCCCCGACACCTGTTCTGAAACCGCGTCCAGAATCAAGAGTGTGTCGCCGTTTTCCTGCGCAACAATATCGAACGGAGCAAGTTCCCTGTTTAAGCTCAGCAACACGGCCTCCGGAGTCCATTCGGAGCGCCCTTCCGCGTCTTCTATCAGGAGAGTCTCTTGTTCCTTCAGGTATCGCCACTGGACGCTGCCTGTTTCGCACTGCGTCCATTCGGGAGTATCGTGATAAAAGCCATCGGGCCTGCGAAAGACAAGTCGTCCTTCGATCCCGCCTTCGGGGAAATCCGGCCCTGAGGCGCGGTAACCTATTTCAAGCGAAGGCAAAGAGCGCAAATGCCGTTCCACGCTGGAATAGAACTCCTCGGCAGTCTTGTTTGCCCATGCGTTGCCGAAAAGCAGAAGCAGTGCTATAAGTATCTTATTGTTGTTCAAGGTCCATCAATGTCTGTTCGTCTGCCAGCACCGCCCGCGCTTTCGATCCGTCAAACGGCCCGACGACGCCTGCTCGCTCGAGCTGGTCAATTAATCTTGCTGCTCTACTGTAACCAACCTTCAAGCGACGCTGTAAGATCGAAACGCTGCCTTGTCCAGTGCGCACGACAATTTTTGCCGCCTCGAGGAATAACGGATCCCGCCCTTCGAGTTGTCCGTCCACAACTGCTCCTTCACGCTCTTCCTGCTGATCGAGCGGAAGCACCAGCTTGGCGCGCGGAGGCGGTTGTTTTCGTATATGGGTAATTACTCTTGCAATCTCAGAAGACGTCAGAAGCGCGCCCTGCACACGTTGCGGCGCGGGTTCTTCGGGATGTTGAAAAAGCATGTCGCCTTGCCCCAAGAGCATCTCGGCTCCGTTCGTATCCAGAATCGTCCGGGAGTCTACTTTCATGGCAACTCGAAACGCGATACGCGCGGGGAAGTTCGCTTTGATGACTCCTGTGATAACGTCTACGGACGGCCGCTGCGTGGCAACGACCATATGTATGCCAACAGCGCGAGCAAGCTGTGCCAATCGCGCAATGGGTTCTTCAACTTCGCGCTGAGCAGTCACCATCAAGTCCGCAAGCTCGTCGATAAGTACGACGATGTACGGAAGGGGACGATCCCCTTCGCGCGGATCCTCCTTCACCATCACATTGTACTCCGAAAGCTGGCGCGCGCCGCGCTCTGCTAACATGTCGTACCGCCGCTCCATTTCAACGAGGCAGCTTCGAAGCACTTTCACGGCCTCGTCGGGCTTCGTGATTACATGTTCGCTCAGATCTGGCCTGTGAGTCAGATGATGATTTCGAAGTTCGTTGTATGCCGCAAGCTCGAGCTTCTTGGGATCGATCATCACGAATTGAACTTCTTCGGGAGTCGCACGGAGCAGAATCGACGTAATAATAGCGTTCACGCAGACGGATTTCCCTGAACCGGTCGTCCCCGCGATCAAGAGATGCGGAAGCGAGCCTAAGTCCGCCGTGAGAATTTCTCCATTGACCGTGCGACCCAGAGCAATGGTCAGTTTCGACTTTGCCGTTTGAAACTGCTGCGATTCGACGACTTCCCTGAATGTCACGAGCGCAGGTTTTGGGTTGGCCATTTCAACACCGACGGCTGCCTTGCCGGGAATAGGCGCGAGAATTCTCAATCCTCTGGCGCGCAGTGCCAAGGCGAGATCATCCGCCAGTGACTCTATTCGCGCAACCTTAACACCCGGCGCAGGGGCAAGCTCAAACTGAGTAATCACGGGGCCGGGATTTACTTGCGTTACTTGTGCTTTCACTCCAAATGTGTCGAGACTTTTCTCGAGCAACTCAGCATTGTGCTGCTGTTCGTCGCGTGACATTCCGCCAATGCGGTCGGCCGGAGGCAAGTTGAAACAGTCTGCTGCTGGAAATACGTAACCCGAATGGTCGTCCACCGACATGGTCATTTGTTCCGAAGCACGAACGGTTGCCCTGCGCGCGCCGGTCAAAGGGTCGATCTCTTCGCCCAAATTGTGGAGAACTTTCCCAGCGTGACCATCCGCCGCCGCAACTCGCGGCAGAGGTTCTGCCGTCTCGTGTTGCGACGGAGTCTCTCGCACCCGGTCTATGTCGACCGTGGGAATGGTCTCTTCAGGCTCTTTTTTCGAAGCCATCCAATTTTTCAAGAACCGCCAAGCGGGAACTACTGAAGGAAGCGGAAGACTCTTTGCCTTCCCGGCAATCTGCGCGGTCTGTGCCGCCCGTCGTTCAATCCACTCCGCAAATCCCGCCATCGTCATGGTCAGACCAACGAGCATCAAGACCAGCATGGCCAACACTGCGCCAAACCTGCCCGCAAGCAAAATCAGTTGGTGCGCGCTCCAGAATCCGAACTCGCCCGATTGCGCATAGTACGACGAAATATTATCCCTGTGAACAAGGTCACCAATCACGCCGATGCTCGTGGAGCTCCATAGCCCTAACGCAAGCGTCCAAACGGAAACAATCACGGCGCTGCGGCGCGAGTGCCTGCGCACAAGCGTCCAACCCCATAGACCAATGATAAACGGGAAAACCACTGCGGGCCATTGGCCCATAAATAAGGGACCAAGCAACGCAGACATGTACTCGCCGAATCTCCCAGCGGCATTGTCCGGCGCAGCTCCAAAATCGCGATAAGGGAAATCCTGAGTAGAATGAGTTGCAACCGCAACAAACAAGAGAAGGGCAAACCCCAACAACAAGAGGCCCGCCATAATTGGTGTTGGCGAGCGCTCAGTTGATTTGGTGTGTTGTTCAGCCTGCTTGGAAGTTGCCATTTGACTTAGGTAGTCTTACCTTCCCCTCTATCAGCGTCGGAACGATATTGTGAATATCGACTTTTGAGCAGTGTTCGAGGTCGTTGACGAATCCGAGTCCAGCGAGAAATTTTCCGTGATAGCTGTAGTGAACGACTTCAGGAATCTGCGAACGGTAATAACGAAAGAGATCAAGGGAACCCTGCGCGCCGTCGTTTGCCGCTTCGCTTCCCGGTCCGAGCAATCCTTCTACCATCTTTCCCGCACAGACAAAATCTTCCAACGAGAATTTTCCGTTGCGACCGGAACAGACAACAGCGACGTCGAGGTTTTTTTCGCGCGCGCTCATTACGACGGATGAAAGATTGTTGAAACAGCCTACAACAACATGTTCGGCCGTTTTCGCGCGGACCAGTGCCGGCGAACCGTTCGTCGACGCGAAAATCACCGTCCGACCGCCGACTCTGTCTTCAGAATACTCGAACGGAGAGTTTCCCAGATCGAATCCTTCGATAAGTTTTCCGTCACGTTCACCGCCAAGCACGACGTTTGCCCGACCTGCCTTGGCTGCAAGCTCACCCGCTTCGGCCGGGGTCGCTACGGGAACAACCTCGCGTGCTCCGTTGACAAGCGCCTGCGTAATGGTCGATGAAGCGCGAAGCACGTCAATGATGATTGCCGTTCCGCCGCGGACGTCATCCTCGTTCCACTCCCTTGGAGTCGCGAATACCCTGATGTTCATGTCGTTGTCCGCTCAGTATGGTCGTTTGTAGAAGGGCGGTTTGACGACTTTCGATTTCACTGGCTTGCTGTGGCAAACTACAAACACTTCAGAGCCAATTGCTGACAGCTCGCTCGGTACATATCCAAGTGCAATACCCTTGTTGAGACTTGGCGAAACAGTACCAGATGTCACTTTTCCGATTTCTTTGCCGCTTGCATCTTGGATCACATATCCATGGCGTGGGAATGCGGAACCTTCAAGCTCAATCGCCACCAATTTGCGCGTGAGTCCTTTTTCCTTAGCCTTCAGCAGGACGTCTCGCCCAATGAAATCGCCTTTGTCGAGCTTGGTGATCCAACCGAGGCCCGCTTCAAGCGGATGCGTCGTATCGTCGATGTCGTTGCCGTACAGGCACATCTTCATTTCGAGGCGGAGAGAATCACGCGCGCCGAGTCCCACTGGCTCGATGTCGAACTCCTTCCCCTTGTCCAGTACTTCCTGCCAGACATGCACGGCGTCTTCATTCTTCAGATAGAGTTCGAATCCATCTTCACCCGTGTAACCTGTTCGCGCAATAACCACATCCCGGCCGGCAACGCTTCCGACCGCAAAGTGATAGAATTTTATGGCAGAGAGGTCAGTCTTGGTGAGCTTCTGAATCACGTCTACCGCGTTCCGCCCTTGCACGGCCAGAAGCGACGTCTGCTCGGATTTGTCTTCCATGGTCACGTCGCCACGCAGGTTTTGCGAGAGCCAATCCCAATCCTTCTGCATATTCGAGGCATTGACCACCACCATAAAGTGATCGTCGCCTTTGTAAATCAACAAGTCATCAACGATACCGCCGTCGGGACGGCACATGCACGAATACTGCGCTTGCCCGACGACCATCGACTTGACGTCATTGACCGTGACGTAGTGCAAAAATTCTTCCCGGTCTTTTCCTCTGACTATGAACTCGCCCATATGGGAAACGTCGAAAACCCCGACCGTGCTGCGCACTCGCAAGTGCTCCGCGCGGATCGAACGGTATTGAATGGGCATTTTATATCCGGCGAAGTCAACAAGCTTCGCGCCGAGGGCTGCATGTTCGGCTGTTAGCGCCGTGGTTTTCAAAATTGCTCCGCGAATTATAGTTGGTTTAGTATGCTCAAAGGAAAGCGAGCCTCAATGACCGAGTCTCGCCTCTCCTGTCGTATCAAGTTTTGTCGAATCCGTTCTCGTAGAATCGACTTCCGTAGAATCCGCTTTCGTCGAGTCGCTCGCTTCCTCTTCCGGCGTCTTCAATTGAATCACCCGCACCGGAACGGACGCTGGACGGTAGCCTTCATTCATGACGATCTTTTGCCCGTCGTTCGAGACCAAAAAGGTCAGAAAGCCCGCGGCCACATCGGTCTTCATATGCGTCGTCACGTACGTGAACGTCGTCATAAAAGGCCAGCGCGGCGATTCCATGATTGTCTTGGCGTTGGCCGGAATACGCAGCTCTTTTTGCGCCCAACGCAGTTTCTTGAAGCCAACGGCGCTGGCAACTTTCTTCGAATAAATCAGCAAAGCGCCGGGATCATCGCGCGCGAGCAGCATCATCTGCGTCGCCGTTGAACAGACTACTGCGGCAACCGAATCGAAATCACCATAGTAGTTCATTAGTGACGTCCACGCTCCGTCGCCCGGCAAAGGAGCATACGGAGTGATCGCAATATCGTCACCTCCGAATTCCTTCCATGAAGTGGCCGTACCCTCGAGAATTCGCTTTAAACCCAAGCTGTCGATTGCGTCGACCGCAACGGAGTCGTGGATTAACAAATAGATCGGATAGTGCGCTACCGGATACGTGAAGAGTCGCATTTCGTGTGACGTGAACGAGAGCGATTCCTCATGGCTCAGTGCGCGGTCGATAAACACTTCTTCGACGCGTTCACTGATTAGAGAATCGAGCAACGACTGAGTCGAATATCGCCAGATATTGATCGTTGCCTGTTGATGAACGTCGCAATATGTTTCGGCTTCGTAGCGGGCCAAATCATACACTGCGTCACTGGCACCTATACGCGCCGCGCCTTTGGTAAACGTCTCTTCCGGTACTTTTTTGCAGCCAAGTATCACGACTGCACAGAGCATCACACGCAACAAAATCATCATTTAGCTATCTTCCCAAGGCCGTCTGTGTTCTCCGCCGAATCTGCGCTCCTGTGACTTCGGTGCGCGCGAAACGACAAATCTATGTACTCCAAGCAATATGACCACGATTCCCATCACCGTGCGCAGTCCCGTTCCTTGTGGGATCTGCTGAAGCAAATTTCCTGTCAGTATCATCACACCGATGACGACAAAAGCAACGGGAAGTATCCAGCGAGTGATCATTCAATTCTTTTCGACTAATTCGAAACCTTGAACTTGAACGGCATGGACACCCACACCGCCACCGGAGTATTCTGCTGAATCGCGGGAGTGAATTTCCATTGTGGAATCACACGCGCGACTTCATCTTCGAATCCGAGTCCGGCGGGCCTGACGTCGATCACATGCCAGCCGATGACGTCGCCCTGCGCGCTGACGTGGACCCATACATATACGATGCCTTCCACGCCGGCTTTGCTGGCAAGTTTCGGATATGCGGGCTGAGGATTAAAATCTCTGAGGGGCTGAGGATCAATTTCGCGCGGGACGAAGATCGTCCACGGGTCTACCGTTCCCGCATTCTTTAACTCACCCGTATTCAGTCCGAAACTTCCGCTGATTCCATCAAAAGCGCCGGTGTCAATCGAACCATCAAGTGGAACATTGCTCGCTAGGTCTGGCATTTCCAAGTCCTCGGGCACCAGAGAATCGATGACTTCCGGCTCTTCTTCAATAGGCACAAACTTGGAATCATCGGGTTTTTGCGGCGGCGTCGGACGCGGCGGCACCGGAATAGGATCGTCGATCCATTTTCGGAGATCCACGATGGTCGAATCCGTGGTTCTGCGTTTCGCGATAGGCTGATCCCGCTTCGGCAATAGCCCCACAAGCGCAATTAGCGCGCTGTGCAGAAAAACGCTGACGACCAATCCTTGAATCAGATACCGTCCGAGGTGACCTTTCAGATCACGCGCACCAATCACCAGTTTGTCAATCTTCGATCCGGTTTCCATGACACCTCCTTGGCCGCAATGCGGCGCGGATTAGATGAACTTCCGGGACCCACACGAAGAAAACCAAAACCAACAGAGCGCAAGACCGCACGACGTGACGCCGCGCGGTCCAAACAATTTTCGCGGCGTACTTACTGAACCTTAAAGTTAAACGGAATGGCGATCCACACTCCGACCGGATTTCCTTGCTGAATAGCCGGCGTGAATTTCCATTTCGGCAAAACTTTCTCTACTTCTTCTTCGAATCCGAGCTTCTCAGGCTTGGCTTGAACAATGCGCCACTTCTTCACTTCGCCCTTTTTGTCCACATATACCTGCGCGGTCACTTTACCCGAAACACCGGCACGTTGTGCCATTTCCGGGAATGCAGGCTGCGGGCTGAAGTCCGGCAACGGCTGTGGCGGAACTTCAAAGGGAATAAACTGATCGTAGCCCGGAATGTCGCCGCCATCATCCTCAATAACGAGCTCCACACCTTCGCCAATTGCGAGGGTGTCGTCGCCGTATTCTTCGACGATGGCCTGCACGAGCTCTTCCTGCTTTAATATCTCAGGCTGCTCTTCAGGAACTTCTTCCTCGCTCACGGCAATCGGCACCACCACTTTGGGCGGCGCTAATTTCGGACGAGCGATCTTAGGAGGAGCCTGATTGGGATTCAGTCGTTTAAGTTTTTCGAGAATCGAGGGATCCACGACGACCACGCGGTCGGGCGGCGGAATATCCTCTTTAAAGAGCGTCGCAATCATCGGAGCCGCGACAACGGCCGTATGAATTGCCACGCTTATCGCAAGCCCGCGCAAAAGATTCTTGCCGACGAACTTCTTCAGCTCAATCGAACCGTATTTGCCTTTTTCAAGTTCTTCTAAGAAATTTGTCATCCTCCGCCTTCCTTTCCTTTGTCCAGCGGACGGTTAAATGCCTGTGTCTTCATCTTCGGCGGCGGACACTTCGTCCGGCGTTGGCAGCCCTTCCGGCCCCGCCGTCTGGAATCCCGCTGCGCGCAGAACAGAGTCTTCCCAAGTCGTATAGCGGTCGATTGAGAATCTCGTCGTACCGACAAGATTGAATTCGTCAACCAAATCGACCAGCGTCATAAATTTCGCCTTGGGGTGAACGCGCGCGACCACAACCACACTGTCACCATACTTGTCATAGCGTGACATCAAGCTGTCACGCAAATTCTCCCATTCGAGCGGCTTGGGCAACGTGTCGCCGACCTGAATCGCCAACGAATCGTTGTTCAATACGTAAAATGTGAGAAGTTTTTCTTTGAAAACCTTCGCTTCGGACGGCTTCACATCCGACGGAGGAAGAACCATCTCCATTGCAGTCGGAAGACGGAAGACCGTGGTCACCATGAAGAAAATCAGCAGCAGAAACGCGATATCCACCATTGGCGTCATGTCGATACGGATCGAGACTCGCGGCCTTTTCCACGCTTTTCCTTCTTCCGGGCGTTTGGAACCGCCACCACCAACATCTACAGCACCCATGTTCCTTGCCCTTTAGCTTTCTTCTACTTCTGTGACCATGTTCACGAACAGGAGATCGTTCTTCTGCAAGGTATTCAGGACCTTTTCTATCGTGCCGTACGACGCATCGCGGTCGGCTTTCAACACGACCTTTTCAACCAGTCGCTTAAGCATCAGCCTTTCGATCGGCTTCGCAATCGAGTCCGGCGAAAATTCCACGCCTTTCGTGGACAAACCCTTAATTTCAGCCAAGCCGTTTTCAACGTCCAGTGCAGCATTGTCGAGCGTCATGTAGACCTTGTTGTCCCTCGGAATCGTGATTACGATAATGTCCGTTTCGGGCAACTGACGAACGGAGTGCGACGACGGCGTTTGCACCGCCACTTCTTCCGGCTTCTTGAAGACCGTTGTCGACATAAAGAAGATCAACAACAGGAACGCGATGTCCACCATCGGCGTCATGTCAATCGAAATCGGAATTCGGCGCTTTTTTGGAGCAGCCATAACTTGTTCCTTCCTAAATTAGCTAAGTCCGGAACCCGCTACTACTCTTTGTCTTTCAGAATTTCCACCATCAAATACGCCGCTTCGTCGATCTCGTAGTTGAACTGGTCAACCTTGTTCACGAAGAAGTTGTAGGCGACGATACCCAAAATCGCAGCGAACAGACCGAGAGCCGTGTTCACGAGCGCTTCCGAAATACCACGGGCAAGCTCGGCAGCGTTCGGCGCGCCTTGAGTCGACATAGCGGCAAACGCGCGAATCATACCGACCGTCGTGCCCAGAAGACCCGTCATCGTGGCGATGGAAGCGATCGTCGAAAGCGCAATCAAGTTTCTTTCAAGGAACGGAACTTCCAACAGACGCGCTTCGTTGATCGCGCGCTGCGTGTCGGAAATCTTCTTTTCGCCGTGCATCGACTTGTCAGCCTCAACACGCACCCACTGTTCCGCGCCGGCTTTCAACACCGCGGCAGCCGAACCACGCTGCTTATCGGAAACTTGGATCGCCTGATCGTATTTGCCTTCACGCACGGCTTTTGTGAACTCCGAGAAGTACACGGGAAGCGGACGGGCGCCGCGAGCGCGATTCAATGTAATCACACGCTCGGCCACGAACGTAATCAACATCAATGTCAGCGTAATCAAAATCGGCACAATCGGTCCCGCCAAGCTGATCTGGTGGATAAGCGGAGTCTCTTCAACGCCTTTATCCATGACCGGCAAAATCGCGAAATAAAATACGAACGACAACACCAACGCTGCGAGCAGCGTAATAATTGTGAATGTTCCTTGCTTCATGCTCTAGTTCCTTTTTCCAATCAGTTTTAACCCGGGATTGGAGATTTATCTCATTGACTTCAAAAATTCGCCTACTTGCTGACACTTCTCCTTGCCGTCGCTGTTGCCCAGTTCGGCAGCGCGACAGTAGGCATCAACCGCCTTTTGTACTGTCGCTTTGTCAGGCTTCTCTTTCGAAAAATAGTAGCAGTCTCCCAAATAGACCAACATCTGGCTGTTGCTCGGGCACGCTTTGAGGCCCGCCTGCAACACCGGAATCGCGGCCGCATAGCGCTCACGCTTCAAATCGATATAGGCATTCAGAAGATGCGCGTCGCAGTTTGACGGATCGCGCTCGATGACTCGGTTGACGGCATCGCGCGCCTTGTCGTACTGCTTGGTCTCAATATAGCTATTGACGAGAATCAGGCCATACTTGTCCAGCATGGCTTCATCCGCCGACAGTTCATTCAAATATTCCCCCAGCGCCGACTGGTCGTCCAGTCTTTGCAGCAAGCTGACTTTACGGGTCACGTCACTCGAAGATCCGGGAGTAATTTCCAACTGCTTGTTCGTGTAGAACAAGGCAGAGTCAAGCTGTCCATTCTTGTCAAACGCGCGGGCAATGTTCGCGTAGGCGTCTTGCGTTTTGGCCACTTCTCCGTTGTCCGCAATCGCATGTTCCATGGACACGATAGCCAAGAGCAGCAGTTCGCGACGCAGAAGCCCCTTGTCGTCAAGTTTTGTTTCCGGTCCACGGAGCACAATCGCCGCGGACTTGTAGCGAGCTGAAAGCTCCATCTTCAGCGCGGCAATCGAGGGATCGTCCGCGACTTTGGCATGTTCAGAGTAGTCCCAAGCCTGATCCTCGAACTCGTCGGCCATATTCTGGCGACTTTCCTGTGAAATCGAATCCGCCGATGCAATATAAAACGTCGAGCGCCCCACAAAATACTCGGCTTCCGCCAGCGACAGCGAAATGTCTTCGCGGTCAGGACGAAGCGCAAGCGCTTTTCTCAACGGCGCAATTGCGGCACCGTAGAAATTCTTCTTTTCGGACTTCGACAAATCCACGTAGCTGCGACCCAACCAGTAGTTCGGCAAGAAATCATCCGGCGTCTTTTCAACCGCCTTCGCAAACTCCGCAGATGCTTCCGCAAAACGACCTGCAGCATAGCGAAGACGCCCACGCAGATAGTCTACTTGCGTATTGCTTGGGTCTTTTTCCTGAACGACCTTAAACAGTCGATCCGCTTCGTCGTACTCTTTCAGCGACAGCAGTGTCTGTCCGTACTCAAATGCGATATCCGGATTGCCTTCGTCAAGACCCCACGCTTTCGCATAATTATCTTTGGCGAGAGCAACTACGTTCGCGTTGTTGTAGATACGAGCAAGCATCAATGGATAGAGCGGATTATCCGGATGCTTAGCCGTGGCACTTGCCAAAATGGGCGTCGCTTCCGCAATCTTGTTTTGCTTACCTAAAATCAGCGCGCGCGAAACTTTGATCTCGTCGATCTTGCCCTTAGGATCTTTCTTCTCTGCTGCCCCAACCACTCGATCCGCGTCATCCAACTTGTTCATGGACACGTACAAGGTGGTCAAGTCCACGACCGCGGCCGGTTGCTTTGGATTCAGTTCAACGGCCTTTTCCAAGTACTCGATGGCCGCCGTTGTGTCGCCCAAGAAGAGCTCCGCGCGGCCGCGAAGGCGCCACGCTTCGTCATTCTTCGGCTCAAGGTCGGTCCCTTGCGCAGCAAGAGTCTGCACTTCGGCCCACTTACCACTCTTTGCCAAGTCACGGGCCTGATCGAGGGGTGGATTGACGGCGAAACAAGGCTGGTAGACCAAGCCGGTCACCAGCATCGCAATTGCTATGAGGAAACTACGTGAATACATGCGATTTGAACAAGTGTCCCCGAAGGTTCTGGGGAACGAAAGGAAGCTGAGGAATTAAGAACTCAATATACCCAACCGAAGCAAAAAGAGCAAGTTAGCTTCTTGTTAGGCCTATTTTTTTCGTTCCGCTTCTTCCCATCCCTGAAATCTCGGTTTTTGGCTATATAGCCTATTCTCAGATATTTACTGACGATTGCCCGAACTTGGCTTGGAAGAAGACGAGGCCAAGGCTTTTGCCTCATCGAACAAGCCCATGGCTGCCTGAACCTGATCGTCGTCCTGAATGCGAATCATGTTGTAGATGTCGCGGTTGTTAAACACCAATCCGGCGATCTCGCCCTTAATTTGGGTCTTCGTAAACCACAAATCCTGATCCCATCGCGGCTGATCAATCTCGATCTTTTCGACTTCGCACATTTGCTTGAACTCATCGAGCATCTGATCCGTCACCTGAAAGTCGCGCGCGAATGCATCAGCGTTTTCTTCGATGTTCGGATGTTCTGATACGTACTTTGAAGCGTATTCAAAGTACATTCTCTTGCTGAAGAGCTGAGCCGTGAGGGTATTTGTCTTGGCAGGCAAGATCGTCGAATCTGGAGTAATTCCTCCGCCGCCGTAAACGACACGACCACCATCCGTCATGAATTTCTCACGCGGAGTCGTGTCCTGAGCGGCTTCTTCCGGAGCATTCGGATCTTCGTCGTCGCGGCCCTCCATGATGTATTCCGCGAAGCCCTTGTCATATGGCCTTTGGATTAACCGACCCGTCGGCGTGTAATAGCGAGCAGTCGTGATACGAACGACCGATCCGTCTGGCATTGGATACGGGGTCTGGACCAACCCCTTGCCGAAACTAACTTGTCCTACGACGAGCCCACGATCGTGATCTTGGATCGCGCCTGAAACAATCTCGGACGCAGACGCGCTGCCATGATTGATCATGACAATTAAGGGCATGTCATATCTCGCGCCGATTCCCGTCGAACGAAACTCAGAATTTGATTTCGGCGTACGGCCCTTGGTGTACACCAGCAGCATATCTTTCCGCGGCATAAACAAATCTGCCACTCGCCATGCCTGATCCAAGTACCCACCCGGATTGCCGCGAAGATCGAGGAGCAGCCGCTGCATGCCGTTGTCTTTCAGACTATCGAGTGCCGCCACGACTTCATCGGTCGTCGTTGACGTAAACTGGTTGATCCGGAGATAACCGGTTTCCTTGTCCGGCATCATGAATGCCGCTCCAACCGAGAAAATGGGTATTTTGTCGCGGACGATTTCAAACTCGAGCGGCACTTCTACGCCGGGTCTCTCAATCGTGACACGGACAGAACTTCCTTTTTCGCCGCGCAACTTCCCGAAGACTTCATCGTTCGTGATTCCGTAAGCCGAAAGGCCGTCGATTCGCGTAATCTTGTCGCCGGCGCGAATACCCAACTTGTCAGCGGGCGTTCCCGGGATCGGCGATATGACCGTCAGCCAGTCGTTCTGAATCGTGAATTGAATTCCGATCCCTTCGAAGTCACCGCGGAACTGTTCGGCGATTTTCTTCTGTTGATCCGCGGGAATATATACGGAGTGCGGATCGAGCTCCTTGAGCATCCCTTCTATCGCACCTTCCAACAACTTCGAAGCATCTGGATCTTCGACGTAGTTGTCTCGTACCGCGCGCAGAATATAGTTCAGCTTGTTTAGCTGCATGTTGACGTCGCCGGGATTGTCCGCGAAGAGCATCGGCCCCCACAACAATCCTCCGCCGACGATCATGACACCAAGGACCGCCATCACGTAGTATTTTCTCGATCGCTTCAATTCATTTCTCCTGCTTTACTATGCTCGCGTAGTGCTCGGCCAGCAACTCTGCTTCCGCCTGCGATATCTCACGACCGCGGCGAACGGCGGCGACACGAGCCGATTCCAACGTTCTTTCCAACGGCTCCACATGGAAGCCGTCTTTGCCGCCCCATGAAAAACTTCTAATAAACCTCGGCGGATAACCGCCGCCGTAAACATTCGCGCCCACTCCAACAACACTGCCGGTGTTGAACATCGTGTTGATACCCGTCTTCGTGTGGTCACCGCACATCAAGCCGACGAATTGGCGGCCGCTGTCGACAAGTTTCTGGTTCAACTTCAGTTTCACCGGTCCGTAGTCGTTGCGCAAGTTCGAAACCACGGTGTCCGCACCCAAGTTCACCCATTCCCCCAAATGGCTGTTACCCAAGAATCCTGCGTGCTGTTTGTTGCAGTAGCCTTGCATGATCGAATTGCTGATTTCTCCGGAAATTCTACAGTGCGGGCCGAAGGACGAATTGGTATACAAAACCGCACCAGCTTTCACCCTTCCGAAATCACCCAATGCAAGCGGCCCCTTGATGTAGCAGTGCGGTTCAACAGTCACGTGTTTTCCAAACCAGATCGATCCATCAGACGTGTCTAATACCGTCGAAGGCATAATGTGCGTTTCTTCGCCTGCATAAACAGGAGAAGCGCCAATTCCCGTTACTCCCGGCGGAAACAACAGTTGCGGACTTCCCAACAAGCTCTCGCCTCCTTCAGACAGGGCGAGCTTAAGCAGAATGTCATTCTGGGCCATGTAATCCCAGACGAAACAGGCCGCGTGGCCACCAATTTGGTCAATTGGGACTGCCCCATCTACCTGTTTAACGAGGAACTTGGCAAGCTGGGTTCCGGAAAGGTGCAAGTATTTCGAAATATTTGCCCCGTCGATCTTTGTCCACATCACTTCACCAAGCGAATCCACGACCGCGCCGGGCAAAGGTCCGTCGATATCCGGCAGGCTAAGAAGCCGTCCGTTCAGGACAATCACCGAATCCCCCGAATCCGTCCACTTGTCGTCGAATCCCGCGATTTCAGTTGACTTTTCGGTCAGATTCTCGCGCGGTCTCAGGCTGATCGCGTAGCCTGCCGTGCGGAGAGGAGATAGCCATTCGCGCAATGTCCCGAGTCCGGCCCGGATTTCCCACGATGGCCTGATTACATTCAAAGGAAAGAGATTGCCAGACGAGGCTTCGTCTTCGAATATGACGATGCGCTTGGCTGACAGCCATTGCTGCGGGATGATACGATGAGTGATTCTAAGCACGTACGAAGAACTTTCCCGGTAATTGTCTGATATACCCTTTGAGCTCCATCATCAAGAGTCGACTGAGGACCTCACCTGTTCCCTGCCCCGCCTTGTCGGATAAAATGTCAATGTGAATCTTGTCGTCACCTGGAATCAGGTCCCAGAGCTGGCGTTCAGGTTCCGCAAGATTTGGAGCAGGAGCAGTGGCAGATATCTGTGCTGCACGTGTTGATACTTTGATCAAATCCAAGATGTCTTGTGCGCTGTCAATTAGCGCCGCGCCTTCTTTGATTAACTCATGGCACCCTGCCGCCTTGCCCCCCACGACAAATCCCGGAACAGCTCCAACCTCTCGGCCATATGATCCCGCGAGGCGAGCAGTTATAAGTGCGCCTGATTTTTCCGGAGCTTCAATAACGACGGTAGCTAAGGACATCCCCGCAATTATTCTGTTGCGCTGTGGAAAGGTAAAACCACTCGGTTGGGTTCCCGGGGGATATTCGGAGACAAGCGCTCCTCCGGCATCGAGAATTTTTTGCGCAAGTGTCTTGTGTCCATCGGGATAAATAATGTCAATTCCGCAGCCAAACACCGCTTCGGTCGGCAACGCTCGCTCGAGCGCAGCAAGATGAGCCGCGCCGTCGATTCCGCTGGCCAATCCACTCACAATATATATCCCCGATCCTGCCAGTCCATTGATGATTTCTTTGCACGCCCGTCTGCCGTAGTCACTCGCTCTGCGAGTTCCAACAAATGCCACTCGCCGGGCTTCCGCGGGCATCGTCCCCCGCACAAAAAGCACCGCGGGAGCGTCCTGTTCAAGTTCCTTCAGGAGTCTTGGATACTTCTCATCCCAATAACTTATCACTCGGGCGCCGCATTTGTCCGCCGCTTCAAGCTGCTTCTTGCCAAGGTCCCCGTGGACATCGGCTTTACGAATTGCTTCGATTGCCTTCTCGCCAATTCTCGGCACGGACCTAAGCGATCCATCTCCCGCGCTAAAGACCTTGGACGGCTGCCCAAAATCCTGAACCAATCTAATTGCCCCCCACGAACCTATGCCCGGTACGGCAAGCAGGTTCAAAAGCGCGATTTTCTCTGAATCGATTAGTCCCATTCGTCTTCGAACTCGGTTTCTATGTGCTTTGACGGCGGTTCGGGGAGTTCATCTGGTTCACGAAAAACTCGCGGAGTGGGAGCGTCCTCAAGGAGCTTCCAGAGTCTCTGAATCAACTCCTCGATCCCTGAGTGTGTCGCCGACGAGATCGTATGCTTCCAGGGTCCTTTGGGAAGTTTCTCGCCCTCCTGCCACAAGTCTGTCTTGGAAAGGACGATCAACATCGGACGTTTCAGCAAGTCGGGGTTCCACTTCTTCAGTTCTGCTTTCAGGATTTTCAGATCTGCCTTGATGTCGGCACTTGTGCAGTCCAAAAGAAACAACAGAACCCGCGTACGTTCGACATGACGAAGAAAATCGTATCCGAGACCTTTGCCCCCGGACGCACCTTCGATCAATCCCGGCAGGTCCGCCATGACGAAACTGGTGTATTCGCTCGGACGAACAATCCCGAGATTCGGTGAAAGTGTTGTAAACGGATATGGCGCAATCTTGGGCCTTGCGGCTGTGAGAACTGAAAGCAGCGTAGATTTTCCGGCATTGGGCAGCCCCACCAAACCGACGTCTGCTACGATCCTCAATTCAAGCAGGAGATTCCGCTCGATGCCGGGTTTGCCTAACGTGGCCTTACGGGGAGCTTGATTGCGCGACGTGACGAAATTTATGTTCCCGCGTCCTCCTTTTCCACCCTCAGCGATGCAAATGCGCTGGCCCGACTCAGAGAGATCCGCGAACAACCCTTCTTCAGTATAGACCTGCGTACCGACCGGGAGTTTAATCTCAATGTCTGCGCCATTCTTCCCGGTGCACTTCTTTCTCCCCCCCATTTCTCCGCTTACCGCCGAATATTCAACTTGATGCCGCAAGTCCATGAGTGTATGCAACTGTGAATCCGCAATCAAGTATACGGAACCGCCGTTGCCGCCATCGCCGCCGTCGGGACCGCCCAGCGGTCTGTAGGCTTCGCGTAGAAACGACACGCGGCCGTCTCCGCCGTCTCCGGCTTTGACATAAATTTTGGCGCGATCTACAAACATTGGAAATGGTTCGCGGAAAGAGAATGAGTGGCTAAAATGAACTGGGGCCGGGTGCGCTTTGGTTCACACCCGGCCCCATCGTAGGACTTAAACGATCTTGAACTGAGTCACTGTCAAGATTACTTCATCAACACCATCTTGCGAGTGGAGCTGGTGCCGTTCGCTTCGAGACGGTACATATAAACACCGCTCGCCAGATCTGCGCCGTCGAACGAGTACTTATGAACACCGGCGGAAAGCGCTTCGGCGTCCACCAACGTCGCTACGACTTCGCCGAGGACGTTGTAAACCTTCAAGCTAACCTGCGTGGCATTCACGAGGTCAAACTGAATGTTCGTGGTCGGGTTGAACGGGTTCGGGAAGTTCTGGTAAAGCTGGAATGCCGTCGGCAAGGAACCGCTGCGGCCAACTCCAACTTCGGCACACGGATCTTCCGGATCGAACGGAACCGCACCGGTACCAACGGCTTGGGCGCCGTCAATGTGCAGAGTCGGGGTCGTCCAATCGAGCATGTTTTCAACACCACCCCACTCCGGCAAATCGGACAGAGCGATACGCTGATAATACACGTTGTTCAAAGTCGTGCAGCCTTCGTCTTGCGGAACGCCGCCGACACCCTTGTCCAACACGTACTCAAGGTGCAGGTAGCCAACGCCGCCGTCATACGTAACGGTCGGGTTCAAAGACTGATCGCGTTCGTGGAAGGCTTCGCCGCAAGGAGAAAGAGTCTCCGTCACGGTGTTTGTCAAGTTGACCGGATTGTACCACGTACGACCGTTGTTGCACGAAGCCGTCAACATAATATCGGCGCTCATCGAGTAGTTTTCGTCATACTGAGCCGAATCATGCTGAATGTACGAGCAGTACATCATGCCGGTCTCGTTGTCAAACGCCATGCTGGGACGCTGAACCATCAATTGCCAAGCGTTGTCACCAAGCAGGAACGAGGAGTCATTTTCCGTGTAGGTCGCGAACTGATTGTGGTTCACGATGCAAGAGAATTCATCCGTGTCCTCACCCCAGTGCCAGATGCTGGACAAGTTGATGAAGGCAATCGGCGGATCGGTATATTCAGGATAACCGAATTCATAGTAGGTACGGCACGTGAATGCAACGTGAATGTTGCC
Organism: Calditrichota bacterium; assembly: GCA_020637445.1. NCBI lineage: Bacteria > Pseudomonadati > Calditrichota > Calditrichota bacterium. The sequence goes on along the minus strand of JACJVZ010000001.1, from coordinate 609,572 downwards.
ATCCTGGTCAAACTCAACATCCAAACAGGTGTAAGGACGAAGAGTGTCACCGTTGCAAGCAATCGTATCGCCGGAAGCGCAGTTCAGGTCAGGCTCGATCCAAGACGTCAGGTCGACTGGGGGTGCCCAGTTCATACCGCCGTCTTCAGAGATAGCAAGCATCAGGTTGTTGTTCAACTGGGAAACACCCGGTTCGTCGCGGGCATCGTTGAAGACCACGGCTACGCGGCTGTCCACAGGCGAGGTTGCAACGTCAGGAGCAATAACTTCACCCGCACCCAACAGAATGTACGGATCGCCATTATCGAACGTAGTGTACTGAACGTCAATGCCAACGGGATCGCCACCCGACGTATCATAAACGGGCGTGGCCTTCCAGTAGAAATAGCCTTGATCATTGTCGGATGAACCCGTCGAAACACCGTGTAGCGTTCCGTCGTCATCGCGGGTTACTTTCGGCCAAATCACAGAAGCGTCACCAAACACGCCCACACCAAACGGGGTGAACGCGCCGACGCACGGCTGGAAGTCGATCGATACGTGCGTGGAGATGTCCGGGTCACCGGGGGCGGTTGAGTGGTATGCCGGAAACGAGAAACCGCTCGGCAACACAGCGTTCGTCACATAACCGGCGCGAACCGTGTTAGCGGCAACACCGCCGGCAGGAATCAGGCTGTTCCAGTTTGACGTCGCGGCGTCCCAGCAGTTGTAATAGGCGTCGCGAATGGAGAAATCTTCCGTCACGCCGTTCATCCAAGCGCAATGGACGTTACCCAAATCATCAACACCAATCATTCGGCCAACCGTGCCGTTGTGCTGATAGTCATAGTACGTCGTTCCAGCAACGTACTGATCTCCAATGACGTCCAGTCGTCCTACTTGCGAACGAACTGGTGCCACAGGAACGTGGTTCAATTCAAAGGTCTTGCCAATTTCCCGAGTTTTCTGGTGCACATCGATTCTCTTCGATGCAGCGGGTGCGGCCCATGCTGCCGCAGCAACCGACAGCACGAGAGCAAAAACCAAGTACTTCTTGATCATGGGATACTCCCTTTCTTGCTCCTGCGGGTTACGCAGGTTGTCTATGCAGGTGATTTATAAGAACGTGCTTTTAGCAAATTTGTAATAACTTACACAGCAACTTCTAAAAAGTCAAGTGCTTCTTTACCGACCCAGCATTTTGAAATAGGCGTCGATCCAGTTGTGTCCCCAAAACAGGCAAAGCACCAGCGAAACAGCAAGAAATGGGCCGAATGGCACTGATCTGTTTGCTACGTCTTTTCTTAAGATTAATAAAAACAACGCCAATAAAGTCCCAAGCGCTGATGCCACAAAGATCATCAGAAGTGTAAGTTCCCAACCAACGTACGCACCAGCCATCGCCCCAAAAACAACATCTCCACCTCCCATAGCCTCTTTTTTGAAAACGAATTTCCCACCCAGCAACAAAAGGAGGAATATTCCGAACCCCACTGCAGAGCCAATCAGGGCGGATTTCAGGGAAATCATATCAAAAAACGCTGCTCCGACAAGCCCGATGGCCAAGAGCGGCACCGTAATCGCGAAGGGTAACAGCCAGTGTCTTAGGTCAATGATGACCAGTGCCAGCAGGCCAATGAACAGCAGGCCGAACGCCATTCCCGAGTACGTAAACCCCCATTTCCAGACGGCGAAAACCGCGAAACACGCGGAAAGCAGCTCAATTATTGGGTACTGAATCGAGATTTTGCTCTGACAATTTCGGCACTTCCCGAGCAAAATCAGCCAGCTTAACACGGGTATGTTGTCATACCACGAGATCGGCGTTTCGCAGGCGGGACAACGAGAGCCGGGATGTGTCAAAGACTCTTCAGCAGGCAGCCGGTAAATCAACACATTGGCAAAGCTGCCAAAAGAAGCACCCAATATCCCGGCAATGACCAAGAACGGCAGTGCCGGCATTTCGCCCCACGGTGTTGGAATTTGCAAAATACTCCTCCCAGAAAGAAAAGGTGACTGCACGTAATATGCAGTCACCTTTCTTAATTAGCAAGCCCTGTGCCCTTACGATCCCGCTTGAATCGCGCGACCGAGCATAAACACCGGCAGGTAGATTGCGATCAAAATAATGCCAATTACGCCGCCGATCAAGATAATCAACAGAGGCTCAATCAACGAAGTCAGACGGCCAATCGTTGCGTCGACCTGTTTGGAATAGAACTCCGAAACTTTTTCGAGCAGCTTGTTGATTTCACCGGTTTCTTCACCGGTCTGAATCAGCTGAACCATGATCGGCGGGAAGACTCCGGTCTTCTTCATGGCCACCGAAATTGCATATCCGTCTTTGATCATATGCTGAGCATCGCGCAGCGCATTGCCGATGACGCGGTTCTCGACCACTCGAATGGAGTGACTGAGCGATTCAAGGACAGGCACACCTGATCCAATCAAAATACCGAATGTCCGTGCAAATTTGTCCATCAACGAGGACATGAGAAGACCGCCGAAAATCGGCAGTCGCAGCTTTAGGCTGTCCCACGCAAGTCCGCCGCGCTTTGTCTTTGTCAAAACCCACAAGCCCGCGATTGTGAGAAAAACGACCAGAATTACAAACGGTGCTTGGTTGACCATCAGGTTCGATATCTTTACCAGAACCAACGTTGCGAACGGGAGCCGCGCCGAGAACTTCGAATAAACGTCTTCGAACATCGGCACCACCACGACCATTAGGAAGGTGATAACAATCGACAAGAAGATCACGGAGAAGACCGGATAGGACATCGCCGAGACTACCTTACGATGCGTATCAGAAACCGATTCAAGATAGTCGGAAAGCTGCTCCAAAATCACATGGAGGTTACCCGAAACTTCACCGGCATGTACAAGCGCAACAAACAGATTTGAGAATACGCCGGGATGCTTCGCCAAACACTCGGACAGCGCATAGCCCTTCTTCAAGTCCGTGGCGACCTGAACCAGCACCTTCTTGAATCTGTGATTGCGTTCTTCAGTCAGAAGATTCTGAATCGCGCGCTCAATCGTCAATCCGGCCGAGAACATCGTCGAAAGCTGGCGTGTAAAAAACACCAAGGTTTTCAGCGGAACACGCGTTCTCCACCTGTATACGGCGAGACTCAGCTGTTCGCCGACGCTCATTTCGTCAAGCGCCAGGCCTCCCTTGATCTCACGCACGGATACGATCTGCGCGGCGCCTTTGCGGCGCAAAACTTCAACCGCAGCCTCGTAGCTCGCGGCCTTGATGTTATCTTCCTGACGGTTGCCCGCGGCGTCTTTGATGACGTAACTATATGTCGGCATCGCCTGTTTGCCCGTCCGATTGATTTAGATTACATATCCATGACCGTCACACGCAACAGCTCGTGACTGGTCGTAATTCCCGCAAAAATCTTTTTGAAAGCCGCGTCACGGAGCGTGACCATTCCGTTGGCAATAGCGGCATTGCGAATTTCATCCTGGTTCGCATTGTCAAACACGAGCGAACGGATATTCTTCCTCATTTCGAGAATCTCGAAAATACCCGTTCGTCCGTGGTAGCCAGTGTTGCGACACTGTGCACAGCCGCGGCCGCGCCAGAACTTGCGACCCTTCAGAAAGTCCTTGTCGATCGCGAGCATCTGCATTTCAGATTCATCCGGCTCGTATTCCACTTTGCAGTGCTGGCAGATTCGACGCACAAGACGTTGAGCCATCACGAGGTTCAGCACCGAACCGCAAAGGAACGGAGGCACGCCGATATCGAGCAAACGAGTAATCGTCGACGGCGCGTCGTTGGCGTGAACCGTCGAGAACACAAGGTGACCCGTCAACGCGAACTTCACCGCAATGTCAGCGGTTTCTTCGTCTCGAATTTCACCGATCAGCAATTTGTCCGGGTCCTGACGCAGAATCGATCTTAGCGCAGCGGCGAAGGTCAAACCGATCTTCGCTTTCGTCTGCACCTGATTGATGCCCGGGACGTGGTATTCGACCGGGTCTTCCACCGTCGTGATATTGTCTTCGACGCTCTTAATCTCGTTCAGAGCGGCAAACAAAGTCGTCGATTTACCGGCACCCGTCGGGCCCGAGATAATCACCATGCCGTAGGGCTGGCGAATCCAGCGGCGGAAAATCATGCCGTCCTCGTCGTCGAATCCGAGGGTCGTCAAGCTGAACGCAAATCCCGACTTGTCAAGCAAACGCATCACGATCTTTTCGCCCGTAACGAGCGGCAAAATCGACACACGCATATCGATCTCTTTTTCTGCCGTGCGCACCGTGAAACGGCCGTCCTGCGGCAAGCGTTTCTCAGCGATGTTCAGCTTCGAGAGAATCTTGACACGCGAAACAATACCTGAATGCGACGCTTTCGGCGGACGCATCACCTCCATCAGAACGCCGTCAATACGGAAACGCACGACGAGCGCTTCTTCATACGGCTCAACGTGGATGTCGGTCGCGCGCGACTTGATCGCGTCTTGCAGCATGAGATTCACGAGCTTGACGACCGGAGCATCTTCCGTGCCCCCGGTTTTGCTCATGTCTACGAGACTCTCATCGTCCTCGTCAGACGTCGCAAAAAACTGAAGGTCGCCGATTGCCTCGGTGACTTCGCCTTGCTTGCGGATTTTCTCGTACGAATTCTCTATGGCCTGCAGAATTGCGGCGGGAGAAGCCAGCTTCGCGTCCACATGCTTGCCCGACAGCTTCTGAAGATTGTCGAGCGCGACAATATCATCGGGATCAGCCATCGCGACAACCAACGTCGTCGGCGACAAATCCAGCGGTATCAGAAGGTGCTCTTTTGCAAAGCCCTCCGGAACCACAGTCAGCGCATTCCCGTTCTTTGCCGCAAGCAAATCAGCGGGAACAAACTCAACGCCCCACTGTTCGGACAGCGCACGAAACACCTTCTCTTCGGTAATATGACCAAGAGACACAAGCGTTTCGCCGATCTTCTTGCGTTTTTCTTTTTGCCGCGTCAGCCCTTCATTGAGCTGCTGCGTCGTTATGTGACCCTCGCGGATCAGGATCTCGCCAAGCTTCTCTCTCATAGTCTCAAGTTACGTCCTGTCGTCCAAATATGGGCCGGAGCCGGTGTTGTCCGGCTCCGGCCTCCGTTTAATCACTCTTTTCGACTCGCAGAATTCATCAACCGACGCCGCGGCGGAAGTTGATTACCTGCGAGTCCGTCGCATCCGGATATCCAATCACCTCTACTCGAACTTCTCCGGGAATTTCCGGTGTCTGTGGATCCGGGAAAATGAATGAGGCGGATTCGACCAGCCAAAGCGAACACGTTCCATCCGGGAAGCCCGAGAACTCGGGGCCGGTGATGGCCGTGCTGCGCGTCGGCGGCGTGCCATTCGAATTACTGTAGATTCTTCCGCGCTGTGCCGTGTAGTAAACAGACTGACCGTTAATCAGCACTTGGTGTCCGTCGCGCACAATCGCCTGAAGCTCAATTTCACACGGATCGCCGTCGGCCACAAAGTGCCACGAACCCGGCATACAGTTGAGAACGATTGCAGGCTCTTGCACCGGAAGTCTGAAGATAAACTGTCGAGACGTTCCGTTTGCAGTCTGCGCGATAATTGTCACGTCTTCGTTCGTTACAAGTGACGTGTAGCGCAAGGTCGTGTAGGCGACACCAGCGTGTGTTTCGCCGTCGGCATTCGTGTTGCCTACGACCACTTCTTCAGACAAAATCTGCGCGATTTCGCCTTCAACAACAGTGAAGAACACGGCCGTGCCGTTGATCACGTTGTTTCGGGCAGCGTCCTTGATCAGGGCACTGATTTCCACATCCCACGCAGCACCACCGGCGTGCGTACCGATTTCGTTCACACCGATCTGAATTTCTGCAGGCGGACCGGCAACGATAGAGCCAGACGCCGGGCTGCATTGCTCGATTCCGGATTCCCTAGTAATACAGGCATTCACCAAAACAGGTCCAACACCGGTTCCGGCATTGAGCGTCGCGACTGCCACACCGTTTGAAGTTTGCGCCGAATCGACGAGACCGCTGTTGTTGATATTGGCACCTTCAGGTGCATCCTGACTCAAAGTGAACGTCACCCAAAGTCCATCTTCCACCGGGTTACCGTTGGCGTCAAACACTCTCGCTTCAATTTGCGACCAGTCTTGACCACCCGACCCGCTCACCAACATACTGGACGGATTCAAGGTCATGGAAATTGTGCTTCCATCACCCGGGTTTACGACAAACGTCGTAGATGAGCTGTCCAGCCCTGAAAGCAGTTTGGCTGTGACGACACCGACACCTGCCTGTGTTCCCGAACTGATTTGGGTAATCGCTTGGCCTGAGGTATTCGTATTCACAAACGGCGCTATGGATCCTAATGTCGTCGTAAAAATTACGACTTCACCTTCGCGAACCGGATTGTGGAAGGTATCTTGCACAACGGCCGTGACCGCCGCCGAGCCACCGATCGTGATCGGGGCGATGGGCCTAATAGTGACGAGGTTTGCTTCGCCCGGTTCGATACTCATAACAAGCGGATCGGAGAACACGCCGTCGACTTCAACGGTGATTTCCGGCGGGCTCTGAGGTATCGAATTGCAGAGGTAGTAGTAATTCGTCGTATCCGGATGGCCGTTGACCAATCTGGTTGAATCATACTTGAAGTCGCCGCACTGAGTCGCGTTGAATTTCGCATAGTAGCCGGTTACAGGCGTGCCGTTCGCAAAACGAACTTCAAGGTTCAATGCGATGGAGTCACGACCTGCAACGCCGCTCGTGGTCGCCGACGTCAGATTCACAAGTCCGATACCGGAGGCCGGAATGATACGAACATTAACGGTGTCGCGAAGACCCCACTTTTCGTAGCGAGCCACCACCTTCGAAGAATCTTCAGGGTCTTGTTCGTTCGGAATGTTCATTCCGCAGAAATCGACCGTCGCCACACCGAGTTCGTTCGTTATCGCGAAAGATTCCACGGATCCGTGGTCAGGCGCACCGAAACGGATAGTATCGTTGCCCACTGCTTCACCGAAAACGTTCTTAAGTGTAGCCGTAATCGTCGCCGCAGTAATACAGCCGTCCGCCTCAATTTCACGGTCGCTGGTCGTCAATTCCAACGTTCCCAGAACGCGGGGGACTTCGGTCACCGAGATCGTCGCGGAATCGCGCAACGAACCCGCACGCACGTAAATCGTGAAATTACCAAACTGACGATTGTTGTACCACCACGTCGTCGTACGACCGGTGGAATCCGTCACGGGAGGATAAACCAAGAGTCCGCCCGTGGCCGTCAAGTTTAGCGACACGTTGGGAACTCCGCGGTTGCCCGAATCCACGATTCGAAGGTCAATACGAGCCGAGTCGTCGGCGAGTTCTGACGCTTCAACTTCCTCGGGCGTTACAATCATCGTCACCGAGTTGATTTCTTCGTCTGCTTGGCGCACGGCGATGCTCACTTGAGCCGTTACGCCGCCCGCGGTTGCAGAGATAACCTGATTACCCGCTTCGTTGTACACACGGAACACGCAATTGACGCGTCCCAGTGCATTCGTGGTGTCCTTGAGGTCCGTGTCCACGAATTCAATGGAGCCAAGGTCGTTGTCGAGCAGCGCGATGTTCACCTTTTGATTAGGCATCGCAAGGCCGCGCGTGTCCGTCACAATCACTGTTACATTCGTTGACGCCGAGTCGTTCGGCAGGAATGCCAGTGTGTCATTGCGAACGCCGGTCAAGATCTGAACAGATCCGACCACATCGCCGCCACCACCACCTGTGTCGGTGCTGGTCTTTTGTTGGCAGCCGACGCCACTCAGCAGGATCGAAATGGCGGCCACGATCAAAGCTGCCCAGCGGATGAGTTTCATTTTTGCCTCCATATGTCCCTCCGGGTCATTTGTTTGGTTGGAAACCGACCGGAAACTTCGATCTAATAAAGTCTCCGGATGATTCCTGCCGACCCTAAGGATAATATCTCTTGTTATCTTTTGCTTGCGGTGTCGATGATCAGTGCAATCGTTGCAACTTGGGCAACGACTGAAATAACATCCTTAATACGTTCCCAGCTCGTCGTACGCGGCCTCTGTGGCACGAATAGCACGTCGCCCGGATCCACCGATACACGGCTGGTATAACGAAGCTGCGAACCATTGCGAGCCTTAAGAATCACAGTGCGGCCTCTCCAGCCCGCCGAGTTCTTTCCACCCGCTTCTTTCAAATAGTGACTCAGGCTTGCACCTTCAACCCACGGAACTTCGCCCGCATTGTTGACATACCCCAAAACTCGAACCCCTAAAGGCTGAGACGGTACGTCAAGTTTGTCACCGTCCTGCAATACTACTTCGCCCGACCAACCGGCTTCGCCTTCTTGAGCGGACAAATCGAGCACAACCGTACCGTACTTCCAACGCGCGAATTCCGCCGACATTTCAAGGTCGGCAAGCATCGTCGGATCGTCCTTCTGAGACATCTTCATCGGATTGGTCGATAAGCGGCGCCGCTCGACTTCAATCCGGTCATCCGACATGCGAATCAGGCGCGCCGACTGCGCAGCCGCATCCGGGAGAAGACCTCCCGCTTGCTGCAGCAATTCTGCAACCGTAGTCTTGCCGGGGACGATTGAATATCCACCCGGACGACTTACTTGACCGCTTATGGTCACCGAGCCGAGTGTATCGCTTTTCGGCCTTCCGCCGACATACAATCTGTCGCCGGCATGGACCTGCTGTTTCGAAAGATCACCAGAAAGATCAATATCCGTCGTCGATCCGTTCGCCGATTCCAACGTGACACGATGGGCATCGGCCAGGGTCGTCAATCCGCCCGCAAGGTCGAGCAAAGTTCGAATGTTGTCGCCGTCCGCATACTCGTATAGGCCGGGAATGCGCACTTCGCCAAACACACCCACTTCAACGCCGTCGCTCTTGCGCGGCACAAAGATTACGGCTCCATCCCGCAGATAAGGATTCATTTCAAGATTTCCGCCTTGATAAAACCCTTGCATATCCGCATGAACCGTGCTGCCGTCGCGGCTGTCCCGCATTTCAATCTGTCTCATCGACGCAGCCGTCTTCAGAACCGTATCGCCCGCTATCAACTCGAACGAACTTCTGAAACCTCCGGCTTTTTCGATTGCATCCGCAACCCGGGACGTTGCCGGCAAAGTATAGGTACCCGGCAATGTCACGCTTCCGGTCACGTGGACCCTGAAGCGGCGAGGCTCGAGCAAAGACACGGAAACGTTGCCTTTTCGCAAAGCACTTTCGAACTCGCGTGCGATTGCATTCTCCGCTTCGGCGAGGGACAGACCCGCAACCTCGACGGGGCCCGCAAACGGCACGGCAACTCGACCTTCACCGGTGACAAGCGTCGGGACCTCTTCGTACGATGGGCTCCAAACTTGAAGAATCAGTTTGTCGCCCGGACCGAGTAAATATGAGTCGCGGTCTATCACTCCTTCATAAACGGCAAGACCAGTCGTCTCGACAGACGGAGTATTGGTCAGACGTTTCAGAATGTCGGATCGCAATGACTCGCTGCCAAGTCCCGCCGTCTCTTGTGCCGATAGTGACGCAACTCCAAAGATCAACAAACCAACCCAGCACCACGCCGCGACCTGCACGCGCGGCCTGCGCTTATTCGTTTCCTTCACCCTTTGTCTCCGGCAAGAAACGATCCTGAACTTCTTTAACGCGCGACGGGAGCTCGAGGGCATATCCCGTGCCGATAATATGCGGAGTAACCTGAATGATCAAATCGGTCTTGCGGGTCGACGTCGACTTATGACGGAACAGGCTTCCAATGAACGGAATATCGCCGAGGAACGGGAAGCGGTGTTCGGTCTTCGAAGATTCAACACCCAGCAGACCTCCGATTACGACTGTCTCTCCGTCCTTGATACGGATTGTCGTTTGCGACGTACGGCGCTTCACCCACGGAAGCTGCGTGTCCGAAGACTCAAGGAACTGGAAGATCGAGGAAAGCTCCGGCGAAATGCTCGTCGTGATATAGCCGTCCGAGTTGATTTTGGGAGTCACTTTCAACAATACACCGACAACCACTTGGTCAATCTGGACCTGACCACCGACGCCGCCGCTGCGGGCAACGTACGGAATCTCGTCCACAACCTGAATGGCGGCTTCCTTGTTGTTCAAGGTTGCCACGGACGTATTGGCGAGCACTTCCGCGCGTCCAGTCTTCAGCAAAGCGTCGATCGCAATTTCAAACGCGGTCGCTTGCTTGGTCCAATAACCAAGACGGCGGCTTTCCATCGGGAAGAACGGCATCTGCGCGGGAACACGGCCGCGCACGGACGGGTCGATACCCGACAATGTGGAAGTTCCGTCTGTGTTGACCGGATTTCCGTATTGATCGACGGGCGTCTCGGAAATAACGGTCTGAATGGACGAAAGTCTGTTCCAGTCCATTCCCAGAGCCTCTTCGTTTTCGACGGCCACTTCAATCATTCGGCACTCCAGAACAATCTGAAGCGGCGGAATATCCACTTCGCGAATGATACGCTGAATGTCCGCGAGAACTTTCGGACTCGTTACCACCAGCAGCTTGTTGCCCGTGGAGTCAATCGTGATTCCCGCCTGCATATTGGCCAGCATCTTGGACACCGTTCCGGCGTCCGTGTACTGCAAGTCAATTACATAGGAATTCAATCCGACCTGTTCTTGCAGCTGTTTTGCCGGCGCCACCAAGAAGGACTTGCCCACGATTTCGTAGGACAACCCCGCCGCGCGGACCACAAGGTTCATGGCCTGCTCGATGGGAGTGTCCTTAAGGTGGATGGAAATTCTTTCTTCTTGATTTACTTGCGGGCCAGTCACGATATTGAAACCGCTTTCCGCAGCAAGAATGGAAAGCACCGACGGCAGAAACGCGTCGTCGGCGTCAATCGTTACAGGTCGCTGAAGCGCGTCGTCACCTTGCGCCATGACGGGCGTCTGCGCAATCAGCGTCAAGACCAGCGCGGTTGCCACAAGTCCGCCGCGCCACGCGAACGAACCAAGGGTCCGCCCCAGAGAATTACGGAGATGCATTGCCAGTTTCAAAAGCCTGTTCCTTTATCTCGGCTAAATTTGCTAATCTAATTCTTTGTAAAATCCCCGCCCGCGGTACAACTAAAAGTTGCTGCCGCCGCTCAATGACGTTTCCCGCTCCGAAAACTCGCCTTCTGGCGCAGCTTCGTTCACGAGTACAAGCCTCGATCCGCCTTTCGTAAGTACCATCTCGGCGGGCCCAATCGATGCCACACGGAACCCGTTCAGTTCGTCTCCGATTCTCAGCACGTGGCTGCGTCCCATGAACTTCACGATTCCAGAAGGCGAGTCACCCAACACCGTGCATGAAAGTCTCATGCGGCCGCGCTGTTCAAGGGTTTCGCGTAGACCGAGACTTGCCAGAAATGACCGCGACTGAATCGTTCGCGTCAGATCGAACGGGTCGACCGTCACCACTGTCTGGTAAGCGATCCGGTCGTTCAAATCCTTCTCAAGAGTGTTGACTGTCTCTTCAAGCTGCTGGTCCGTACCCAAGACGATTGCCTTGTTACGCATGGTTTCGATACGCTGCGAGATTCCGTAGTTCTGCCAGCCTATCCAAATCATTGTGGCCACCAACAAGGTGAGCAGGATTCCCCACAATACATTTATTCGTTGCGACATATCGTTGTGGCCTTATCGGCTTATTTCTGTTTGATCAGAGTCAAAGTGGACAGCTCTATCATCATCGGACGTTTGTCGGTTAAGCCGTTCTTGGCCATTGCCTGCACTTGCTTAACCTGACTGGACAATTCGAACTTGTCTACCGTCACCAAACGGTTGCTCTTTTCCACGTCGTTCAAGAAGTTCACAAGAGACTTGTAGCTTGTGTAGACTTCCATGTTATAAGGAGTCGCCAAATACGTACTGTAATTGCGGCGGCGTCCCGGTTCAATCGTCTTCAAGTCGATGTCGTGATCGCGCAGAATGTCCGTCACCTGATTCATGAACGGCAGCGACGCATCTTCAGCCAAAGAATCTCGCTGCGACTGAGCCAAGTTGCCTTCAATCAGGCGCGTGACCTGCTGCAGTTCGTTGGCGATAATCTGCGCGGCAATCAACTTTTCGTTTTCTACTCTGATTTCCTCGTCCAACTCGCGCACGATACCCGGCTTCGGCTTATAGACAAACTTTAGGTAGTAGTAAAAGCCGCCGGCGGCGATGACTAAGAGGATCAGTGCGATAATTGCTTTTCTCACGTGTTCCTCCTACGAGCCTTGGACAATGGTTCTGGACGCGCGAATCTTCTTGCCGCGATCAGGATCCCTGGTGATGCACTCCACAGAAAACATCAACACATCCTGATCTTCGACAATTTTTCGCAGCGATTTGTCAAACTTGACTTCAAACATCCCCTGACGGAAATCCGGGGTAGTCTTCAGCAGGTCGACAAAACTTGATATGATGTCAAATTCCTTTTCCGAAGAATCGACTTTGGCGATACAATGCAGGAAGAAGCGGTTATTGGCCAGCTCCAATCCCGTCAGTGACATCCCCTGCGGAAGCACATCGGCCAGAACCTCGAGACGGCGCGCCCACAAAAAGCGTTCGGTCTCCAAATTCGCAAGGGCCATCACGTCGTCTTTCGAGACGTTCGTGCCTTCCCGTTTCAGGCTGTCCAACTCGTACTTGATGCGACTCAGCTTGTCACGGCGATTCTTGATCACGTCGTTCAAAGCCTGATTCTGCGCCCAAGTGATGCCGCCCAAGACGACGAACACAAGCGCCATCAAGAACAGCAGCAGAAAACTGCGGCGCTCCTGACGACGCTGACGAAGGACGAGTTCACCTTCGCCTTTGTTCAGATTGATTGTAAATACTCTTACCATTTGCTCTTGGTCTGTTGCCTTGTGGCCGATGTTTAGTAAATCGCCTGCGCGCGCAGGGCCAGGCCGACGGCGGCCGCAAACTGAGGATGATTCTGCACGTCTGCGTTGCCTTCCAGAATGCTGAAAGGATCGTATGCTTCAACCGGAACGCTGAATCTACCCGATAGATAGTCGCAAAGCTCTTGCGACGAGGCCGTTCCGCCAAACAGAATGAATTTCATGATACCGCTCTGCCCCGTTTCCTTGACGTAGTAACGGATCGAACGGTTGATTTCGTCGTACAACTTGTCGATCGGTGATTTGTCGGCAACCGAGAGACTTGCGGCCAACGTGTCTGCTCCGCCGGAAGCCATCGGTTTCAAATCTTTTGCCGTCAACCCTTGACGCTTCTTGATCTCTTCGGCTTCGGCAAACGTGCAATTCAGCTTGTTCATGATATCTTCGGTAAAGCTCCACCCTGCCACCGGTAGATCACGGCTGAAATACATGTCTTTGCGGCCGAGAATCACCAGATTCGTACGGCGCGCTCCGATATTCAAGAAGCAATAGACGCCCTCATCGGGAAGCTCTTGACGCGCGATAAACGAATTGACGCACGACAACGGTTCAAGATCAACAACGCCGGGCTTGAGGTCAAGCTCGCGTAGTATGTCAAGATGAGCGTCCAGCGTACGCTTGGTCGTCACAGCCAATAGCACACGAACCTTGTCGGCCTCACGTGTGTCATCACCCAGAATCTGATAGTCCACAATCAGCTCCGATCCGTCGAGCGGAAGATGCTTGCGGCCTTCTTGATTCAGGGCACTGGCCATTTCGTCATCGGGCATGGACAAGGAACGAATCTCCTTGGTTGCCATGTTAAGGCCCGAAAGACACGATCCGAGATGCGCCACACGGCTGGGTTTTAAGCCGGCTTCACGGAACATATCCAAAACGATTGGCACGATCGTGGCCTTCTTGGGACCATCCAAATCGTACCGCTCGTTGTGAGCGCTGTAAAGATCGCGGCTCCACGCGCCGAGTAGACGGCTGTTGTCGTGATGCTTTTCAGTTACGACGAGTTGAATCGCGTGTGAACCAATATCCAGGCCCACGCGAACATTTGATTTTAATCCAAACACGGGATCTCCAAAGCGAGAGAGGAAATCAAGAGAGGTTTCTGCTCTAAGTTGTCGGGCAAAGCTGCGGCAGATGATCTATGAGGAAGGCCGCGGCACGATTCGAGTCGGCCTGCGGGCGAACTCCGCCCGCAGGCTCTAACTGACAGATTTGAGGGAACGTTTCGGACGCACATGGCGAGGTCCGCACGAATTCTACGATTCGGTTAACCTTTAGTTATACCGAACGCGCCGGTCGTGCGCTACCTCCACGGGATCTTCGGATGCCTGTCCCCATTGGACGATGTTGTAAAGCACCCGGCCGTCTTGGTCCGTTGCTCCGAGGAAGCACGGCGGACGCTGCGCGAGGAACCGCTTATCGTAGTGATAGACCTTGTTGTACCCGGTGCCGCCGTGATTCGAACGGTGCACATAACCACGCCACCTCTGAGTTATCGAACCGGTCATGACGATGTTTCCGCGTTCGTCAGGCGAGGGGCCAACATAGGGGTCAAAGACGTCGTTCATCTGGTGGAACTGGAAGCTCTGACCAAGCACGACGATTGCGCATGTCAAAACAATATGGCAACCGGCCTGATTCGTAACATTGTGATTGCCGCCGCAGTCTTCGCGACCGTTGGCGATAGTGTTGTCGATGTAGACCCACTTTTCGCCGACAATACCGATCATGCTTGTCGCTCCAGCGGGAAGGTCGCCTGTCACCACATTCGTGCCGCTAATCTTGACGTCGTCAATCAGCCAAATGTTTTCGGAGCAACCGATGGTCACCTTGCAGCCTTCCGGCTCAATGGCACCTTCTATTTCAAGTCGGCCGTGAACAAAGATACAAGCCGCGGGCGACAGCGGAATCGAAATCGAAGAGGCCTCCAGAGAGTCGAAGTCCGTTCCCTCAGGCCAGTGGTAAAGGAGAGCGTTTCTTCCCCGGAGTCTGCAACGCCACTCTTCGCCGTCTTGCTCAAAGTGCTGCGTCAACGGATCGTCGCGCAGCGGTCCGGCAAGCTCAGGCAACAAAACGATTGGATGGTTGAAGACAGGATCGCCGCCCAAGAATCGGAAGGCCGGGTTCGGCGAACCGGGGCGGAAGCCCACCTTCGCAGTTGACACGATATCATACGCGACGGGCAATCCGCCCACGTTCTGCGTGGCAATCCAGTCGTTGGAGTGAGTCCGGCCCCACAATGTATCACGCCCAAAGAACCTAATGATGTCACCCTCAAACGTCAAGGACGTTTCCTTGTCCGTAAGGTACATGTAGTCGACGAAGCTGCGGACTTGGACGTACAAAACTGCTTTTCGTACGACCTTATGGACGTCATCCTTCTGCCACGGAACTTCCACCTCACCGACAGCCGAGATGCGGTAGTTCTTCGAGAAACTGAAGTTGTCACCGCCACCCGTTCCGGCAAATACCGGTTCAATGGTCACGTTGTCGTAGCGTCCAACGTCTGCAACCGAAGCACCCCCCAAAGTGATGCTCGATGAAGGCAACAAGCCTTCCTGCTGTTGGCTAAACCAAGTCAGCCCTTTTTCGATTACGCCCGACTGGGCGCAATAGTAGGCCTGCATGGCCGCATAGGCATGTTCGCCTTGATAAGTCTCGTCCGTTGCCCACTGCATAAACGCGATACCGGTCCCAAGCAGCGCTAATACAAGCGCGAACATGGCTACCATGACGTATCCGCCGTCCCGGCGAGTTGCGTTGTGTTGTGAGGTCCTGTTCATGATCCGTTCCCTATTGATCTGTGAAGGACATGTCGTCGTTCGGGCAGCCCGACAGCTCTTTGGCTAAGCTCCCGCGCCCTGACTTCCCAGGAAGCCAGAATGCAGAAACTCAAGTCGAACGTCTGGGGCCGGAACTGTTTGTCTTCACACCTCAACAGTAATTCGGGAAGGGTACCGTGCCGCGACCGGCGCGGCACGGCCCTTCTCGAGAATCCTCATTTCAAAAATGCAGGGTCAACCTGTCACTTGACTACAGGCCGATTTGTCCGCTTTGAACAAACTGCTTGTAGAACTGGTTGTCATGCGCCGCAAATCCGTGATTGGTAGGACTTACGGTCGTTTCATAGATCCGCTCGCGAACGTAGTCATCCCCGAACAATCCGATAAAATCATTGGCCGTGTATCGGTACTGCATCACGATCTTAATCTTGATACACGAGCTCTTGAATTGCTGAGGATCGGAAACGAAATTCGCCAAGGGGTCCAGCAGCATCGGATAGTCAATCGAAAACTCCGTCATCCTCATACGGTCGCGTTGGTCATACGCCATCAAGGCGTCGCGTCCGTGAGTATTTCGTCCGCGCCAAACGTACTGCGCGAATCGGGTGCCGGCCCAATCGGGAACGACATTGTTAATCATTATGCCACGGTCGGCATTGTGACTTAAGGTGATAAATCCACCATAAGTCTGATGCTTGAATACGAACTGGTTGGCCGTGAAGAAGTTGTCGGTGGCGTATGGAAAATGGCCACCGGACCTCTGCGTGCTGTTCAGTCCGTTGTTCTCGCCGATGTTTTCGCCGATTGCAATTCGCCAACTGGGATTTCGTCCGCCGTTAACAGGATAGGCTCCCAGAGACCATTGCAGAATGTTGACCATCTCGACCATTGCCGTTTGCGCGTATTGGTCCATTTGCCTCTCGGCATTGGCCACGCGAAACTGCATTTGAAAATCCCGAAATGCCGCCCAGCCGCCCAACAAGGCACTGGCACCGACAAACACGGAAACCAATTGCGAAACGAGCGTGAATCCGGCCGCACGTCTCAGACTTCTTAGCCCTGCCAAATGGAGGACATTAGAGAGCTTGCTCATACTTGCCTCCTTAATTTGGAATAATACAGTCTGAAATCATCTTGATCCGTTTTCCCGGCCCCTTTCGCTCGCGATCGTTGTCCGCAGCCATGTTGTCACCGGGAACGATTTCTTCCGTCCAATCCGCATACGCGGTAATTCGATAGAAGTCAGGGTATTGCCTTGTCAAAGGATCGTCAACTTGCTGAACAGGTTCGCGCCACAGCGTTGCAAGCGTTTGCACCATATGACCGTCACGGTCGTTTGGCGTATCCAGAGCCACAAACCGCTGCAGTTCGGGCTGTGTCATCCACTCCGGATCTTCGCGATACGACGAACCGAAGCGCACACGCGCCATTTGCTCTTCCATAAAGCCGCGCAGCTTATAGAGAGCCGTTTTGTAGTGTTCCTGATGGATTAGGGCTTGCCGCCCGTACAGGAGGGAATAGGAAGTCCCAATCGCAGCGATGGCAACGATAGTCATACCGACGGCAATCGTCACCAGATCGGCGGCACCGCGCTCAAGCCTTCGAATGCGTCTGCTCATGTTCGGCCTCATTGTTTGATTCCAGTGGTCCAAGGCCCACCCCCCGGAATTACTCCGAGAGATTAACCTCGAACAACTTGGAATTCTCGGCCACGTGAGCCGCCGTTTCGCGGCTGATCAGACCCTTGTGCATGAGGCGCATCAAGTCCTGATCGAGGCTTTGCATACCCGATTTTCCGCCCGACTGGATTACAGAGGGGATTTGGTAAATCTTGTCTTCTCTGATCAAATTTCGGACCGCAGTCGTCGCCACCATGATTTCGGCTGCCACGACACGACCCGTACCATCTTTCTTGGGAAGCAGTTTTTGTGCCACAACGGCCTCAAGCGATTCCGCAAGCATCGAACGAACCTGCGTCTTCTGGGCCGCCGGGAAAATATCAATAATACGGTCAATCGTCTTGGCTGCGCTGGACGTGTGCAAAGTCGCAAAAACCAAGTGACCCGTTTCCGCTGCCGTCAAAGCCAGCGAAATCGTTTCCAAGTCGCGCATTTCGCCGACCAGAATCACGTCCGGGTCTTCACGAAGTGCGGCGCGCAAGGCGTTCGCGAAGCTGTGCGTGTTCGCGCCCAGCTCGCGCTGGTTCATCATGCAGTTCTTCGAATCGTGGAAGAACTCGACCGGGTCTTCGATCGTGATGATATGAAGTTCTTTATACTCGTTGATCCAGTCAACCATCGTCGCGAGCGTAGTGGTCTTACCGGAACCCGTGGGACCGGTCAAGAGCACCAAACCGCGATCCCGGTCGGCAAGATCGCGCATCACTTCCGGCAATCCTAACTCTTCAAACGTTCGGATTTCCGACGGAATGGTACGGAACACCGCGCCATATCCGTTAATCTGCTGAAAAACGTTGACACGAAAACGTGCGATATCCTCGAGCTTCGCAGAAAAGTCGATTTCCTTCATTTCAAGGAATCGCTCCAACTGCTCGCGCGTCAATACCTGCTGCACGATATTTTCAAGAGTCGCATGAGCCATCTTCGGCAAGTTCAACTTGCGCATACGCCCGTGCACTCTGATCATCGGAATGGACTCGCTGGAAAGGTGCAAGTCCGATGCACCCTGATCCACGGCAAACCGAAGCAGTTCAAAGATGTTGATGTGTGTTGCCGTCGCTACCGACACGTCTTTCCTCGCTTCCTAATCCCTTTAACCCAATTCTACCCCTTAAGAGAGCGACCAACAAACGAACTGGTGCGGAACAGCATTCACTGCTCCGCACCATTCGCATATCTTAGTTACCTTCGTCAGGTTCCGGGAGACCGTAGCCGAGCCACTTGCCTTCCTTGACGACGTACTTGACTTCTTTGCCCGCGCCTCCGCGCATCTGGTCTGTCGACGTCGCCACAATTTCATCGGGCGGGTTACCCGTGAACGAGAAATTCCATTGAAGCAGAGTCGATTCCGACAGCTTCACATAACGATTGTCCTGCAGATCTTCCACGGTACCGGGGTATTCGCCACGATCCTGATAGTAAATCTGGGCAGCTTGCCAAATCGAGCTGATCGCAGTCTTGGCGTCGCTCGCACGGGCACTTTCCACATACTCAAGGTAAATAGGCACCGAAATCGCCGCGAGAATGGCCACGATGACCACCACGATCAAAATTTCGATAAGGGTAAAACCCTTTTGGTTTTTCCGACGGCGCATCAGTCGGCTTAGCATGGTTTGTCCTCCATTATGGATTGCCGTTGCAGATTGCCCGTGCTCGTGTCGCATGCCTTGCACGGTCCTCCATGAACTTAGTAACCCTCAACTTACGATGTGACTCGCAATTTATCAAGTCCTCAGAGGAACGTAAAGAAACTCAGGTTCCTTGCAACTCAACAACTTACGGCAATATTCAAGCCTTACTTGAGGTGGTCTATTATCTTCCTAACCTTAGTATAATCAACCCCCCAACAACATTACCCGAGTGCAATTCGTGCAATTCGTGCATATATTGCACTTAGAGGCATGATTAGAAAATCGAGACTATTTTCCGGCGCCGTAATCCGAGAGGCGAAGTCGTTTCATCCTATCCAAATTTTGGAGCTCGCGAGAGTGATTTGCAAGCCAGTCTACATTCTGCTTCAATTCACCCCAAAATAACGAAGCAGGTACCGCAAGGCACCCGCTTCAATTATTCGGCCACACTACCCAAATGTTGGTCGGGGCGACTGGATTCGAACCAGCGACCCTCTGCTCCCAAAGCAGATGCGCTACCGGACTGCGCCACGCCCCGAATTATTGCGAAGCCGCAATGTAGCGGAGTTTGGGGTTAGATGCAACAACAAAAAGAGCGGCCTGCCGTCGGCAGGCCGCTGTGCCCTCAAATTTGCCCAGCCTTGTTTCAGTTGGTCGTAGCGATGCGTGGAGACGCAGTGACGGTTGATCGTCGGCGGCTGCTGAATTGACTCAACAACTCACGCAACTGAGAATCTCCATTCGAGATCACTCCTCGATCCTGAAGAAAATTCAGCACCGTCGAGTAGTCCTTGTTCGCAAGACGAAGGTAGCGCTTGACCGTGTTCTTGGAAAGATTGAAATCACGCGCGGTGGCGCGGATCCCTTGTCCAGCCAGCAGACTCCGATAGATCTTCTCTATCGTGTCCCAATCGAGACGGGAATCCCAGAACGGAGTTCCCTTCAGCTCGCTGAATGTTTTTCCACAAGTCTTACAGATCAGCAGGCGCACCTGCTTACGTCCATACCTTGTATAGAGATTGATGTTGCCTGCGCCGGTTTTGCCGAAGTCAGGACAGCTTGTGTTTTGACAGGAGAATTGGTCCAGGTTCATTATAGACTCACCCGGTTCGTGAACAGCTTATTACCGTTTGGGTTATCGGCCGCTCATGTCCAACCCTTTAATTAACCTGCCCGAAACGCCTCAACGTGACAAGAGATACTTTTTCGCTAAATCAATTGAAATCATGTTTTTCCAAGAATTCGTGAATATATTAGTCATTGATTTATTCCGAGCGTTTCGGTATTTTCAGAACTTAATCGACTTGCCCTCCTTGACTGTTCACACTAAGCCCCTATTAGAAACATGCAGGCCATACAAAAAAGCAATACAGACCCCGGTCTTACTTATCTTAGTAATGCTCCCGTACCTCAGATAACAACACCGCACGACGTCATAGTTAAAGTTAAAGCCGCCGGAATTTGCGGCACTGATGTTCATATCTATTCGGCAAAGCCCTCCCTAATGAGTCGAATGGGACCGGTTCTACCCTTGACTATCGGCCACGAATTTTGTGGTGAAATCGCTGAACTAAGCCACGGTGTCGAAGGACTGGAAGTCGGACAGTACGTCTCAGCGGAAATGCACTGGACCTGCGGACAGTGCTACAATTGTAGAACGGGAAACGGTAACTGGTGCAACTCGCATACGGTTGGAGGAATTGACCAGCCCGGTGCGTTCGCGGACTATGTAAAGCTGCCCGCCAGTGCCGTGGTTCCCCTCCCGCCTGACCTTCCGCTTGAAGTTGCAGCCTATTTGGACGCGATCGGCAACTCCGTCTACACGGTGCGCAGTGCTGACGTAGTCGGCAAAGACGTCGCCGTTCTGGGTGCCGGTCCACTGGGAATTCTCGCCGTAGCATTGTGTCGTTTGATGGGGGCCAAAAAGATCTATGTCACGGACGTGTCGGATTATGTCTTGCGCGTTGCCAAAGACGAGGGCGCCGATGAGATCTTTAATGTAAGCGATCCGAAGCAGCAAGCGGAATTTATCAAGATTGCGACTTCTGATCCCATGAAAAGCGGATTGGACGTCATATTTGAAATGTCCGGATCTCCGTATGCCTACGCTGACGCATTCAAGACTCTGCGGATGGGCGGTGAATTCGTCTTGCTCGGCCTTCCTTCGGGCGAACTGTCCGTGAATTTCTCTTCCGACGTCGTTCTCAAGGGTATCACCATTCGCAGCATCTTCGGCCGCAGAATATTCAACACTTGGATGGACATGTTGGCTTTGCTGCAAGGCGAGTTCTTGAATGCCGCAAAACGTACCGTCACCCACCACTTCGCGCTTGCTGATTTTGAGCGCGGCTTCCAAACCAAACTCGCCGGAGAAGGACTGAAAGTAGTTCTTTACCCCGGTGGACTTCCAAAGGCATCGTAATTGGTTAGACCCTCAGTTCCTCCTCCCCCACCCCAACAAGAGTCCGGAAAACAATCTTTCGGAAAGCGCGCCCGCAGGTTTCTCCTTGGCGGGCGGCGTAATCCGTTTGATCCAGCAGTATTCCACAGTTTGTCGCTCGTGGCGTTCTTCGCTTGGGTCGGGCTTGGAGCCGACGGTATTTCGTCCGCTAACTACGGTCCGGAAGAGGCCTTCCTTGCCCTGCATGGAGTAGATTTTCTTGCTCCGATCCTCGCCGTGATGATCGCGGCGACGGTGTGGATCATCTCCGCTGCGTATATGCAAGTGATCGAGTTTTTTCCCACTGGCGGCGGCGGTTACTTGGTTGCTTCCAAGCTGCTTCATCCGAAGGCCGGAGCGCTGGCGGGATCGGGGCTGACAATTGACTATGTTTTGACCATCGCCGTGTCCGTTGTGGCTGGCGTGGATGCCGTGTTCTCAACCTTGCCGCCGACTTGGGGTGATTTCAGAATTCATGCTTCGATTGCCGTAGTGGTTCTGCTGGTGATCATGAACCTTAGGGGGTTGAAGGAATCTATTATGATCCTCCTTCCGATCTTCTTGGTCTTTGTGGTTACTCACGTCGGGTTAGTTAGCTTTGGTTTTGTATTCCACTTATCTGACTTGCCAAATCGTGCAGCCGAGAGTCTGTCTCATGGACAGGATGTACTCGCCAACGAGGGTTGGGGATATATTATTGCTGCATTGATAACGGCCTTCTCGATGGGTGCGGGTACGCTTACGGGAATCGAGGCTATTGCCAATGGCATGTTGACGCTCAAAGAGCCGCGCGTACAGACCGGAAAACGCACGATGGTTTACATGGCGGCGTCGCTTTCGTTCTTGGCAACGATGCTGCTTCTAAACTACTTTCTCTGGAAGACTCCTGACGTCGAAGACCGGACTTTGAATGCCGTTCTCTTTGAGCAGATTACTGAGAACTGGTATGTTGCCGGTATGAACCTCGGTGACATTCTGGTCACTGTGATGCTTTTGTCCGCTGCTCTTTTGTTGTTCGTGGCTGCGCAGACCGGATTTATCGGCGGACCTCGCGTTCTCGCAAACATGGCGGAAGACTCGTGGCTTCCCCACCGCTTCGGCCACCTATCAGAGAGATTAGTAACTCAAAACGGCATTCTATTGATGGGCGGCGCCGCAATAGGATTCATCCTCTATGCGCGCGGTAGCATCACGACGCTCGTCTCGCTCTACGCGATCAACGTGTTCATGGACTTTACGCTTGCACAGGCCGGTATGTCCCGGATGTGGTGGAGCAAGCGAAAGGAAGATCAAAAGTGGTTCAGCCATTTTGCTGTGTGTTTTGTCGGCATGTTGGTCAGTTTGCTTTTGCTGATCATGATGATCGGCATCAAGTTCATGAAGGGCGGCTGGCTCGTTATTTTGATAACGATTCTCTTGTTACTCCTGTGCTTCAAGATTCGTAACCACTACAAACAAGTCGAAGACAAGGTCCGCGAGCTGGATGATATTCTCGGTACACTTTCGCTGGGTGAATCGACTGTCAAGGCCGAACAACTGAAGCCCGGCGAGCCAACGGCGGTCGTTTTGGTGCAGCGATTCAGCGGTCAAGGGATTCACCTTTTGCTTTCGACTCAGAGGCTCTTCGGCGGAAGGTTTAAGCAGTTCATTTTTGTTTCCGTCGGCGCGATTGACACGGGACGGTTCAAGGGTGTGGAAGAACTTCAGGCTTTGCGCGACGAAGTTCAGAAAGAAACTGAGAAGTACGTCACTTTGGCCCGCTCGTATGGACTGAAGGCAGAAGCGCGCACGAGCTGTGAGCTTGACTACATGGCCGAAATCGAAAGGTTGTGCCTCGAAGTTCACGAAGAATATCCAAACAGCGTTTTCTTTGCGGCGCGGCTGTTGTTCTGGAAAGACACATTCTGGACGCGCTTCCTTCATAATGAAACTCCGATGACTCTGCAGCGGCGCTTAATGTTCCACGGACTGCAGTTCGTCGTCCTCCCCGTCAGACTTCAATAGAAGAGTTTATCTAATGCATAACGGTTTCAAGGAATTTCTCACCTCCGAACTCGAAGGAATTCGAGAATCGGGATTATTCAAGAACGAAAGAATCATCGACTCGCCGCAGGGCGCGGAGATCAAAGTCCGCAACCGCGATGTGCTCAACTTTTGCGCGAACAACTATCTTGGTCTGGGTGATCATCCTGCGTTGATAGAAGCGGCGAAATCGGCCCTCGACGACCGGGGATACGGTCTTTCCAGCGTGCGCTTCATCTGCGGCACGCAGGACATTCATAAGAAGCTCGAAAACCGCTTGGCCAAATTCGTCGGCATGGACGATGCGATCCTCTATTCATCCTGCTTTGACGCCAACGGCGGCCTGTTTGAGACGTTGATGAAAGAAGACGACGTAATCATCACCGACGCGCTAAATCACGCGTCGATCATCGACGGAATGAGACTGTCCAAAGCCAAAAGACTTATCTACAAGAACTGCGACATGCAGGAACTTGAGGAGCGGCTGAAAGAAGCTGAAGGTGCGCGTTTCAAACTAATTGGCACCGACGGCGTATTCTCAATGGATGGCTCGATTGCTCCACTGCCGCAGATTTGTGGCTTAGCAGAGAAGTACAACGCGCTGGTGATGGTGGACGATTCGCATTCCACGGGATTCATGGGCAAGCATGGCCGAGGGACACATGAATATCACAACGTCATGAATCGCGTGGATATCGTGACGTCAACTCTCGGCAAGGCGTTGGGCGGCGCGTCGGGAGGTTTCACTGCCGCGCGTCAGGAAATCGTCGACATATTGCGTCAGCGCTCACGTCCCTATCTGTTCAGCAACACTGTGCCGCCGCCGATTATCTCCGGCGCAATGAAGGCCATTGACATGTTGACCGAAACCACGGCGCTGCGGGACAAACTGCATTCGAACACTCAGTATTTCCGCAAAGCTATGACGGATGCCGGATTCGACATTAAACCCGGCGACCATCCGATCGTTCCAATCATGCTCTACGATGCCCACAAGGCACAAGAGATGGCTGCCGCGATGCTTGACGAAGGCATCTACGTAATCGGCTTCTTCTTCCCGGTCGTCCCGAAAGGTCAAGCGCGAATTCGCGTGCAAATTTCCGCCGCACATGACGGCGATCATTTGGATACTGCGATTGAAGCGTTCAAGAAAGTCGGCAAGTCACTTGGTGTGATCAAGTAGGCCAACTGCATAGAAAACTAAAAAGCCCGTCAGATGACGGGCTTTTCTTTTTCTCACTTAGCTCAGTCCAACGCAAGCCAGAGTGTCTGGTCTTTACGCGCAATATATCTGCGCGGCCTTGCCGTCGTGCGCAATTTGGGCGCAAGAAGTTTCTTCTTGTCTCGTTTTACTTCCAAGAGTTCCTCTTGTCTTCCCAAGCCGCCCGCACGCGCCTTCCTGACAAAATCGGGATTCAGCTCAAAGAGTAAGTAGTTTCGTTCATGTCCGTCACCGTCTTGATGACTGGCCGCCTTGCAAGCAAGTCCCGTGCTGCCCGTACCCGCAAACGGGTCAAGTACAACCGAACCGGGATCGCTGCTTTTTTCAATCAGTACGCGCAATAGTTCCACCGGTTTTTGCGTCGCGTGAAACCGCTGAGCGCTCGGCACATTGTCACATTCCATGACGTCGGCGTCCCGTTTCCCGTTAAGATGCCGTTTCCCTTTGTGCGCAAAAATAATCATCTCATACTGCGGCGCATAGGAACCGTTCAGATCGCCGCTGCCATGGTTGTTTTTGACCCAGATTATACAATTCTTGACGGAAAAACGCCGTGCGATTTCCGCGTAGAAAACCGGATAAGTGTCG
Organism: Calditrichota bacterium; assembly: GCA_020637445.1. NCBI lineage: Bacteria > Pseudomonadati > Calditrichota > Calditrichota bacterium. The sequence goes on along the minus strand of JACJVZ010000001.1, from coordinate 584,317 downwards.
AACCGAGTGAAACAGTAGAAGTGCGTATCGTTCTTCAATACGCGAAACATCTCATCAACCCAATCGCCGACCCATTCAAGCGAAACGTCGTTGGCAAACTTCGGCAGCTTTTGTCTCGCCGTGCGACGGTTTGACTGGTAGTCAATCCCGTACGGCGGATCTGTGACAACCAGATCAACCGATTCATCCGGCAATTGCTGAATCATTTCAAAGCAATCGCCGCAAGTAATCGTGTTCAACCACTCTTCCCGGATAGTCATAGCTTCTCAGAGAGAGGGTCACCATACGATTCTTCGCGGTGACCCGACTTCTGCCTCGTTTATTTCGAAGCGGATTTCGTTATTAGCCAGCCTTGAACAGGCTCTTGAAAACATAGCCCGCCAACGCGGGATTTTCCTTCAGGCGGCGCGTGGAGTATCCGTACCAAGCGTCGCCAAACGGTACGTATACGCGCATCCTGTGACCGCGCTTGACAATCTCATCGCGCAATTCCGGCAAAACTCCCAACAGCATTTGGTACTCATACTGTGCAGAATTCATGCCGCGTGCTTTGAGCATCAACTCAGACTGTTCAACCAGGTAGCGGTCATGTGTCGCGATGCCGACCAAGGCACCGCCATCAAACATCAACTCGAGCAATTTCAGGAAATTGTCCTGAATCGCCTTGCGGTCTTTGAATGCGACGGCTTCAGGCTCGACGTATATTCCTTTGCACAACCGAATGTTTGTCGGCCCGCCGTCCATCAGCCTCTTTACGTCGTCGGCAGTTCTTTTCAGGTAGGCCTGCACAACAATACCAATCCGGGCTTCCTTTCGGAATTCTTCGTAAATCGCCAGAGTTTCCGTCGTATAAGGAGAATCCTCCATGTCGATGCGCACGAAGATATCGTGCTTCGCGGCGGCGTCGATCATGCGCTTCACATTGTCCCGCGCGATTTTCGGGCTAATCGAAAGTCCGACTGCGGTTAGTTTGACCGACACCCCGGATTTCAGTTTCCGATCGGCAATCGCGTCAATCAATTTCAAGTACGATTCCACGTCCCGCGACGCGAGCTGCGGATCACTTACGAATTCACCCAGCACGTCTACGGTCGCGTGCATCCCGCGCGCATTCAAGTCCTGTACGACGTTCATCGCGTCGTCGAGGGATTCGCCTGCGATATATTTCGAAGCCACTTTTCGCACCATAATTTTCGGCACGTAGGGCATCGCGGCAACGACAAAGCGGTCAAGCAAAGCCATTTTTGTAATTACTAAAATCTAATTGTGGCGCCTAACAAAAAGCCGTCGTCGTCAAGCAACGAAAGGTCAGGCGAGATGTCAATTTTATAAAGCTGTGCGTCCACGTAGGCATCTCCCATGGAAAGGAGCTTCATGCCAACCAGCCACCAAACCAATTTGTTGCGGCTGCTACGAAAGAAATGTTCTTCCCGAAAAGTGTCGCGCACAAAAACGGGAACATAAGTATCTATTCTCTCCGGTACACCAAGTCCGCGATGCTCCGGATCGTAACGGAACGGCACGGTCGCATCGGCGCGCTTCGCCGCCATCATTGAACTATTGTTCTTAAGAATGCCGTAAATAAAAAGAGACTCGAAGGCGAAAAAAGTCACCGACTTGATGCGCGACTCATTGTACCATTGACCCCATCCCGGAACTGCAAGCGAACGAAAGACCGCGCCCGTCGTGCTCTTCATAGGTTTGGCGCGGTCGATTGTCTGCGCACTCGCCGCGGCCGAACATATCAGAAGACAGACTACCAGCCCGAAGGCAGAAGCGCGACGCATTCGATTTCTACCAATACATCCTTCGGCAATCCCGCAACCGCTACCGTGCTGCGAGCGGGAGGTGCGCTCGGGAAATACTTCGCGTAAACTTCGTTAACCGACGCGAAATCGCCCATTGACTTAAGAAAGATCGTCGTCTTCACGACTCGCTCGAAAGTTGTTCCAGCGGCTTCAAGTACCGCGGCAAGGTTCTTCATTACCTGTGCGCATTGTTCCGCGGCCGTTGCACCGACGACTTCCATTGTTTTGGGGTCCAGCGGAATTTGACCGGCTGTGAAAAGCAGGGAGCCGCCGGCCTTCACGGCCTGACTGTATGGCCCGATCGCCGCAGGCGCATCGGATGTGCTAACAATATCTCGCATGACTATTTAATCTCTTTGAAATCGGCGTCTTCGATGTCTTCCAAACGGCGGTCCGTTACGGACGATTTCGTCGGTCTGCCTTTTACGGTTGGCTCCTGCTTTTTGGGCCGAAGCATGTTCAGCAGTACCTTCACTGCTAACACAGCCGCGATTACCGTCAAGAGCATTCTAAGCATTCTAAATATCCACCGGGTTGAAGTAGCGTGTGCCGAGCTGCTCACGTTCAATCTCCGCCGTTATCGCCGCAAGATGGTCGGCATTGTTCACAAAATCAAGCTGCGTCGTATTTACGATTAGCAGTGGAGTTTCTTCGTAATTGAAGAAGTAGTGGTTGTATCCTTCGTTCAACGTGCGAATGTACTCCTCGGACATTTCGCGCTCGTACGGGCGGCTGCGCGTACGTATGTTGCGCATCAACCGCTCGGTTGAACTTTGGAGATATACAACGATGTCAGGCTTGCGGACCCGCATTTCCATCAGCGCCATGACCTTCTCGTACAAATTCAACTCGTTTTCGCTGAGATTGATGTACGCGAAAATGCGGTCCTTCGGGAAAATATAGTCGGATATCAACGTCGAATGAAAGAAATCCGGTTCCGGTAATTCTTGCTGCTGACGAAACCGCGACAACAAGAAAAACATCTGAGTCTGAAAGGCGAAGTGACGCGGATCCTTGTAAAACTGAGCTAAAAAAGGATTCTCGTCGTGGTTTTCGAGGATTAACCTCCCGTTGAGCTTCTCGGAGAGTATCCGAGCCAGCGACGTCTTGCCGACCCCGATTACACCTTCGATCGCTATGTAACGATGTGAAGTTTTCAACTCGCTTACCGCTCCACCACTCTTAGTACGAACTCGGTTTTGCACTCCGCAAGCAATTCCGAGAATCGTTTCATCGTTCCGGGCATAATCTCATCTGGGATCAAATCGCACAACGGGCGGAGAACAAAATCCCGTTGGGCTATACGAGGATGAGGAATCGTCAGGTCTATAGAGTCACTCGTCAAGTTACCCCACAATAAGAGATCAAGATCACAAGTCCTGCTCGCCCCGTTTTTCTTGTTGAGGCTCCCTAATGACAATTCGATTCTTTGAAGTACTTCGAAAAACGTCTCTATCGACGCGGACTTCCCGCATTCCAAAACCGTATTCAAGAAAATCTCGCCTGCTACGCTTTCCGCCGGTTTTGATGCATAGAGCTTGGCCATTCTCCGCAGGTGTATCCCGCGCTGGCCAAACTCCTTCATCACTTCCGCGAGATTCTTGATTCGGTCACCTTCGTTGGAACCGAATGCCACGTAGGCGTAGTTAATCATGGATTCGTTTTCTTGCGATCTCTACTTCTACGCCTCCTATTACTCCCCCCATTGGGACGTGTGGTTTCCTGACACGAATAACCACTTCGTCGACACTGCTAAATTTCGCCAAGACGGCCATCGCCAATTCGGCACCGCACGTTTCAAGCAATTGATAGGACTTTGCCAAAAACACGCTACTTACTTCTTGATATAAAAGCGTGTAGTCAACAGTCCAATGCAAATCGTCGCCACTGCCGCCGCGACCAAAATCTCCCGTCACTTCACAGTCGAGTTCAAACAGTTGGCCTAACCGTCGTTCTTCTTCTAGAGCGCCGTGGTAAGCATAAATCTGAATGTCCTTCAAGCGAATCTTGTCACGTCCGGTGCTCATTTAGGATTCTCTTTCAATGATTCAACGACTCTCACCAGACTACTGACCAACGTTTCAAGTTCCGGCAACGGCAGCATATTCGCCCCGTCGGAAAGAGCATGCGACGGATTCGGATGTGTTTCAACGAAAACACCGGACACTGCACCGGTGGCGACGGCCGCTCGAGAGAGCGGGCCGATATACTTCGGAGATCCTCCGGACACGCCTCCGCCTTGTCCGCCCATTTTCTGTACGCTGTGCGTCGCGTCGAAAATCACGGGGAATCCAATCTCGGACATGATTACCAACGAACGCATGTCCACGACAAGATCGCGATATCCGAAATTTGCGCCGCGTTCGGTAAACAAAATCTTGCCGTTGCCCGTCGATGCTATCTTGTCAGCCGCGTATTTCATGTCTTCCGGAGCGACAAACTGGCCCTTCTTGACATTTACGGCCTTCCCTGTCTTACCAGCGGCGACAAGCATATCCGTTTGGCGGCACAAAAAGGCCGGGATTTGCAGAATGTCCACGACTTCGCTTGCAGGCGCCGCTTGCTCCGGCAAATGTATGTCTGTCGTAACAGGCAATCCGCTCGTACTGCGCACCTTCTCTAATATCCTTAGACCTTCTTCCAATCCCGGTCCTCGGAAACTCGTCACGGACGTGCGGTTCGCTTTGTCGAAACTCGCCTTAAATATCGGCAACACTCCCGTCCGCACAGCAATTCCCGCAAGCTCTTCCGCGACGTACAGACAGAGATCTTCCGATTCGATAACACACGGCCCTGCGATGATTGCGAGCGGATAAAACTCGCCGCCTATGTCAATCGAGCTTGTCAATGATGGCCTTCGTCAAATCTGCCGTGCCGTACTTCGATCCCTGTAATAGATCAGGCGTCAGGTACTTGCCTTCCTTGATCACGGCGCGGACAGCAGTGTTCACACTTTCGGACGCTTGATCTTCGCCGATGTGCTTCAGCATCATCGCTCCCGCCAGCACGAGCGAAATCGGATTGGCAATTCCCTTGCCTGCGATGTCTGGCGCGCTGCCGTGAATCGCTTCAAAAATCGCGACTTTGTCTCCGTAATTTGCGCCGGGCGCAACGCCCAATCCTCCAACCAATCCCGCCGTCAAGTCAGAAATAATATCGCCGAATAAGTTCGTCGTTACGACGACGTCGAAGATATGAGGCTTGCGAACCATTTCCATGCTTGCGGCGTCGATGATTTTTTCGTCCGCGGCAAGCTCGGGATAGCCCTTGGAAATTTCGCGAAAGCTCTCAAGAAATATTCCGGAGAAAACTTTTAGGATGTTCGCCTTGTGAATACACGTGACTTTCTTTCGTCCGTTGGCACGCGCCCACTCGAACGTGTATTTGCACACACGGTCCATCGACGAGCGCGTATTGCAGGCGACGACTATCGCCGCGCGCTTGTCCGGATCGACGTACATTTCTTGACCGGTATAAAGTCCTTCCGTATTCTCGCGGACGACGACTATGTCCGTGTTCGGAAAAGGCGTCACCAATCCTTCGAATGAACGGCAAGGCCGCAAATTCGCGTAGAGATCGTATTTCTGTCTCAACGAGACGTTGACGCTCTTGTAACCGCCACCCACCGGAGTGGTGATCGGTCCTTTGAGCACTACGCCCGTACGGTCAATCGAATCCGCGGTCTCCTTCGGCAACGGATCCTTGCCGTTGGCGATGGCAGCTAAGCCGGCATGACATACTTCCCACTGAATGACAACGCCCGTCGCCTCCATAATGGCCACTGCGGCCTCGGAGATCGACGGGCCGATACCGTCACCGGGAATGAGCGTCGCCTTGTGGGTGCGCTCCACTCCTACTCCTCTGTTACTGTTTCAAGTTTCTTCGCCGAAGCATGCTCTTTCGCTTTCGGCTCACCATATTCCAAGCACGCGCCCACAAAATCCCTGAACAGAGGATGTGGATGTGTCGGACGACTTTTCAATTCCGGGTGAAACTGCACCGCCAGAAACCACGGGTGTCCCGGCAATTCGATGATCTCGACCAGATCACCTCCCGGCCATACGCCTGAACATACCAGGCCGTTTTGCTCAAGCTGCTCGCGGTATCTGTTGTTCACTTCAAATCTGTGGCGATGCCGTTCGGTGATTGCGTCCGATCCAAAGGCCGCATGCGCCTTCGATCCGCGCAGCAAAAAGCACGGATAGCTGCCCAGCCGCATCGTCGCGCCCTTTTGCTTCAGTCCGCGTTGATCGGGAAGCAAATCAATCACCGGATGCTTGGTGGTCGGTGCAAACTCCGTTGAGTTCGCGCGCTTAAGTCCGCAAACGCTGCGGGCATACTCAATCACAGCCGCCTGCATTCCCAAGCATATTCCAAAAAACGGTATGTTCTTCATTCGAGCGTGCCCCACGGCGGCAATCTTCCCCTCGATGCCGCGTTCTCCGAAGCCGCCCGGGACCAAGAGTCCGCTGCAACCAGCCATCAGTTCACGCGCGTCGCCACTCTCGAATTCTTCGGCTTCGATCCATTTCAATTCGACGTTTGCGCCGTGATGTGCCCCCGCATGAATGAACGACTCGATGATCGACTTGTACGAATCACGAACCTCAACATACTTGCCGGCGATTGCGATCTTCACGTGCTTGGTCGGATGCTTGATCTTTCGAACAACGGATTGCCATTGCGAAAACTCGGGGTCTTTCGCCCTCAGACCGAGCAGCGTAAGTATGCGCTTGCCCATGCCTTCGCGTTCGAGCAAGAGCGGCAGCTCATAAACGGTGTCCACATCCGGCACGTCAAAAACGTCTTCGCGACTGACATTGCAGAACAGCGCAATTTTGTCCTTGACTTTTTTGTCAAGCGGACGGTCCGTCCGGCACAAGAGCAAGTCCGGCTGCACACCAATCTCGCGCAGTTCTTTGACAGAGTGCTGAGTCGGTTTGGTTTTCACTTCGCGTGCCGTTTGGATGAACGGGACCAAAGTCAGGTGAATGTAAACGCAATTCTTCGGTCCAAGCTCAAGTCCGAACTGGCGGATCGCTTCGAGGTACGGCAAACTTTCGATGTCGCCGACTGTGCCGCCAACCTCGACCAACACGACGTCGAAATGCTTTTGTCCGCGTGTAACCGCTTCCATCCGTTCAATGATTTCGCCCGTGATGTGCGGAATCACCTGAACCGTCGCGCCAAGATAGTCACCCTTACGCTCTTTCGATATTACCGTGTGATAAATCTGGCCAGTCGTCGCGTTGTTCGCCCGCGACATGTCTTCGTCGATGAAGCGCTCGTAGTGCCCTAAATCAAGATCCGTTTCAGCGCCGTCCTCGGTGACATACACCTCGCCGTGCTGAAACGGATTCATCGTTCCCGGATCCACGTTAATGTATGGATCGAGCTTCATCATCGACACTCGCATTCCGCGAGCTTTGAGCAACCTGCCGATCGACGCCGATGCGATACCCTTTCCCAGCGATGACACCACACCGCCGGTGATAAACACATATTTCGCGCGGATGCTCTTACGAGATTTTTTTTGCGGTGCCATAGTCTTAAGTCAGTAATTTCGGAGAGAAAGGTTCTGCAAATCTTCAGGTGTGTCGATGCCGGAGGAATCGCTCTGGACTGCTACCGTGTGAATGGAGTAACCCGCTTCCAGCCAACGCAATTGCTCGAGGCTCTCCACTTTCTCAAGCGGAGACGGAGGCAGTTTGACAAGCTCTTTCAGGACGTCACTTCGGAAACCGTAAATTCCGAGATGACGGTTGTGAATCAACCCGTCAGGCTGGTTTCGTGTGAAAGGGATCACGGACCGGCTGAAATACAGCGCGCGTCCGTCGTGTGCAACCACTGCCTTGACGACGTGCGGGCGCTCAAGTTCCGTGTTCGCTCGAGTCGGGACAACGGCAGTACCGATCTCGACACCGTGGCGGCGCATCAGATCAGCGACTGCGCCGATGACTTCGGGTTCCATCATCGGTTCGTCGCCTTGAACGTTCAAGACGAATTCAAAGTCAGCGTAATCTCGCGCGGCGGCGGCGACTCTGTCCGTGCCAGAGGGCAGCGCAGGATCTGTCATCACGGCATCTGCTCCAAAACCTGCGCAGGCTTTCAATATCCGGTCGTCGTCAGTCGCCACGACCACGCCGTCAAGACTATTTGCGGCGCGGCATTTTTCCCAGACATGCTGCACCATAGGTTTGCCCCAAAGCATCGCCAGAGGCTTACCGGGAAAACGGGTGGCTCCGAAGCGCGCCGGAATCACCGCCAGAACACGGCTCATCCGTTTAAGACTCGCGGCAACCGGAAATATTCCTTGGTCCTGTCAGGCGCATCCCGCAACACAACTTCATGCGGAAGCGACTCATGCGGAACGTCATCTTCGAGCAAATTATCCCCCTGCACGGCATGCACCATCGGCTCAATTCCAGTCACATCTACAGCCTTGAGCTGGTCGAAATAATCCAAAATCGAATTGAGGTCTTTGTAGAGTCCTTCAATGTCGGACTCCGAAAGCCTCAACCGCGCCAGTTTGGCCAGCGATTCTATTTCTTTTCGTGTGACACTCAAGGGAAATTTAACTCAACAAAAACAACATGTTTGACAGTTTACCACTAATCCAATTAAGGTAGGAGAAAATCCCCCAAAAGTCAAGCGAGCACATCGGCTTATGCAGCCTTCACGCCTTGCCCAAATTGCAGTTTGTATAGTCGGTGGTAGATTCCGCCCAGTTTCAAAAGTTCGTCGTGCGTGCCTTCTTCCCGCAATTTCCCATGGTGCATGACCAAAATCCGGTCGCAACTCTGGATTGTGGATAACCTGTGCGCAATTATGATCGACGTACGACCTGTCAACACTCTCCCAATGGCCTGCTGGATAAGCTGCTCGGTTTCCGTGTCGATGGAGGCTGTCGCCTCGTCCAGAATCAGCAATTCCGGTTTTCTTAGAAGAGCTCGAGCAAAAGCTAACAATTGCCGCTGGCCCGTGGATAACGTCGCTCCACGTTCGACCACCGGCTCATCATATCCAGCGGGCAGCCTCCCGATAAACCGGTCGGCAAATACCAGTTTGGAGGCTTCCTTAACCTGTTCATCGCTTGCTTCGGGTTGTCCATACCGAATATTTTCCGTGATATTGCCCGCGAAAATAAAGACATCCTGCAAAACTATCCCCAGCATCGCCCGCAATTCCTTTAGGGGATAGTCCCTAATATCCCGGCCCCTGATGAGAATTGCGCCGCGTTGAATATCGTAAAATCTTTGAAGCAGCGAGATGATGGTCGTTTTCCCCGCACCGGTCGCACCAACCACGGCGATCGATTGGCCTTCATTGACGACGAAGCTCACGTCCTGCAAGACCCATTCATCCGGCTTGTAGGCAAACCACACGTTCCGAAACTCAATGAAGGGAGCATTTTCAGCCGCGAGTTGCGGTGTGCCGGAACCTGATTTCTCTTCGACTTGAATCGGCTCATCGAGCACACCGAAGACGCGTTCCGCCGCCGCCATCGCCGCTTGCAGAATGTTGTATTTTTCGGCAAGGTCGCGCACAGGTCTGTAGAAACGCTCGACGTATTGCAGAAACGCGACGAGGGTACCGACCGTCACGGTTCCCGCGATCATCATTGTGCCGCCGCCCCAGATAATCGCGCCGATTGCCAGCGCGGAGATGAACTCGACACCGGGAAAGAACAGGGCATAGAAGAAGATTGTGTCAAGATAAGTGTTCTTCAGGCCGCTGTTTTGCTCTTGGAATTTGTCGAAGTTGTGTTTTTCTCTCCCAAAGAGCTGAACCACGCGCATTCCTGTGATATTCTCCTGTAGGTATCCGTTCAGATTAGAAATCTGTCCGCGCGTCTTCCTGTAGAGATCTCGCACTTTCTTTCTGAACGCGAACGTAACACCCAGCAAAAGCGGTATCACCAGCAGAGTCAGCAACGCCAGCCGCCAATTGATCGCGAACATCACGCCCGTAATTCCCAGCAGCGTAAACACGTCGCCGAATATCGCCACCATCCCCGAGCCAAACAATTCATAAAGAGCCTGTACGTCCGACGTCACACGAGTCATCAGCCTTCCAACCGGATTGCGGTCAAAATAAGGTACTGACAGCTCTTGCAGCTTGTTGAACACGTCGCGGCGCAGTCGATACATGATCATCTGACCAGCTTCGCCTGTCAAGTAAACCTGGCTCCATCTGAGAGCCGTGGACAATGCGGCGATAATCACAAAAATGACTACAAGTTTCATCAGTCCCGGCATGTCGCCGTTCGCGATGTATTTGTCAATCGCGATCTTCGAGAGCCACGGCCCCGCCAATTCCGTTACCGCTCCGAGCAGCAAAAGAAACACGGCGAGGAAGAGTTTGCGCTTTTGGTCGCCGACGTATCCCCACAGTCTTTTCGCCAGAACAGAATCGTAGGCCTTGCCCATCACATCACGGTCTTCGGAAGTCTTGCTGCCTTTGTCGCTCATTCCGTCAACTCCAACTCTTCTTCCAACCTCTGACGCCGCTCCATGTCGGCATAATATCCGTCCAGAGCGACCAATTCAGCATGCGTGCCGCGCTCTATAATCTCGCCGTTCTCCATGACATATATGCAATCCGCGTCGCGCACAGTTGACACACGATGTGATATCAAAATCGACGAACGATTCTGCATGAACTTCTTGAGACCTTGCAAAATCTCCTCTTCGGTGTGCGTATCAACGGCCGCCAGCGCATCATCCAAAATCAAGATAAGAGGGTCCCGCACTAACGCGCGCGCCAAAGCAAGCCGTCCTTTTTGGCCGCCGGACAATGTTACGCCGCGCTCGCCTACCAAAGTCTCATACGAGTCGGCAAAGTTCTCAACGTCCTTGTCGATTCTGGACACACGAGCAGATGCCATTGCCTCGTCGCGGCTGGCCTCCGGTTTGCCAAAGATCAAGTTGTTGAAAATCGTTTCGGAAAACAAGAACGCGTCCTGCGGGACCATCGCGACCCGCAGGCGCAGCTCGTCGATATCCCACTCTGTAGTCGGAATTCCGTCGACGAAGACTTTTCCCCGCGTTGGATCGAGCATGCGAGGGATCAAGTTGATTAGAGTCGTTTTTCCGCAACCCGTTGCGCCGACGAACGCCACCGTCTGACCCGGCGCGATTGTCAGGGTGATATTTTTCAACATCGGCTCGCGTTCACCGTAGGCGAAGGAAACGTCTTCGAATTTTATTTCTCCGATCCTTTCCGACGCAATATCACCGCTCGGGGGTGAGGCAATATCCGGTTCCGCGTCAAGTAACTCTTGAATTCGTTTCATCGAAGCGGCGCCGCGCTGCAGTAGATTCGCCACCCAACCTACCGCGATCATCGGCCACGCAAGCATACCAAGATATCCGACGAATGCCACAAAATCCCCAAGTGAAAGTTCGTTCTGTATGATTCCGTAACCGCCGATCAAAAGTATCAACGCGGTTCCGACTTCAAAGAAGAATCCCATCAACGGGAAAAACAGCGCCTGTACTTTCGTCATCGCGATGTTTCGTTTGACGAATTCCTGATTAAGAACGTCGAACTTCCCGCGCTCTTGTTCTTCCTGCGAGTACGCGCGTACGACGCGCGCACCGGAAAGATTCTCCTGCGCTTGATCCGAGAGTTTCGAATACTGTTCCTGAATATCTGTTTGCAGCTTGTGCGTGAGTTTGCCCAGTTTATAGACTGAGTAGCTTACCAGAGGTGTGATCACGAGAGTCAACAATGTCAGCTTAGGCGATATCCAGATCATCAGTATCAGAGAAAAGATCGCCGTTAAACTCGTGTCAATCGGATACATGAATCCGGGGCCGAGGACGTTACGCACGCTGTCCAAATCGTTTGTCATCCGCGCCATGAGATCGCCGGTGCGGTGTTTCGTGAAATACTGCGTCGTTTGCGTTTGCAAATGACTGAACACGGTCGCTCGCAAATCTTGTTCGACGTATCGCGACATTCCGATAAGCAGCATTCGCATATAATATCGAAAAATCCCGCCGACCAGTGACAGGCCAATGATGATTCCCGCGTATTCGGCAAGTTTTGCGGACGTAATTCCACTTCGCAAATCGTCAATCGCAAGTTTCATTACCCACGGTGCAAGAGCATAAAGCGCCGTGGAAAAAACGGCGGCGATGCATCCCCAAACAATCCGTGTCCGGTAGGGCCTTAAGTAGGGTATGAGATGTCTAAGTGAGTTCATTCAAACAGTCGTTATGACATGACGAAGCCTCCGGCCAAACCGGAGGCTTCGCAAACATGTGTGTTTCGAACGGTGCCCCTATCCCGCGGGCTTTTCTTTGTCAAGCAATTCATCTTTCTTTTTGAAGAACACTTCGACCGTACTATTGTATAGCACGAAATCCGAAAGCGCGCCTTTCTTGCGAACATAATACTGCTTGTCGTCTCGGGGGACAAAAGCCAGATCGACCGTGGACCCGTCCATCATCTCGGCATGTACCGTTGCCTTGGGATTTGTAAACGTCTCATCGCTGAGTGAGTCGGCAAACTCGACGGCATTGATGCGCGACAACATCCGCGTGATTCTCTCGACTTGTTGCTTGACTGCCGGGAACTCAACGCCATTTTCAGACGCTTTCCACAACGTGTCCTGCTTCTGCAAGTCAAGAGTCTCGCCGTCGTGCCTGATGGTCACATGACTTATGCTGTCCATGGCAAGTGCCGTTATTGTTTTGTCGCGCCAGTCAGCAGGGGGCCTGCGAAACGCGGACGTATGATTTCCGCCGATTTCCCAAACTTCGTCACTTCCTTCCAAACGCGCATAGCTGGTTTGCATGGTCGGGCCCGCTTTGCCCAAAAATACTGACTCGTGCTTGCCATTCGTCGTGATGTTTACGAGGACACCTTTATCGCTGTCTACGTCAAATTCGCCATAGCGCTCCGGCTTGTCGGTAACCATGGCTTTCTTGGTCATCTGTGAAAACCTCTGCAAGGCACGTCCCACGTTCGCGGGGTTGGCGGGATAGACCTTGGCTCCCATGAGCTTCCATCCGTCGCCTTCTTTTTTCAAATCGGTCGTATCCGTCGCCGTAATAATTTCCAATTCTGTTACGGACGCGCTGTCCGCGGCAAGCAACGGAATATTCGTCTTTGCAATCGGTTCTTTAGACGTCATGGCCCAGTAAACCGCAATCAAAGCGAAGAGCACGGCGGCCAAAACTAAAGTCTTGTTCACAGTGTTACCTCCTTCTTTTTGCGGCGACGGTTCCAACGGTAAAGACCAAGCAACAGCACCAGCGCGGGAGGTACAATCATGTCAGCCATCTTAACGCGCTGTTTCGTTTCATCCGTGATGTTGGGATCAAGCGGACGGACCGCGGCGTCGCGCGAGCGAATGGCCAAAAGATCCGTGTCCTGTGACAGCCAATCCACGATATTCAAGAACAAAACGAGATTGGGACTGCCCTGCTGCATATACTGTCCGCCGAGCATATTGCCGTCACCAACAACTACCATACGAGTGTCGGGACTCTCGGTCAAGATATTCACGGCAGGCGCGGAAGCCATCGAGTCCGCAGGCATCGGAACGCTTTTGCCCTTGAAATACGACGGAAACGATCCCGTAAGTGCGGCCGCAAACAGTTTCTTTCCACCCGTAAATTGTGAACGATCTCTCCGCGTTTCCGGATTTATGTCGAACTGTCCGACCTGAACGTTGGTAAGTTCCGAGGACTGAATCAACGGCGTAATCTGCACAGAACCTTCGGAAGGCGTCACCGTGTCGATTGAGCTCGGGAAGAACAGCGTGCCGCTGTTCAGACCCTTGGTAATCGGCTGGTCTTGATTGAAATCGGTAACTTCCGGGAAGCAGGAGTAGCGCACAAGATTCGTCATCATGAACATACCCTGCTGGCGCTGGATATTGATCATCGCGCCGTTGGCGTCAAGCACGAGGTTATTTGCAACGGTAAATCCGTAGCGGCGAGTCCAATCGTCGATATCGAGCTGCAGTTGAGTGGCTTGTCCGGTGGATGCGTCACCCTGAACTTTGTTGACGAACCACGCAACCTTTCCCCCGCGCATGACGAATTGATCCACGACAAATTTGGTCCAATCGTCAATCGGTTCTTTGGGCGCAACGATGCACAGGACATCCACGTCCTCAGGGATCATTTCCGTTCCTGACTTCGTGTCAATCGGCACGACTTCGTAGTAGCGCGACAATGAACTGGTCACCGTGCGCAGGTCCTGACCCAAATCAGGTATGCCGTAGTTCGTCAGAAAACCGACCTTGGGCAACTTCTCCGCTACCAGGCGTTTGATCGTCGACGTCATTTCGTACTCGAAATTGTTGACCGACTGGATCAGCGGTATGGTCTCGTGTTTGTCACCATAAATGAGCACGAGTCCCATGTACACTTTCTTGAGTTGGAGCGCGTCTTTTTCCATCACGTTAACCTGTGCCGGCTGAACGCGGTATGATTGCGCTTCTTTCTCAAGCTGTTCTTCGTCCGCCGGGTCAACGAACTCAAAATAGAAATTGCCCTTGCCGTATGTGCGGTAGTCTTCCAGAATGTCGCGGACATAGCGCGCATTGGCGTTGTAGGGCGGCGGGAGATCTTTGGTGAAGTAGGCCTTCACCGTCAGACGGTCGTTGAGATTTCCGACGACGTTGCGCGAGGCTTGACTCAGCGTATAGATCTTCTGTTCGGTCAGATCGGCGCGGGCAAATAGCCTTAAGCCGATCAAATTCACCACGACGATTATCGCGGCAATCACCAAAAGGGTCGAGATATTAGATACTGACCAAGTTTTCTTCATGATTTAGTCCCCCCTCCGGCGCGAAAGCGCATGACTTGCGAGAAGCAGCGCGAAGAAAATAACTGACGCAAAATACAATAGATTTCGAGTGTCAATTACTCCGCGTGCCACATTTTGGAAGTGGTACTCAATGCCAAGATACTCGAACACGCCCGCTAAGCCGCTGGGCAGGAAGAACAATATCTTGTCGGCGATGAAGAAGAAGAACGAAATGAACAGAGCCAGAATGAAAGCGACAATCTGGTTGTCTGTCACCGACGATGCAAACACTCCGATAGCCAGATACGCGGCGGCCATTAAGACCAGTCCGACATATCCGGCAACCGTTTGACCCGTATCGATGTTTCCTAAACTTGCAATCGTGAACGCGTAGAAAAGCGTGCACACCAAAACAACTCCCAAGAGGCCCAAGGCAGCAAGATACTTGCCGACGACGATCTCTGAGTCCTTAATTGGATAGGTGTAGAGCAACTCAATCGTGCCCGATTTCTTTTCGTCGGCCAATAGCCTCATCGAAATCGCGGGAATAAAAAACACAAACAACAACGGGACGATTCCCCAAAGAGTTCTGAGGTCCGCCTGATTGGCCAGGAACAAGTTACTCGTGAAGAAGTAGCCCGTGATAATCAAAAAGAACGTCAAGACGATGTACGCAACCGGCGAATCGAAGTAGGATTTGAATTCCCGGCGGGCAATAACCATAATGTTGTGCATAATTAGGCCGCCGTTAGCTTGTGGAACACTTCTTCGAGACTCTGGGTCTCCGGAATCATCTCAAGCACAATCCAGTTTTCACTCACCGCGAGCTTGAATACGTCTTCCCGCACATCAGAATTCGCCGCACTCTCCACACGGAATTTGCTCTCGCCGGACTTGCCGGTTTGGACATTTCGCGCTTCTTCGACGGAGGGAAGAGACTTCAGCTTTGAGATCGCACCGTCACCGTTCCCCTTAAGCGTAAGCATCAGCACAGTTCGACCTTGCAGGCCCGCTTGCAGGCCCTCAGGAGTATTGTCTGCGACCAGCTTGCCGCCGCTGATGATAATCACCCGAGAGCATGTGGCCTGTACCTCGGACAGAATGTGCGTGGAAAGGATTACCGTTTTCTCACGCCCGAGCTCTTTGATCAATGCTCGGATCTCGACGATCTGGTTCGGGTCAAGTCCTGCAGTCGGCTCGTCCAAAATCAGATACTCGGGATTGTGGATAATCGCTTGAGCCAAGCCGACGCGCTGCTTGTACCCCTTGGAAAGCTGACCGACGTCTTTCCCGAGAACCGCGCCCAGTCCGCAGCGATCCACAACTTCTTTGATGCGGGTGTGAATCTGTTCCTTGGGAATCTTTCGCAATGCGCACACATAATGGAGGTAGTCGAGGACATTCATGTCCTGATACACAGGTGCAAGTTCCGGCAAATAGCCGATCTTTTCGCGAATGGCGAGAGAATCCTTTTCCATCGTCAGGCCATCTACTGTGATCGTTCCGGAGGTTGGAGGCATATAGCCCGTAATCATCCTCATGGTCGTGGTCTTGCCCGCACCGTTGGGTCCCAGAAATCCGAGAATCTGTCCCTTCGGTACACTGAGCGAAACCGCGTCCACGGCTTTGACTCCGCCATATGACTTCGTCAGATCGTGAAGCTCAATCATGGACCTTCAAATCAGTTGCTTAATGGTTGTCTATGAACAGTTTTGAAAAATATACGCGTCAGAAACTCGATGGTTCCCGATTTGGCGAAAACATAAATATATGAATTTCTGGAGATTGGCGCAAACCCTGCAAGAAAAAGAGGTTTTGCGGACTAAAGCTGGGTGAGATCGACGTGCACCTCGTAGACGGGATCCCCGTTTTCGAAGATGAGTTCTTTGTGATAGGTTGGGTAATTGGGGTGGCGTAGTTCGAGGGTGTGGCTGCCCAGCGGCAGGTAGACGACTTGTGTGGAAGGTGTTCTGAATTTCATTTGCCCGTCCACAAAAACATCCGCCCACGGTCGAACTGAGGCGACTCTAAGTCGACCAACAGATTCCTGAAGATCAGCGTTTATTTCAATTGTATCTGCGGCAGGCAACTGTACCTGTCGTGTAACGGGCAGTCCTATTTGATCATTCAGAAAGAGAAAACTTCCCATACCGGACGGGAGTTTTATCGGAGTAACTAACGGAGTTGTTCCCAAGAGCGAGTCATTGAAAAAGACTCTTGCCCATGGTGTGCTCGTAATCGTCACGAATGAGGGCCCCGTGGGAACGGGCTTTTCTTCAATGGGCGGCGTTACAGCTAACGTGTCGCGCGGTTTGGGCTTTGGAGGCGCTTGAGATGTGTCAACCGTACGGGAAAGAGTATCTCTGATGTGCGTCGTGTCGGGTATCTCAACAGGCGGAGTAACCACTGTGTCAACGGGCTGTTTGGTCTCACTCTTCGTTACTGGAGGCTGTTCTTTCTTTGCCATGCTAAACAGTCCAATGAGAACCACTGCCAGTACGACAGCCGACAAGACCAACCAAAGAATCATCGGGTGAGGTTTCTTGCGGTGCTCGACAGGAATCGCGGGCTCGGTGCGCTCGTTCCCCGAAAGGAAAGCTGTTAGTCTCGTCAAGTCCGCCACGGGCTCTGGGGGATCCGAAATCAGAGCTTCCCGTGTTGCATGTGCTGACTCCTGCCGTGCCGACGGATCGCGGTCAATCAATTGCTCCAAGACCTTGATCGCGTGCGGCGGAATGAAATCGCTCCACTCACCCAAGTCCGGTGTGCGGTATTTCATCACGTTCTGGAACGCTTCTCCCAGATTGTCGCCTTTGATCAAGCGATTCCCCGTCAGCATCTCAAAGAACATCGCACCGCACGTAAACAAATCCGTTTGCGGTCCGGTTTCGCCGCCCAAGGCCTGTTCGGGCGACATATAGGTCGGAGTTCCGACCACCATTCCTTCCTGCGTCACGGCAGGCAAGTCGCGAAGGCTTGCAAGGCCGAAGTCCGTGATTTTCACGGCGCCGGTTTGCGCAATCAAGATGTTGTCCGGCTTCAGGTCACGGTGAATGATCCCGTTCTTGTGCGCTTCTTCAAGTCCCGACAGAATGTCGGTCATAACTCGAAGCGCAACTCCGTACGGCAGCACGCCGCGCCGTTTCAACAAACTTCCAAGCGTCTCTCCATCTACATACTCCAACAACAGAGAGAGTGAGTCTTCTCCGGACTGAATGTCGTAGATCTGCACGACATTCGGGTGCGACAATCGCGCAATTGCCCGCGCTTCCCTTTCAAAACGAATCCGCAGATCGGCATCGCGCGCGAACTGCGGATGAATTGATTTCACAAGCACTTTCCGGTCGAGACTGTTGTCCCAGCCTTCCCAAACCGTGGCAATCCCGCTGCGCGAGATTTCTCGAACAAGTTTTACACGATCATTGCTCATGGAGTGTTAGCCGGTCGCAGCATTCGAGACGTCTCAGTTGCCGCCATCCTTCCACTCTGCCAGCTTGTAGTGAAGCCAACGTAATGACACACCGAGCGCCGAGGCCGTTTTCGTCTTGTTGCCGCCCATTTCTTCAAGTGTGCGCAAAACGTATTCGCGCTCATGCTCGCGCAGCGACCGCGATCCGCCGGGAGTCTTCAGCACTCTTGGTATGATCAGCTCGTCCGGGGTAATATCCCGTTCGCCCGCCAGCACGATCGCGCGCTCAATCGCATTTTCAAGTTCGCGCACGTTGCCCGGCCAATGATAGCCCGCCAAAAGACGCATCGCGTCTGACGTGATCTTCTTTTCCGCCGTGCCAGTCTTGGTCGCATACTTCGTGAGGAAGTGCCGGACAAGCAGAGGCAAATCGCCGTCACGGTCCCGCAAAGAAGGCATGTTGATCGTAATAACATTGAGGCGATAGAAAAGGTCTTCTCGGAATGAGCCCTTTTCAACCTCTTTGGCAAGTGGCTTGTTCGTGGCAGAGATCACCCGCACGTTGACACGCCGGGTTTCAGTGTCGCCTACTCTGCGAAATTCTCCGTCTTGCAGCACGCGCAGCAGCTTGGCTTGAATCGACAGTGGAATATCGGAAACTTCATCCAAGAAAAATGTTCCGCCGTCTGCGATTTCCAGAAGACCCTTCTTGTCCGAAACCGCTCCGGTGAACGCGCCGCGCTTATGGCCGAACAACTCGCTTTCAAGCAGAGTCTCGGACAAGTTGCCGCAGAACTGTGCGATAAAAGCCTTGTCCCGGCGCGGGCCGTTGTAGTGGAGCGCGCGGGCCACCAGTTCTTTTCCCGTTCCCGACTCGCCTTCCAACAATACAGAAATGTCGGCATGAATAATCTTGTTCAGCAGTTCGAAAATCTCCTGCATCTTCGAGCTGTTGCCGATAATTTCCTTGAATTGGTACGTGCGCTGAACTTCACTGCGAAGCTGGTAGTTTTCGTCGCGAAGGCTGCCCATCAAACGCGCGTTCTCAATCGCGATCGCACAAAGATTCGAAAAGGCTTTTACAAATGAAAGCAACTCGTCCGTGAAACCTTCGCGGTGCTTGCGGCTGTCCAAATAGATCGCTCCGACAATCTTGCCTCGCAAGAGAAAAGGCACGGCCATTACGGCGCGAATTTGGTTGAAGATGACGGATTCCGCGCCGGCGAAGCGCGGATCGGTTTGTGCGTCAATCGTCAGTACACCCTGCTGAGACTCAATCGCGTCCATGACGATCGAACGGCTGATTTCGGATACGGACAACGCCGTCTCGGGTGCGATGTTGCGAGCCGTACGGACCGACAATCCGGATCCGTCGTCTTTGCCGTTGCCTTCTTCCTTAAGGACAAGAAAACCTCGCTCCGCATTCACGGTTTGAATCGCGATGTCCATAATGCGTTCAAGCAATGAGTCGATTTCCCAAATCGTATTGAGGACTTGAGAAATATCGAACAATGCCTGAAGCTGCTCTCGCGGGAGCGCGGGCTGGGTTACAATTCCGGAGGTTCCCGGAAGTCTAGCAGATGAACCTTCCATGGTAGTAATTCTTTTCCTTAGCCCGGAGGTGGAACACAGGCGGACGTGCAATGCTGCACCGACCGGAACCCGCCGGATATTGACCCTGCGGCATTGCCAAGCTCGTCCACAACAAATACGCGCCAACCATAGAAAACTAACGCGTTGCTGTCCGCGGGCTGAAATAAATCTTGATCTACAAGAGTTGTGGTATCTGAAGGCGAGATCCCGTTCATCGTCAGGCGCGACACATAAAACAGGTTTTGGTAGTAAAATCGAATTTCAAGTTCCCGCGCTTGTCCCGACCCATTCCATCGTTCCCATTTCAAAGTCCGGTAGTCCGGGCAAATGCAATCTAAGCTGCTCAGGGGCCACGTGATAGATGGATATTCCTTGAAGGGCCGCGGAAAACGAATTGTATCTTCCGCGGTTGCACCGGAATCGTCGGACACGCTAAGCGTAACCAGACTCCCTGTGAATTTGGAAATAGCTGAATCCAGTTCCGATTCCTCGAGAGTCATAGCCCAGAGAGTGTCCTGCGGATAGTATCCAAGTCTGCCGAAAAACCTGCCGTTCACCGTGACATTGATGTCTCCGATTCTCAGATTACTGTCAGGGTCCGAGATTCGGGCCTTGACCGTAACACCGCACTGATCTTCGATGGGCAAGTTCACACAACTTGTGTTGATCGCCAATCCACTGATGACGGGCGGGCGGTTCGGGATAGGCGGAGCGACATACAGACTCGAGTTCGGATCAAATGGATTTGATCGTTCCGGAGTCCACGAACACCCTGCAATCATCCCGGTTAGGATTAAAACGACTAGCCACTTCATGTAAGAAAGTATTGACATTTTGCGCGCAAGTCAAGAGAATGTGCACACTTCGTGCACATTCTTGTACAAAAAGAAAAAGGGTCGTTAGCAATTCTAACGACCCTTTCAAAATATTGATTCAGCTTATTTTACAAGCATCAGCTTTTGTGTGCCGAGGAAGCGTCCATCCAGTTCGGCCCGGGCTATGTAAAGCCCTGAAGCTAAACCAGAGGCTTCAAAGTGCACATTTTGCAAACCCGCCGAATAAACGGGAACTACAGACTGATAGACGACTTGCCCTAAGACATCCCATACCGCGACCCGCAATATCCCCGGGTTGGCGACTTCGAACCGCAGCGTTGTGCTCGGATTGAACGGATTTGGATAGGCAGCCAACATTACTGTCTCTGCAACTTCGGGCCGCTCGCCTACAGGCGAAGAGGTCTGATGATAGTAGAATCGGCCAATATCTAAACGTGTGTTGTCAGGGTCATGTCCCCGAGTCGGATCACCGTGATCGATACACGGAGATCCCGCGGTCAAGGAATAGAAGGCCGCCATTTCTGCCGCAGTCTCCCACTGGCCCAGTTCACCAACTGCCGCGAAACCGGGATCCGCTTCCCAAACAGAGTCGCCAATGTTGATCGCGTATTCGTCGACGTCACTTAGCAACTGCGTTTCATTCTCCTGCGATCCCATTACGCCAGCTACTGTCGCGCCGTCGGCCGTCCACTTGACGATATAGTTTGCGTCAATTCGACCAGCGCCACTTGTGTTAAAGAAGATGTCGGTAGCGTTGCGCATGATCGAAGTCGTCGAACTTATCTGAATGTACGACGTACGCGCGGCAAAGAAACAGCTCGAGCCGAAGCCCGGCGCACCAAGCGCGGTTATCGTCATCTTCGAAACATCCAAATCACCGTCCACTTCATTCAGCACGCCGATCACCATGTGCGACATGCTCTCAACGTAGACGATCGTATAATCCAGTTTCCACAACTGTACACCGGATTCAGGAGAATTCCCGAATCGAACACCCACAGCAACCAAAGGCGAAACCACTGTGATGTCGTTGTGTGAAAGACAAATATTTGTGCTTTCGTCGATCCAAAGTCCTGCGGTCACCGCAAACGGATCTATGGGATCACCCGGGTTCAACTGAGGAACAATGGCGCGAACAAAGTTATCACGAAAGATATTGCCGGGCGCAAACTCGCAGTCGGAGGACGCGGCGCCAGAAAGCCTGTTCAAAATTACTGCTTTCGAATACAGTCGATGTGTCAGAAACGAATTGCTTCGTACATGAAGCTCAGCAGCCGTGGCGCGCATACAAGTTTCTGCGGCCTCAAGGCTGCAACCGTTCATCTCCAAACCACCGTTTAGGACTTCAACGCATTGGTGCGCCAAGCCCAAAACCGATGAGAACTTGACATTATTCAGAGTGTGCCAACCCGTTTCCCCGTTGAGCTGAAGTCCGCGCCAGCCTTCCATACACGAAATAGTCACGGGCTCATCAACCGTACCCAAAATTGTCAGAACGCCTTCTACCGAGAACTTCTCAATGCCTTCGAAGTAGATATGTACGTCGCGCTCAACATCGAGAACCTCTCCTTCAGGGACAAATGCGCCTTCCGCAACAATCACGGAATCGCCAACATCCCATTTTCCGGACACTGGCCCCATTCCGACGTACCTCACCCCAGCCGTCGCAATTGATGCAACGGCCATACAAAGCAGAAGCCACTTGTAATAGTTCATTCTCATGTTAGAATGTCCCATTTTGTTGCGGAGATCTTCCGACCTAAAATGCGCGTAACCTTCTGTTCTCTGGTGATCTACAAATTCTGAGGCGTTTTCTAAAACGCAGACGTTCGTGTCCAATACACGACTACATTGTCAATATATGGCTGGAGTGACGGAATGTCAATCATTCCTGACACAATTTCTCACACCTATGTTTTCACAAGTTAGCTCTTATCTCTAAGTAATTCAAATATTTCATCGTCGTTTGGAAATCTGTGCTCACGAAATTTTGAAAAAAGGAGGAGACCATCCTTGCGAATCTCAAATGCGCCGCCCCCAGACTTGATCATCTCTGGGGCTGGAAGTCCCTGTTTTTTCATATTTTCAGCCAAACTGGCCGCATGTGGACCATAGTTTCACTGCACGCAGTACTCTATCGACCATTTCACACTGCTACCTCACTGATTCAATTTGTGGAGTTTTCTCCTTCGTCACCGATCATCAGACGCTCTGACCGAGATTGGATAACGTCGCAAACTCCCACCACGATTTCTTCACACGTAAGTTCGCGTGGCCCTTCTTGAGTTGCCACTCTACCAAGGTATACTTCACTTATTGCAATGTCGAGTGCCGCGATTTCTTTGCGAAGTGAATTTAAATAGATTTTAAGCGAAGCCTTGCTCGCCGCATAGGCTACAGGCTGTTCTTCGGCATCCAAGGCCGCAGCGCTTGACAGGACTATGGCATGTCCGCGCTTTAGCCTTTGAAACATCGGCAAGACCAGTTGAAAACAATTCACGAATCCGAAAAAATTCGCCCCCATCACTCGCGCGAGTTCGCCCTCTGTTACGGATGCCGCACTCTCCGTCGACAACACACCAACATTGTAAATTAATCTGTCCACACGCGGAGACCATGCACTGAATTTCATCATGGCATTCAGCACGCCTTGCGATTCGGTGACATCCGCCACAAAGACCTCACAATCGACACCCCATGACTGGAGCCGCTCTTGGTAGCGGTAAATGAGGCCCGTGTTCCGCGAAAGCAACCCGATGCGTTCGCCTTGCCGCCCCAACTCGCGCGCCACTTCCAGTAAATCGCCCGACACTCCGACGATTAGCGTCGCCGGCCTATGGCCGTCTAAAGATTCCATCCGAATCCTGCGTGAATTTCAGTACGGTTGTCGAGTTTGCTCTGTGAAATATTGGAAAGCGAGAACAGCAAGTTCAAATTTGGGAGTACTTCATATCGACCGGAGAGAGTAATCGTTTCCGTCCTTATGAATTGTCCATCGAGAAACACAAAGTCCGAATCAGAATCCCCAAAATTCGGAGCGTCGATAGATCCGCCGACGTTTTTTTCGTCGGTGTTCGCACCGTGATTTTGTCTTTCGTAGGAAATTGCGGCATAGAGCGGATAGAACGATGCGCCAAGTCTAAAATGAATGAACTCGCTATTGGGTTCATTGGTGTAGCCCAAGGATGATGTCCAATGAGTATATTTGTTCACTCCAAAAAAGTGTGAGTAGACAAATGGACGAACTTTGGTGTATTCAAACCGCGCGTCAAATTTTTCCCAGAACGGTTTGGGGATAATTCCATGCACACCAAGCGTGTAGGCATTCTTGCTGCCGCCGCCGCTGTTGCCGAAAATGTCACTGACGATGACGTCGTCCAACAGAAATTCTCCGTAGACTTTTAATCCCGGTTTGATGCGCCATTTGCCATCAAAAGAGAGTAGCAGATTGTCTTTGTCGTCGTTCGAGTGCTGGACACTGTAAAGGAAATTCATAGGAGTCAGATAGCCCAATTGCACTCCGCGATCACCGTAAATGACGGCTTGCGAAAACCCGAACAGCGCGTTCGGACCGGGCATGATTTCCAGTCGCTGCGCCGAGATGTACTTCTGGGAGTTTATAGTGCGCGGTCGTCCGTCTGGATTGATGTAGAGAGTGTCCGACGGAATTGTGGACTCTAAAACTCCGTGCAAAAACGTGTAATTCACACGACCGGGTGCCGCATCAAAGCGCAAATAGTCAAAGGGTGGTGCGTAACCATTCAGAATCAATCCGCCAAAATATGACGGGCCCCATTGGTGACGGCCGCGTCCAGCCGTAACAGCTAAGTCTGTTCCGTAGTATTGAATCAGGGATTCCGAGATATCATAAGATGTGCTATTGTCGCCCTTAAGTTCGATGGCGGCCCAACGGTCTTCGTAGAGTGAGCTGCGTGTTTCGTAGGGACCGTTTCCGGTTTCCGTGTAATCCCGGAAATCCACCATCGCATAGAGTCTTTGTTTGTATCCCGCTTCAAGCCGCAATCCGCCTGCGAACCGCGAAATGCTCCCGCGCTCATCGTCCGTATCAATGTACTCAAATCCATAAACGGGTTGAATGCCAAACGCAAGCTCATCGAAATTGCGCCAGTCTGAAAAGAAGTAGACGCGATCTGTATAAAACGAGTCAAAAATCGGCGGCCAAAAGCGAACGCGCCAATCCTCGACCGGCATCACATTTATGTCGCCGCCATAAATTCTCTCGCGCGCACGTTCTTCAATCTGATATCGCTGTGCTTCTATTGAAAGTCTGCGTACTGGGGGTGCGATGCGGGCGCTGATGGAATCGACTATGAATCTGGCTTCCGCCGTTGAATCCCGCCGCATGTGAAACACCATTTTGATGCGAGGACGCGCTTCGGAATACAGCCAGATTCTCTCGCGTGTTTCATAGCGCTCCGCAAAGTCGTACGAGCTGTTGCTCAGCAACGGAAAGCCCGAGTTTCGCGCACGTGCATTCGCGGAAAGCGAGATTAACAGAACCAGCAAAATTGAGGTCAGCAGTTTCATATCCTCAATCTACCCATTCCCCACCCAAATTTCAATACTTTCCATGAGAAAAGGGCCGCCCTAAGGCGGCCCTGAAACCTAACCTTGCCCTTTAAGGCAGGGGTAACTATTGCTTCTCGGGCATTTGTGCGACCTTGGTCATCATCGCATGACGATCCTCGGCACTTGCCTTCATGACGTGCTGAGCACAACCGTCGCAACAGGCGCTCATCTTCATGCCGTCCGCGACCACGCACGTCGTCTTGTCCGTGATTTCGAACTCGGTACCGCACGCGCACGTCGCCATGTGCTTGCCGTCCTTCTCGAACTCGTTGGTTACCATGTGCGCCGTTCCCATCTTCGATTCAATACCGGACACGGCTTTCATCATGTCTTCGGCGCTGGCACCCTTCATATGTTCCGCGCATTCCGGACCACAGGCATACAAAGTCATGCCGTGAATATCCATGCTCGGGCTGTCCTTCGTGACTTCGAACTCCTTGCCGCAGCCGCAGATTGCCATCTTGTGGCCATCATGTTCGGAAACGACGTTATTGGCCATGTGCATTGTAGCCATTTGCACGTCGTCAGAGGCAGGCTTTACCATGGCGTCATCGCCTGCAAGCGCCGGCAACGCAACCAGCGCAACCATCAGCATCAATCCCAGTACTTTCTTCATCCTTACCTTCTTTCTATGATTTGTTATGGCGCTATGTTGTTCTAACTCAGGAACGGCCCCCCAGTTCCCAATTAAGCTAATATAATGTTTTCTATAGCACTTGTCAATTTGAAAACCAAAAAAGGGCAACCGAAATCGGCTGCCCTTGGTCAAAAATTCTTGATAATACTACGCTTCTGCGCCCCAACTTTCGTGCATCACCGAGTAGGCAACCCCCACAACCACGATCGGGATCAAGGCACCCAAGAGCACAAATGGCTGGTGCTCAAACCACGAAATTCCGAGGACACTGTCCAACCAACCAGCTCCTTCGTACATTTCGCCCACAGCTTTGCCCCACAGGTCGCGTCCCCATACCAGTGCAATCACAAACAACCCGATGGCAGGCGCCAAACCAACCAGCCAATCCAGCCAAGCCGATTTTTCCCTTTCAGACAACACAACCGGGCGGGTTTTCCGCAGGACTGAAGCTGTAAATGAGGCCGAAGGTAACAAGACCGGCATTGCCGACAAAGCGTGATCGACGGCCGCAATCTCCCGAAAACACTTTGCAAGCACCGGGTCGGATTTCAATTCAAGATCAAACTGAGCCGCTTCCGCCGCAGTCATCTCCCCATGAAGACGATCGCATGCCCGTTCATACATGTGATTCTTTCGCTTGCCGCTCATTCGAGTTCCTCCAGACTGTCTCCGAACATTTGTTCTCTAAGCCAAGCCTTCCCGCGAAACAGGTAGCTTTTCACCGTTCCTACAGGCACGTCCATGATATCTGATATTTCATTATATGATAGCTGTTTCAAATAGAACAGCACTACAGCCGTGCGGTGTTTCTCGGCCATTTGCGGAAGCAGCCTAATCATCTGCTCCTTTAAACGGACTTCCTGACCGTAGGGATTCTCGTCTTCATCCACAAACTGCGGGCCGCGCTCCGTGACCGGGTCATCAATATCCAAAAACTGAGATCTCGACCGTGCGGTTTTGCTTTCCGCTATTGCCAAATTTAAGGCGATTCGATATATCCAAGTCGAAAGTTTACAATCACCACGAAAATTATGTAAACCTTTCCAAACCCGGATAAAGACCTCTTGCGCCAAGTCCTCCGCATTCTCGACCTTCCCCGCCATCCGTGCGACAAGGTTCAGAACCATTCCTTTGTACTGGTCAATCAGTTCTGCGA
The DNA here is from genome assembly GCA_020637445.1 of Calditrichota bacterium. Classification (NCBI taxonomy): domain Bacteria; kingdom Pseudomonadati; phylum Calditrichota; species Calditrichota bacterium. Next base: position 557,520 of record JACJVZ010000001.1, on the reverse strand, counting down.
ATGCCTGCTGGTCCCCCGCCCGGATCCGCTCTACCAGATGAAGGTCCTGATCTTCTGTCGGCGGAGTTGACACCTTGTCCTCTGTTTATTAATATTGAGAGCGAAACCAGACCAAAGGTTGCAACTTTCCGGCTGATTAAGCGCTCATAAATACCGAAACGGCCCCGTGCAGGGACCTGCAGGAACGAGTCCGCTGCTCATTTGGGATTCAGGCAGCGACCCAAGTTTAGGAGAACCTATATGTTAGATGATGTTCTGGGCGCACTTATCGGCCTCACGGTCGTCAGCGGCCTACTCCTCCTTGTCCTCATTGTCGTGATTATGGACAACAGGAATAAGCGGATGCGCGTCAAACTCCTCCACGAAGAGCGCATGCTTGCCCTCGAAAAAGGCCTTCCAGTTCCCATGGACTATCAGGATGGCGTTTCCAAGAGGCGTCGGCCGTATGTCCGGGGACTCGTCTTCTTGGGCATAGGTCTCGCGATGCTAGCGTGGTACGGCATGTCGAGTGATAGTGACCTTGGAGGGATGGCCATGGTACCCACAATGATTGGCCTCGCCCTGATTCTCGGTGATTGGCTTAACGAGCGGAGGACGGTGGCAAAACCGCCAGCCGCGACAAACGACTATGCCGCGGAGCCGCTGAAGTATCCATAGAAGGATAATCCGTGCTGTAGTGCAGGCCGCGGCTTTCTTTACGGTCAAGCGCTGACCGCACGATCAAATCCGCTACCAATACCAGATTGCGGAGTTCTACCAGTTCCGGACTCATTTGGGTCCGCTGGTAGAATTCCGCAATTTCTTTTGTCAACAAGTCGAGGCGGTTGCGCGCTCGTTTGAGCCTTCTGGTCGTGCGCACGATGCCTACATAGCTCCACATTGTTCGGCGAATTTCGTCGATGTTATGCTTCAACAAAACGGCTTCATCCTCCGAGTGCGTTCCCTCGGACGACCAAGGATCGCCTTGCGGCACAGGGGGACAAGACTTTAACCACTCCTCGCAATTCTCAGCAGCATTAGCGGCAAATACCACTGCTTCCAATAGCGAGTTTGAGGCAAGCCGGTTGGCTCCGTGAAGGCCTGTGCAGGCAACCTCGCCGATTGCATACAAACCCTGAATCGAACTGCGTCCGAGCTTGTCCGTTTCAATTCCGCCGCACTGATAGTGCGCTGCGGGAACGACCCAAATGGGTTCCTCTGTGAAATCAAAACCTTTGTCTTTACAGCTTTGATCAATGTACGGGAATCTCGCGCGCAGAGGGTCCGCATCCAAGTGAGTGCAATCGAGCAGGACATAGGCATCGCCGGTACGTTTCAGTTCTGCGTCGATTGCCCGCGCAACGATATCGCGGGGAGCAAGTTCCGCTCGCGAATCGTATTTCTCCATGAAGGCAATTCCGTCTTGCGTTCTGAGCTTTGCACCCGCTCCGCGCAGCGCCTCCGTGATCAAGTGATTCTGCACGCTGTCATCGCGGTCATACATCGTCGTCGGATGAAACTGGAAGAACTCCATGTCCGACACCACCGCTCCCGCTCGGTAGGCTGCGGCCACACCGTCGCCGGTCGCAATGGCCGGATTGGTCGTATGCTGGTAGACCATACCCGCACCGCCCGTGGCCAACACAACGGCCTTTGCCGTCACCGGTGAGATGGCGCCATTGCGTGAATCAAGGACATACACTCCAAAGCAGCGCTGACCTTTCTGCGCCGCTTCTGCCTTTGGACGAGGGGTGACTAGCAGGTCTACCATCACGTGGTGCTCAAGAAGATGCACTCGCGGCTGCTCGGTCACCCGACTAAGCAGAACCGATTCGATCTCTTGCCCCGTCTGGTCTTTATGATGAAGAATCCGCGCACGACTGTGCCCGCCTTCGCGCGCGAGTTCGATTTCTCCATCACGTTTTGAGAATCTTACGCCAAGCTGCATGAGCTCGTCTACGCGCTTCGGAGCATCTTGCACGACCATTTCGACCACATCTTCAACACATAACCCGGCGCCGGCCGTCATTGTGTCGGTCTCATGCAGTTTGAAGTCGTCGTCCGTGGCTGTCACGGCCGCAATTCCTCCTTGCGCCCAATTTGTCGCCGACTGCGCGGAGTTCTTCTTGGTAATCAAAAGTACGTCGGCAAATTTTGAGCAATGAAGTGCCATGGACAGACCGGCGATGCCGCTGCCGACGATAATTACGTCAACGGATTGAGGTAGTAAAGACACGTGAAGAGTATGAAAGCGGCGGCAGCATCAAATGATGCTGCCGCCAGTGTATTGGGGAAAGTCGATCAGCGAATGAGGAGTATTTTCTGCGTCGTGTCGAATCGGCCGGCTGCGCGGAGACGAACGAAATAGACGCCCGAAGGAACGGTCATGCCTTGATCATTTTGTCCGTTCCAGTGGGCCCGGTAGACGGACGGAGCAAGTTGCGCGTTGATCAATTCGCGAACAGGCTGACCCAAGATATTGTAGATAATCAGAGTCGTTGTTTCAGCGAAAGGAACGACGAATTGAATCGCAGTTTCTTGGTTGAAAGGATTCGGGTAAATCTTTTGAATGTGAAAATCTGACGGAGGTTGTGCTGGTGTTCCGCTTGCTGTCAGTCCGATAGCCGCCGAAAGGCCGTCCATTCCGACGACGTCGACGCTGTACGTATACACTCTGTCGTGACGCAGGTTTCTATCGACAATACGATAGCGTTTCGCGGTCGCCGCATTGCCACGACCGTAGAGCTCTTCATTTTCGGAATAGCTGCCTACTACTCTGTAAGTTCCGTCGACGTCATCTGTGCGCCACAGCCTGAATCCCAGAACGTTGTGCTCTGATTCGGCAATCCAATTGACCACCAAGGCCGTGAACGTCGTATCTTCTTCAACGAACATGCTGGAGACTAAGACAGGCAGTGCGATGTCAGGCATTCCCACAGGACAGTTTGTGCAAACTACCGGATCGCCGCCGCAATCTACAGAAGTTCCGGAATTCAGAACAAGGTTTAGTGTATTGGCAGCATTCGCACTTGTCGAGAAGCCTCCACTGACAATCACATGCCGCTCGATTTCGCTGAGTTCCAGACTAAGAGAATCCCACGACATGTCACCGCCGTACCAATTATCCAATGTATCGAGAGGTACATCGAGTTCCGTTTGCAGCAGACTGTCGACACTGGACCAGAGAATCATTCTGCTCGCAATGACATCCGAAGAAACAACCGACCCTTCAACTGATAGATTCAGTCCGCGCAGCGCGCTGCCTCCGTCAGACATTAAGCCGAATTGTATCAACGGAACATTGGTTGCACCCGGAGTTATTGCCGTTCCCAAAGTCGATCCGTTGATCGTCACGGTAGAACCACTGGGAAACATCAGATTGCGCACGAACACGGATCCCGCGGGATTCAGGAGCTGGTCCTGATAGGAGAGAGTCATGCGATACAGTCCGCGAGCAACCAATGTTCCCGGGTTGTGTACGGAGTCTACTCCCGCACCGGACTCCAGAAATGCGGGACTGATAGTCACGGTTTTTTCCGCGCCGGATCCGGCATCTGTCAAATACAAAATATGCGGTGAGAACAAATCTACTTCAGGACCGCCAGTCTGTTCAAATGTGATCTTGACGGTTCCGCCTGTCGCAGGCTCCGGCTGAGAGTACGTGACATCAAGCTGTCCGAAGGTCAAAGTATCTCCGTCGACGGGAGATAGAATTGTCGGAGGTTCGCTCGAGTTATCGTATGTAATTAAGCGCGCGGTGGATTCGGCTTCGTCGTTGCCCAAGTGATCTTGATAGGCAACTCGAATGAAGTAACGAGATCCGTCAACGAATGAGTTTCCGCCTTGAACGCTGGTGACAGGCGGTCCGCTCATATCAAGCGCCTGCCCATTCAAGAACAAGCTATGCACTCCTCCGGCTGCGAGACCACCAAGGTAGATAATGTGCGGCGAACCGGCATATTCTGGGAGTGCCGTAAACGACAAATACACGCTGCCTTGCAGAGGTACTTCAGGAAGTTCAAACTGAACCCAGAAGGAGCTGTTGTCCTTCGTATTGGTCGTTGGAGCAATTATGCGTGGCGGCAGCGTGGTTAAATCTTCGGGCCAAATGTAGCCGCTATTCGTAACCGACGTTTGCGGATTATTCAGTTCGTCGCCGTAGCTCAGTGTTACATTGTAAATAACCTGTGAAACGAGCTCGTCTTCCGGACCGTTGTTGCTGATCAGAACGTGCCGTCCGTTTTCTCCGATGTCCCCTCCGTCCAAAACAAGATAGTGCTCGCCGGCGCCGTTGTTTTCAGTTTCAAGCGTAATAATATGCGGGCTAAACGGATCCTCGACCAATGAGAGAGAATCGCTTGTGAACGTCAACTGAACAGTGTCCGCCGGTTCCGGTAGTCTGTAAATCACCCGGACTTCAGGTATTGGCGATTCTGATCCCAACCGTGGTTCGGTCAATGTCGGTGTATCGGTCAGCAAATCCACCCTCAGGTCAACGACTGCCGCGCTGTCCGTCCACTCGCCTTGGGAGCCTGCCAGTCTGTAGAAAAGGAATAGGTCCAAATCGGAAAGGTGATTCAGAGACGTATTCCCAGATATTGAGTCCACTCCATCCGACTGCCCGAGATTGAGACTGTTGAGCGTCAATTCCTTGTTCTCTCCTGCCGACGAATCAGTCAGAAAGAGGCGGTGCGTGATAGTCGGGCCGCCGGAGTACGGGTATTCCAGCATCACCAGGGTCAAAGTATGTCGCTGCGCGGTCAACGGCTGCGAATATGCCACTGTGAACAACCTGCCAACCCTCTCATTATTCAGCGGAGCGGTAATCGTCGGTTTCGTGTTAGCAGACCTGTCCACATCCAAATAAGAAGCATGCAAATCGTCAATGGGATTGTCGACACCGACATATTCTCCGGCGTCAATGAAACTCGTGACCACGTCAGAATAGTGCAGACTATCCAGCTCATCGCGTCCGTATACAGACACGACCATTTGAAGAGAGCGCAAGTTCAAGGCAAGCACTTCTGGCAGTCTCACTTTGAAACTTACCGTTGGGGGGTCATTGTCCTGGTTAATCTCGAGAGTTTCTGTATCAATGTCGACCACGGCGGAGTTTGACGGATTGCCAATGGGAACGGCCACCGAATAGAAGTAGATTGTGGCCACGTCTGCGCTTTCATCCTGCAGTCCGGCGCCGTCAATCGTCCAGCCTTCCGGAGTTTGAACAGTTAGAAGGACGTAGATATTGTCGCCTTGTTCAACCAACGTATCCCGCACCGTTTCACTGCCGGAAATGCCAAATCCGTCAATGACAAATTGCGCTTCCGCAGTGCCGTGAAAAAGGGTCAAAAACAACCCTATGCAGAGTACCGAGAGCTTTATTTTCAATCTCTTAGGATTCATAGAAAAAGTCTAATTGCAACCCGTGTGCCGGGTCATGGAAGGTAGAGGAGTTTTCCGGCGGATTTTCCGCCAGCATGTTCCAATTGATAAAACAAGAGTCCCGGAGCCACGAGTGGTGGCAACGCGAACTCAAGTCTTCCCGCCGCGCCGACTTGCAGGTCAAGCCGCGCGACTTCCTGTCCAAGTATATTGTAAAGTCTAAGTTTAGCCGCCCCTTGCGGGAGCCCCGAGATCGCCAGTAACTGTCCTCGGACAGTAGGATTCGGTGACAACCGAACTGATGTGCCGGTGTTTCCCGAGAATTCGCGGGGAGACTGAATCTCTTCAATTCCCAGATTGAGGCGAATCTCGTGGAGTATGTCGCGCATTTCTTCGATTGAGTAACCGCTTACGACGGCAATGAGTTTGCGAGCGCTGTCACCGGCTGCGACGTGCCCGAGTGAAACTGCGGCAATATGACTAAGATCCCGCGGCGTGGCAACGAACCCGCCTATACCGGAAGTCATGATGTCCCAAATGCGAGCATCCGTGAAGCCTCCGAATTGAAACTCGCTGCGGTTTCCGATTTCGAAACCTGTCACCAGCGGTTGGTCAAGCCCCGCAATTCCAACCATCGGTAAAGACGGCAACTCGCTGCGCACGTAAAGCAACCCCGCAGTGTTGTCGTAGCCACCAAAGTTGCGGCTGGCAGGACCAAGATCCCAATCCATCATCATCCCGCAATAGCCGTCGGTCCACTCTTCGCTGCTGCGATTGACAATTTGGAGGTCAAATGCATATCCGCGCGGAATCTCTGGCCACGAAAGCATGGTTGCCGCTATTTCCGCTTCGAGTCTTTCCGACTGCGGAACGCGTCGATCATCAAAACGGGTGCTTACAGCTTGTGGCGCCAGTGCGGACTCAGCATGTTCAGCATACACATCCGGCAACGCCGTCCAGTCGAAGCGCGAACCTGCTGAATCTCCGTAGAAATTATCAAGAACCTTGCCGTTTACTCCTAAGAAAAATGAACCGTGATACAGTGCGTTGCTTAGGTTGCTCTTTAGCGCGAAGCCCGGTCCGACGGGGATATTGCGCACATAGTCAAAGTATCCTAAAGCGCCGTTTTCACCCAAACCAAATTTCAACTCGGAAGTTTCCAACTCAGCGTACGTCGTGTCAAGCAGTACCGTCGTCGTGGCACGGCCAATAACGCGCTCCAAGCCGTCAAACCACTCGATAGCAATTGGAAGCACCGCGCCACGGTCAATGTTTTCCGGCAGGTCGATACGATAATCAGAGCTTTGTGACAGCCAAGTTCCCTGAGGCAGTGGATTCCGGTAGCGAAGCTCCTGATCATAAATGACAATGCTGTCAAGCTCGCTTACAAGCGTTCCGTGGACTCCTTCGAGACTGCCGTGTTCATTTGTCGCTTCCACGTCAAGATAGGCCCGTTCGCCTGCTTCGATTCTGTTGTCCCCGTCTCCGGCAGCTTCAGAAATCCTTACTCCACTGAACCGCAGTCCACGCGGAATCTCAATGTTTGAGACCGCACGATATGCATTGACTCGTCCCAAACCTAATTGTCCGGAATAGGAACTGTTTATCTCGTCTATTGGATCGGCAGAATTGCAAACCGCCGTGACGACTTGACCGCTACTCCATTCCGGATGTTTCTTAATCACCAGACCGCAAACCGCCGTGACGATGGGCGCGGCCATGCTGGTTCCCTGCCACGCTCCGTAAGTTCCGTCGACAACCGTTGACAAGATATGCACGCCCGGCGAAGAGATTTTCACCCACGGACCGAAATTCGTAAAACTCGCCGCTGTGTTTGCAGCGGTTGTCGCCGCCACGCTCAAGACTCCCTCAATCGCTGCGGGATAGCGCGGCCGATTTCCGCCATCATTGCCGGCAGACGCAACCAATACGCAGCCTTGTTCAAGAACGTAGTGTACGATTTCGCGTTCGAACGCGGACTCGGAGCCTCCGCCCCACGAGCAGTTTATGGCCCTTGCTCCGTTGCGGCAAGCGTAATAAACTCCCTCATAGCCGTAGGGAATCGTCCCTCCTTGTCCCACGCGCACGCCCATAATTCTGGCTCCGCCAGCGACACCGGCGATTCCAATGCGATTATTGCGTGCGGCAGCGGCGATTCCAGAAACATGCGTTCCATGGGAATTGTTTCCATCAATCGGGTCCGGCGTAGGATCTCCGTCAAACTGCATGAAATCGTATCCATACAGGTCATCGACATAGCCGTTGCCGTCATCGTCCACATTCGGCAACCCGTTGACTTCTGCGAGATTTTCCCACCGCGCTTCTGCCAATTCCGACAAACCGAAATAGACTCCGTCGTCAACAATCGCCAGCACAATCGAACTTTCGGGTTCCACAATGTCCCACGCCGCGGGGGCTTCAATCTGGTCGAGCCACCATTGCTGTGAATAGAACGGGTCATTGGGAGGTGAGTCGAGCGGATAGCGCATGCGCGACACCGTTGCTCGTGCATCTGTATAACGCATCTGGCGAATCTCCGCCCATTCTACAGATGGATCGGCCCGAAGCTCCGCAACCATCGACTCCGCTTCTTCTTCCGTCCTTAGCTTCAGCGAGATGATTTTGGCCAGCTCGGCTGTACGCTCAGAAGCCGGAAGTGCTCGTTTCACGGACAAAATCTGCTCACTATTGGGAAACTCCGCGGCATCGAGCGTTCGCGGAAGCTGATTAAACTTCACCAGCACGTCCCGCGCAGCAATTTCGGTCAATGTCTGGCCCATTGCCGACTGCACGATCAACAGGCACCCTATGCAGGCAAAGAGTTTCAACGGTACTCCCGAATCATGTCTCCCAGTTCGCCCAAGTGGAGTCGCGTTTCGACGGGATCGCACCCGACACTTACGCGAATGTATCCCGGCAGCTCAAACAATGACCCCGGAAAAACGCGCACTTGTTTTACTTTCCAGAGAGCTTCAACAAAGCGTCGGTCGTCGAGACCTTCGGGCAGTTTCAGACACGCGTTTACGCCGCCGCTCGGCGGAAGCAGTTCCAACTCCGGTGTGCGCTTAAGGAAACTTGTCAAGAGCGAAAACTGCCCGCAGGAGGTGTTTCTCCGCAGTTTGAACCACTCAACGGCAGAGTCATCGCGAAGAATTTGGTTTGCCAAGTCTTCAGTCACGTAGGGCTGAGTTACGCCCATCAGGTTGTTGAACTTGTAGGCGCGATCAACGATTTCCGACGGAGCAACTGCCCAACCGACTCTCAATGAGTCAAGCCCCCACGTCTTATCAAGACTATTTACGGATATGCCGCCATAGGTGAAGGCATGTGAGCGAAAGTCCGGTCTCGTGAAGTTTAAATATACCTCGTCCACCACAAGCGCGGCACCGGCATCTCGACACATTTCGACACATTCACGAAGGACCTCTGTGTCCAGTTCTACCTGCGTTGGATTGTGCAAATTGGTCAACCAGACCAGCTTCGTGTCGCGCGAAATCAGGCTTTTCAGGTCTTGCAAACCGGGCTGAAAACCATGGGTGGGTTTGCGTTTGAGCACCTTGACTTTGTCTGCAAGCATTTCGATGCCCCGCACAATAGGCTCGTAAACAGGAGACTCCACGATTGCTTCACCGCCGTGCTCAAGCAGTGCGCCCGCAATCAAAAAGTTCACCTGACTCGCGCCTTGTGCCAACAAAACTTCCTCGGGTGATGCGTCATAAAGCTGCGCAATTCGAGCTTTTAGCTCTGGGTGGCCGTAGTAGGCATTCTTGCCGGTGATATTGGCTTTGTACGGTCCACCGGGAATCTCGGACAGCGATTTCACCATCGGTACCGCGCTGCGGGCCAAAGACGGAGTGGGGCCAGTCAGAGTACTTTTGGCCCATTCCTGAATGGAAGAGCCTCGCCACAAGGCGTATGCTTGGTCAAGTTCGGAGCGGGTCATTAGAAATCCTGCGGACGGGAAGATAGCAAAGTAAGGTAGCAGAAATGCCTAACAAATTCAACCGTTTGGAACTCAGTTGTTGGGTTTGGCGGGACTGGAAACCGGAGGGTTAAAGGTGTGTAAAAGGGTTGACAATTCTGGCAAATTGCCCTATCTTTCTCGTAAAGCAAAAATTATACCCCGACTTGAATTATCCTTGAATAATCGATTGAAATCCGCTGTTTTGGCCTTTAATCCTGAGCTTCCAAAAGAACTGACGGAGAGGCTGCGTAAAATCAAGATGGTCATCGTAGACGTTGACGGCGTCCTGACTGACGGGACCATCGCCTACAATGACTCGCTGATCGAGTCCAAGGGCTTTTCCACTCGGGATGGTCTTATCCTTAGTCGTATCGGCCGATTTGGAATCAAGACTGCGGCCATTTCCGGCCGGAAGTCGCCTGCCACACAAGCTCGGCTTTCCGCACTGAAATTCAGCGATATTCACCTCGGTTTTCTGGCCAAGTGGCCGATTGTCGAGCAGATCATGGCCCAGCATAATCTATTCTCCGAGGAAGTAGCATTTATCGGAGATGATTTGGTAGACCTTCCGGCTCTCGCCGGAGTCGGACTCTCAGTTTGCCCGGCAGACTCTCACCCCGCTCTTTTGGGTGGGGTAGACGTCGTCCTAAATTCGCCCGGAGGCAGAGGCTGTGTGCGAGAGTTCTTGGACTTGTGGTTGTGGGCGAACGGGAAATGGGAGGAGTTCGTGAACAGCTTTGACGTGGAGCCTGCATGAGCCCAAAAGAAAATATTCCGGACTCATTGGCCGCAGCGAAACGACTCTTGGAGATTGAATCAGCGGCCGTTCAAACGCTTGCCGGTCGAGTTGACGGCGAATTTCGCCGGGCTATTGAGCTTTTGTTGGGGATTCGGGGACATGTTGTCGTGACGGGAGTTGGCAAAAGCGGGCACGTGGGTCGAAAGATCTCGGCAACACTCGCGTCCACCGGTACTCCCTCGAGCTTCCTCCACCCTGCCGAGGCTGCTCACGGTGACTTGGGAATGGTCACCCGCGATGACGCGGCAATCGTAATTTCCAAAAGCGGCGCAAGCGACGAGCTGTGGACGGTACTGCCATACTTGAAGGTCCTTGGTATCCCAATTATTGGATTGCTTGGCGATCCAAAAAGTTCTCTCGCGGAGCGCTGCGACGTCGTGCTGGACGTGTCTGTGGCCGAAGAAGGCTGCCCCATGAACTTGGCTCCTACGGCGTCAACTACTGCCGCGCTGGCAATGGGAGATGCTTTGGCGGTTGCGCTATTGACAGCCAAGGGATTTCAAGCTGACGATTTCAAGTTCTTGCATCCGGGCGGTGCCTTGGGACGAAGACTCTCGTTGACTGTGCAGAACATAATGCATACCGGCGCGAATATGCCAATCGTGGCCGCCGATGATGATTTGAAATCGTCGATCATGGTCATGACACGAATGCGGCTGGGAGCCGTGTGCATCCAAAATGATAAGGGTGAACTTGAGGGTATCTTCACCGATGGCGATTTACGCAGGGCGCTTGAACGAAATGTCGACCTCTCGAGTGTAAAGATTGGTGAAGTTTCCACGAAGAACCCGCGTTCCATCCAGCAGGATGCGTTGGTAAGCCGAGCGGTGAATATCATGGAACAATTCAATATCATGGTGCTTCCCGTAGTCAACCGTCAAAACCACCTTGTCGGTATCGTACACATGCACGACCTGCTAAAATCCGGAATCGGGAAATGAATAGGGTCTGCTGGCTCCTCGCTGCGGCTGTGTTTGTTTGGCTGGGGTGTTCCACTCCGCCGGCTCCTCCCGAAACTCCTGCCGAGGAGGTCTTTCCCGAGCAGGAGCTGTTCAATGCCAAAATCTCCTTCTACACGGAGGACCGATTGGCGACCGTGATTGACGCGGGACATGTCCTGCAATATGAAAAGCAGAGCCTGATTATTCTCGACAGCGGAATCGTCGCGGATTTTTTTGACGAGTTCGGCAACCACCGCACGACGATCTGGGCGGACTCGGGAACTGCATCCGAAAACTCGCGAAATCTGAATGCCTATGGAAATGTCGTGGCAGTTTCGGACAGCGGCGAACGACTTGAATCGAACGTATTGATGTATAACAATACGACCGGAATGATCTCCGCTGACGGACCGGTGAAGATTTCCACTCCAACGGATACGATTTACGGAACAGGGTTTCGCGCGGACAAGAACTTGAAAAACTGGACGGTTCTTGACCCGACGGGCAGAACATTGCGCGACAGGCCGACGCGGCCAGCCGAACCTGCTCCCGATTCTACTCGATAACATGTACGTCCTGTTTCTGATATTTGCCTTAGTTATGCAGGCCCACGCTCAGCCGGAGCGAGGTGCCGTTGAGCTGCGCCGCGCAAATTCGCTTAGATACGGCGAAGAAAATGGCCAACGCATGCAGGAGCTTGACGGAGACGTATATATCGTCAAAGATAGTTTGGAGATCAATTGCGATCGAGCTTTGTATTTTCCGGACTCGGGCAAATTGATATTCCGCGAGAATGTCATGTTTCAGGACGGAGAGCGGCTAATGTTTGCCAACGAAGTGCGCTACGACGACTGGACCGAAGAGCTCGAAGCTAAAGGCGACATTCGTATCTATCAGGACTCAATCACAATCTACTGCAACCGCGCCGTTTATCGCGAACGGCTCGGCAACGGTTATCTGTACGATCGGGTACGCGTCAAGTATGACCCCCGCGGCGTAACCCTTACGGGAGAAATCGGCTATTTCAATCACCGCGACAAATCTGCGTGGGTTACCCGGGACCCCGTGCTCACGCGCCGCGACAGCGTCGGAATCGTCGACACGAAAATCAAAGGCGACACGATCACCTATAACGAAACTCTCGGCGAAGCCACTTCGAGACACCATGTTTCGATTGAACGCGACAGCTTGAATGCATTTGGCGATTTGCTCGTGTTCTATCCGGATTCGCTCTTCGCAGAGTTGACGGGAGAACCGCTCGCGTTGTCCGGCGCGGACAGTATCTCGGGAGACAGCATGCGACTTTTCTTCAAGGAAGAAGAACTGGAACGGGTGGAAGTTCATGGCGACGCCGTCGCTTCAAGTCCGGCCGACACGCTGCCGGCTTCGCCTCGGCAAATTCTCACCGGCAAACTGATGACCCTGTGGATTGAACAGAGCACATTGTCCCGAGCATTGGTAGAAGAGAACGCGACCGCCACGTATTATGTGCGCGACAAGCAAGAAGCTGAAGGCCTAAACACTACAAGCGGGGACAGGCTGCTCATCTCGTTTGACAATCACCGCATCTCGCGCATCCGCGTGGAAGGCGGTACTGAAGGAAAATACACCCCAGAATCTTTTGTTGCGAATCCCGCAGCACGCAAACCCTGACCGGAGACACTTGTGAGCGCTAAACACGCGAAACCCGCCCCCGTCGCATCGCCCGAAAAGAAACCGCTGCCCAAGTGGCTGCCTGACGTCTTCGGCGTTTTGGCATTGTACATCTTGGTTGTGGTGTTGTTCAATCAAGTCGTGATCGGCAACAAGGTTTTCTCGGCCGGCGACGATACGGAGGCTTCAGTCGCGCTGAACACTTTCGCGATCCACGAAGCCGAAAGCGGCAAGTATCCGCTGTGGTGTTCCGACCTCTTCGGCGGTTTTCCTTCTTTCGCCGCCGGAGCGTATTCAAATTACGAGTACCTCGAAGCTCCGTATTCACTTGCCTACAAGTGGGTGAACCCGCGCTACTGGGCGGACATGTTCACGAACTACGTGCTGCTGCTGGGCAAGTATGACGGCCCGACGCGCGGCGAAAAGTGGCTTGTCGCATTGATGCTCTATGCGGGACTGTTCGTCTACTATGCTCTGCGAAGATTGGGATTCAGTGTCTTGATTGCGGTGCTGTGCGGATTGGTACTGGCTTGGAATCCGTATTTTATTTCATTGGTAACCGCATCGCACGGCGGCAAACTCGCGACCTTCATTTACATTCCGATTTTGATGTTCTTGGGTTGGCAGGTTTTCGAGAAACGACGGTTGCTTGACCTTGCTCTATTTTGCATGGTTTTCGGATGGCAGATTCAACACGGCGGTCACACGCAGGTGCTTTTCTACACGGGAGTTTCCGTTTTGATTCTGTTTGTCACGTGGGCGATTCACGAGTTCCGCGAAGGCAGCGCAAAGAACGTCATCACCGCAGGCGGACAAATGGCCATCGCGGTTGTGGTCGCCGCGGGAGTAGGAGCTCTGTGGTACTTGCCGTTGTTTGAATATGTTCAATGGTCGATTCGCGGCATCGGCCCGGCGATCGGCGCGGCGGGACAAAGTGGATATTCAATCGAAGATGCGACTTCGTGGAGCATGGCACCCGCTGAACTCGTCACGTTCATTTTCCCTTCGTGGTACGGCCTCAAGTCGCCGACCTATTGGGGCGACATGCTGTTCACGTCGTCGAGTTTTTACTTCGGTGTTGTTCCGTTGATCTTCGCGATTCTTGCACTAATCGGCAAGAAGAGCAGGTTCGTCTGGGGACTCCTTAGCGTGTCCGTCTTTTCGATTTTACTTTCTTTCGGAAAACACTTCCAGGCGTTTTACGGGTTCTTCTTTAATTATGTCCCGTTCTTCGACAAGTTCCGTACGCCTTCATTGATTCTGTTGCTCGTAATAATCTCGGCGGCCCTGCTTGCGGCGTTTGGGTTCCGCAAACTGGAGGAAAACCAAGATAATGAGAAGTGGCACAAAGCAATCAAGTATGCTCTGATCGCGGCGGTCGTGCTGCTCGTCATTGGTTTGGTTGGAGGTGAATCGCTGGCCAAGAGTTTGGCGGCTTTGACCAAAGATGGAGAGGCGCAGCGCTACGGAGCGCAATTGCCTCAAGTAATCGGCCAGCGTGCCGCAATGTTTGCGAGCGACTTCACCGTCCGTTTGTTCTTAATTGCGCTTACGCTTGCCGCAGTTTATTTCTATCTTCTGAAGAAGCTGACCAAGACATTGCTGATCGCCGCAATGCTCATTCTAACCGTTGCCGATCTCGGACTGTTCGATCAGAATTTCTTTTCACCGCAGCCGCGCGGACAACAATTGACGTCACTTAGCCCGAATAGAGTCGTAACGGCACTCCAACAAGCAGAAAAGGACAATGTCTTCCGCGTATTTCCGGTTGGCAGATTGAATCAAGATAACCGGTGGGCGGCATGGGACGTGGAATCTCTTGGAGGCTATCACGGTGCGAAGCTGCGCAGTTGGCAGGACGTCGCGGACAATCTTTTTTACAACGGCACGAACCGGCAGTTTCCGGTCAATACCGAGCTATTGGCATCGCTAAACTGCCAGTACATGATCACCGAAGGATTGCTGCCGGAGGAAATGGGATTTACGAAGGCCTTCGAAGACGGATCGGCGAAGATGGCTGCCTATCTGATTCCGGGAGCCAAGCAGCGAGCGTACTTTATCGACTCAGTGCTCGTAATTCCCGAGCGGACGAATGCGTTTGAAACCATGCGTCGTCCCGGATTTCCATTCACTCGTGTTGCCGTCATTGAGCACGCACTGCCGGGGAGAATCGGCTCTGCTGCACAGTCAAAGGCAGACGTTACGAAGTATGCAACTCATCACGTCGAGATTTCAACGTCTAATGCTTCACCGGGATTCATGGTGCTCGCGGACGCTTACTACAAGCCTGAATGGAAAGCCACTGTAGACGGACAGGAAAGCGAAATTTATCTCGTAAACGGGTTCATTCGAGGACTTTATTTGCCGGCAGGAAATCACTCTATTGTATTTGAGTACATGGGCAACCGCGAGCGGTTGGGCGTTAACGTCGCAACAGCCTCGTATTTCCTTGCGCTTCTGCTGGTTGGCGTCGGGTTTTGGATGGCGCGCCGCAAAAACGAAGAGGATGCTGCGTGAACAACTTAGTGGAAACTACTTCGACTGAGACCGCTTCCTCGCCAAGCCTCACGATCACCTTGCGCGGCGATGAGCTCGTGAAGTACTATGGCAAGCGAAAAGTCGTAGACGGCGTTTCCGTGCAAGTTCGCACGGGCGAAATTGTCGGCCTCTTGGGGCCCAACGGAGCAGGTAAGACGACGACCTTCTACATGGTGACCGGCATGATTCGGCCAAAATCAGGTCATGTCTATTTGGGCGACACTGAAGTCACGGACTGGCCGATGTACAAACGGGCACGGCTGGGCATGGGCTACCTTTCTCAAGAGCCGTCGGTTTTCCGCAAGCTCACTGTTCGTGAAAACTTGATGGCTATTTTGGAGCTGTTGCCGATCTCGCGCGCCGAAAGAAAGCTGCGGGCGGATGAACTGCTCGCTGAGTTTCGACTTGAGCACGTCGTCAACAATCGCGGGTTTCAGTTGTCGGGCGGAGAGCGGCGGCGGGTTGAGATTGCACGCTCCCTCGTGACCAGACCCAAGTTCATGCTATTGGATGAACCTTTTGCCGGCATTGACCCTATCGCAGTGGCCGATATTCAGGCCATCGTTAGGTCGCTCAAGGATCGCGGAATCGGCGTCTTGATCACGGACCACAATGTCCGCGAAACTTTGGCCATCACAGACCGAGCCTATCTGATCTACAGCGGCAAGCTCTTGATGGAAGGATCTGCTGAGTTTTTGGCAAACAGCGAGGAGGCCCGCCGAATCTACCTCGGCGATTCTTTCCGCTTGTGACCAATGCTATAGCACCTGCTTTGCCGGGAAGTTGTTTGATGGGCAGAGATTCCTGCCCATATGCTGCCCTGCGGCGAAGCTATCTAACACAGCAAGATAACATTTTCAGTGATTTACACGTATCTTTCTAACAATCTTTGCGCGTTTGGTTGAGTTGTGAGTCGATTGGCACGTGCCTTGCGCATTTCAGGGTATCTGCCAACGTTTTGTCGGTTTGGGTCCGCCCACTTGGATCCGTTTGAACGACAAAACCCCCACCGACCGGACCATGAGGGTATCTGATGGAACTGAGACAAGTCCTTAAACCCGAACTTCAGCAATATCTCCAGCCGCAGCAAATCCTGCGGAGTGAGCTTATTCAACTCCCCATGCTGGAGCTGGAGCTCCGTGTGCGCGCGGAACTTCAGGAAAATCCGTTTTTGGAGGAGATAGCTGAAGATGAGGTCGTTGTGGACAAGGCCCTGTCCGAAGTCGAAACTGACCAATCCTCCGCTTCATTGGAAGATTCTGGCGATTCCGCCGGGTTTGAAGCACCTTCCCGCGCCGAACGCGAAGAGCCTGAGACGCACGAAAAGGCATTTGATGATGACGTCGACTGGGACAGTTTTCTGAACGACGACGAACACGCAAGCTACCGCGCCTCCCGGTTTACCGGCACAGGCGACGAGCTGACGGACCTCCCCCGCCCCTTTGTGCAGTCACTGGCGGAACATCTTGAAGATCAACTCCGTTTGCAGCGCCTGACAGACGAAGAGTACCGTGTCGGTCAATATATCATCGGTTCCGTTAATCCGGACGGATTCCTGAGTTATCCAATCGAAGAGATCGCACGCGAGCTCAATGTCGAGGTTCCCGTCGCACAGCGAGTGCTGAAAATCGTTCAAGAACTCGATCCCCCGGGAATCGCCGCTCGTGATTTGCGCGAATGCCTGTTGATACAACTCCGTCAGAAAGACAATCCGCAGGATTTCAAGATTCCGATCCGCATGCTCGAAGAAGCCTACGACGATTTCATGAATAAGAGATTCGAAGTCGTCGCGCGCAAACTGGCGGTCACACTCGAAGACGTCAAGGATGCGTACGAAGAAATTCGCAGGCTGAACCCGAAACCGGGCGAAGGCTATTTCGACGAAAAACAAAACTACGTCGTTCCTGATTTGGTCGTGGCGCGCGTCGACGATGAAGGCGATTTCGCGGTGTATCTGAACGACGGCAATACACCGAATTTCCATGTCAATACGGCTTACAAAGAGATGTTCTTGTCCGGCAATACGGACAAGAAGGTCAAGGAATTTGTGACGCGCAAACTCGAGAGTGCTCGTTGGTTTATCAATGCGATCCACCAACGCCGCGCGACGATTCTGCGAACGATGCGCGCGATCGTTGAACGCCAGAAAGATTTCTTCATGAAGGGCCGTGAGTTTTTGAAGCCGATGATTCTGCAGGATATCGCCGAGGACATCGGAATGGACATTTCCACGATTTCCCGCGTAACCAACGGCAAGTACGTGCAAACGGAGTGGGGCGTGTTTGAGCTGAAGTACTTTTTCAGCGAACGCATGGAAACTTCCGACGGCGAGGAGATTTCCACGAAGGTCATCAAGTCTCGACTTCAGGAAATCATCGACGCAGAAAACAAGAGCGATCCACTAAGCGATCAGGCCATCGCTGAAATGCTTGCTATCGAAGGCTTTCCCATCGCTCGCCGTACCGTGCAGAAATACCGTGAACAACTAAGTATTCCCGTGAAACGGCTGCGGAGAGAAATCTAAGTCCGACCCTTAGCATTTCTGCCTGAATTTTCGTATCTTTCCGACCGGCTGGTGTAATATCCAGCCGGTTTGTTTTTTTTCTTCACAATATTCCCTGATTTTACATGTCTTTCGAAACCCTCGAGACCCGCGATCCCGAACTCCTGCCCGTCCTTCCTCTGCGCGATGTGGTTGTTTTTCCCTCTATGATTTTTCCGCTGCTGATTGGCCGCGCCGCGACGCTGGTTGCCATAGAAAAAGCCATGCTCAACGAGCGGCGCATCTTGTTGGTAACTCAGCGTGACCCCGGAACGGAAGAAGTCACTCCCGCAGATCTGTTCGAAATCGGCGTCGTCGCAAACGTGCTGCAGACCCTAAAACTTCCAAACGGACTCGTGAAGGTACTCGTCGAAGGAGTGCGCCGCGCGAAGATCTCGTCGTGGTCGCCGGAGGACGATTGTTTGTATGCGTCGATCGAACCGATGGAGATACGAGGCGCCGACGGTGCCGAAGCGCGCGCGCATATGAAGGTCGCGCTGCGCGGGTTCCGTGACTACGTGAGTCTGAACCGTCAACTGCCCGACGAAATTCTCCTGACATTGAACAACCTCAATGAACCCGTGGCCGTCGCGGATTTCATCGCCGCGCATTTGCCAATGGTGGCCGTTCGCAAACAGGACATTCTCGAGCAATCGTACGTTCCCGAGCAGTACCAGATCATCAACCGCACCCTCGACGAAGAAATTGAGATTCTGAAGATCGAGCGCAATATCGAAGGGCAAGTGCGCGAGAAGATTTCCAAGACTCAGCGCAACTTCTTTCTGCAAGAACAAATGCGCATCATCAAGAAAGAGCTCGGAGAAGAAAGCGACGAGGAGTTTTCCGACGTCATCGCGTACAAGAAGAAAATGCGTAAGCTGCGAATGCCAAAAGAAGTTCGACAGCGTGCCGAAGAGGAGATGGACAAGCTCAAAAGTATGCCGATGATGTCGCCGGAAGCGACGGTCATCAAGAACTATCTTGACTGGCTGTTTGCAATGCCGTGGGGTGTGACGACGACCGACAGGCTGGACTTGGCGGAAGCACAGCGTATTCTCGACGAAGACCACTTCGGTCTGCGCAAACCCAAGGAAAGAATTCTCGAGCATCTTGCCGTACTTGCGAGAGTCGAAAAGATTCGCGGGCCGATTCTCTGTTTGGTCGGTCCTCCGGGAGTCGGCAAGACGTCGTTGGGAAGGTCGATTGCACGGGCGATGGGACGAAATTTTGTGCGCATTTCACTTGGCGGAGTGCGCGACGAAGCTGAAATTCGCGGCCACCGCAGAACATACATTGGCTCGATGCCGGGACGAATTATTCAAGGCATGAAGCGCGCCGGATCGATGAACCCGATCTTCCTGCTTGACGAAGTGGATAAGATGTCGTCGGATTTTCGCGGCGATCCGTCCTCCGCCCTGCTCGAAGTTCTTGATCCCGAACAGAACTCGACGTTTTCGGATCACTATCTCGAAGTTGATTTTGACTTATCGCAAATTCTGTTCATCACGACGGCGAACATTCAACATGATATTCCGCTGCCGTTGCAGGATCGTATGGAAATTATTGATCTGCATGGCTACCTCCACCACGAGAAGCTGCACATCGCAAACGAGTTTTTGCTGCCCAAGCAAATCCGCGACCACGGACTGAGGGAAGCGGAACTGAGTATTGATCCGGCGGCGATGGACAAAATAGTTTCTTCCTATACTCGCGAATCGGGCGTGCGTGAACTTGAGCGTCTTATGGCGCGTGTTTGCCGAAAGGTCGCACGGGAAAACGCGCGCGAAGTTGGCAATACAGTGGTGGTTTCGACCGACAAACTCGACAAACTTTTGGGGGCGCCGCCCTACAAGGACAATCAGATTGACAAGGGTGATCGGATTGGAACCGCCGTCGGTCTTGCTTGGACGTCGCAAGGCGGTGAAATTCTCAATATTCAGGCGAGTGTGATGAAAGGCAAAGGGGCGATACAGCTCACGGGCCGACTCGGCGACGTCATGAAAGAGTCCGCGCATGCCGCGATGTCATTTATTCGCGCACACGGCAGCGATTGGGGTGTGCAAGCGGATTTCGTACAAAAGCTCGACGTGCACTTCCATATTCCCGAAGCGGCGACGCCGAAAGACGGACCTTCGGCGGGCATCACACTCGCGACGGCATTACTTTCTGCCCTGACGTCGGCGCCGGTTCCCGCGGACATCGCCATGACCGGAGAGATAACGTTGCGAGGGTACGTTCTGCCAATCGGAGGACTTGCCGAGAAAACCATGGCCGCCAAACGCGCTGGCATTCGCAAACTGATCGTTCCCGCTGAGAACGAACCGGATTGGAAAGAACTCGACGAACCGCTGCGCGACGGCATGGACGTCATCTTCGCGGAAAACATCACGGACGTTTGGCGCGAATTGTTCCCGGTGAAGAAGCGCTCGCGGGCCGTTGCGGCGACGTCCGCTCGAGATACATCATCACACTAAACCGTGCCATCCGTCAAAACCATTCCGCAAGCAGAGTTCGTCAAGTCCTGCACGGATCTTGCCCAAGCACCCAAGCCGGCATTGCCTGAAATTGCATTTGTGGGCCGCAGCAACGTGGGGAAGTCGTCGCTGATCAATTCGCTCCTGAATCGCAAAGGACTTGCGCTGGCTTCGGCGACGCCGGGCAAAACGCGGCTTCTCAACTATTTTAAGATCGGCGGGTCGCTTTGCTATTTCGTTGACTTGCCGGGGTACGGCTATGCAAAGGTCTCAAAGTCATTGCAGGAAGAGTGGTCGGGATTTCTTGAAGATTATCTCGCGGAATCGCCGCGACTGAACTTGGTTGTTTTGATTGCAGATTCACGACGCGGGCTGACGGACCTTGACATGCAAATGATTCAGGCGCTTCAATTCTACCGCCGCAATTTCATTGTTGTCGCCACAAAGATTGACAAGCTGAACAGGCAAGAACGCGACAAAGCGCTGACCAGCATCCGCGGACCTGCGCTTTCACTCGGCGCGTCCGCTGTAGTTCCCTATTCGAGCGCAAAACACGAAGGCCGCGAAGAAATGTGGAACGTAATCTACGAACACGTCAAATAGGTTCAATGCACTACAAATGAAAAAGCCCCGGAAATTCCGGGGCTTTTTTCATTCACAAGTTTCTTGTGATTATCTCTGATAGATCAACACACCAAGCTGCTCGTCGGAGGCGACCATAGTGCCGTTGTAGGCTGAAACGCAAGTCGGCTCGGGCAAGCTGATCGATTGTACAAGTTCCGGTTTCATCGGATCGGTTACATCAACAATGTAAAGGCCGTCCGAGTCATCCAGCAAAACAGCAAAGTTCCCATCCACAACAATCTTCTGCAACCGATCTGCGCCCGGAATGACGTAGGTCGAGACAACCATAGGGCTGTCTATGTTCGCGGCATTTATTATTGTTATGAAGAAATTATCGGCAACGAGTACGAAGTCACCAACCCAAGCACAATCGTAAGGATCTCCCGGTGTTTCAACTTCGGAAAGCGACGCCGCGTCGTTTGAATCGTGCAATCTTACTCTATAATCATTAAGGGCGAGAGCAAACAACTCACCTTTTCTGCCCATCCCCCGCATCCGAGAGCTAAAGTGTTCGTATCCAAATCTATCTTGAATGCAGTTTGGCAAGAAGTCCATGAGGTCCGTATCGTAGCAATAGGACGATACAGATAGGCCATCTCCGCTCGAATTGTCCACCGTCCACAGGTTAAATCGTTCAGTTGTGCTGACGAATTCCATGTCAACGATTGGGCCATCAACAAGGGCGCTACCGATTCTTTCGCCAGTATCAATAAAGTCCAGAGGAAATCTGTCGCCAATCGAAGACCCGTCCGCGGATGTAAATACAATGCGATTTACAAGGTCAACCGCAACTCCTGTTGCATACAAAGGCTCGGCCAGCTCACGGTGAAACAGCTCTACCGGGCTATCCAATTGACTAATATCATAAACATATGTACCGGACGAGGCCGCCGCGACCCCGAGCAGATAGTCTTGCAAATCTACGTATTGTGCCGACCCATTTGTCAAAATATTCTGTTTCAGCGAATACACCACCGGCGGAATGTCCGCCGTATTGCGTTCGTCGCAACTGACGGCGGAGATGGCCGCGACAATAACCAGCGCGCCGATCAACGCGCGAATAAATCGATGAGAGTTCAAGTTCGGTCTCCCGTGCTTTCGATGCGATTCTTGTGAGTTTCCAAAATCCTCGACAGAAACAACCTGTGAAACCGGTCGTCCTCCGTCAGTTCCGGATGAAATGTCGTTAACAAAATATTTCCCTGCTCCAGCGCAACCGGTTCGTCTCGATACCGCGCCAACACGCGCACACCCTTCCCCGTCCGCATCACGCGCGGTGCTCGAATGAACAGTCCAACAGCGGGCCTTGCTTCTTCCAATTCGGCGCACACTCTGAGTTCGGCTTCAAAAGAGTGCACCTGCCGCCCCCAGCCGTTGCGGTTAACGTGCACGTCCGCCAGTCCCAGAGTTTGCACACGCGGATCGGGATCAGTATGCGAAAGCATGATCATGCCCGCGCACGTTCCCCACACAGGATGAGTCGAGCAAAACTCCGTCAATGCCGCGCGCAACTCTTCGCTCATCACACGCGTCATGGTCGTGCTCTCGCCTCCGGGCCAAATCAGAGCATCCAAGCCGTCTAAGTCGCGCGGAGTTCTCACCTGCACAACGTCACAGCTTAGATTCTTAAGCCGCTTCTCGTGCATCGGGAAATCGCCCTGCAAAGCCAGCACGCCCACCCGCGCCATCACAAGCCCTTCTACCATCCGCGTGTAGAGAGCAATTCCGACTCGTCCATCGAGCGCACGTCGAGCCCGCTCATCGCGCCGCGCAATCCCGTCGACACGCGAACCAAAACTTCCGGGTCCATGTAATGGGTCGTCGCCAAAACAATCGCCTCCGCGCGAGCCGCCGGATCGTCGCTCTTGAAAATTCCCGAACCTACAAACACCGCTTCCGCGCCAAGCTGCAACATCAGCGATGCGTCCGCCGGAGTCGCAATTCCGCCTGCCGCGAAATTCGGCACGGGCAGTTTGCCCAACTCGCGCACTTGCTTCAACAGCTCGAACGGCGCACCGATCTCTTTGCCGAAATTCACAAGCTCTTCGTCGCCCATCAGTTTCACTTTGCGAATGTCATTCATCACCGAGCGCATGTGGCGCACGGCCTCGACAATATTGCCCGTGCCCGCTTCGCCTTTGGTGCGAATCATCGCCGCACCTTCAGCGATTCTGCGCAGTGCTTCGCCCAAGTTCCGGCAACCACAAACGAACGGCGCCTTGAACTTGTGTTTGTCGACGTGGAACTGCTCATCCGCCGGAGTCAGAACTTCGCTTTCATCGATGAAGTCTATTTCGAGCGCTTGAAGCACTTGTGCTTCGGCAAAATGACCGATACGGCACTTGGCCATCACCGGAATAGAAACTGTGTCTTGAATTTCGCGAATCACGGCGACGTCGGACATGCGTGCCACGCCGCCGTCACGTCTGATATCGGCCGGAACACGCTCAAGCGCCATCACCGCGCAGGCACCCGCTTTTTCGGCGATGCGCGCTTGTTCGGCGTTCGTGACGTCCATGATCACGCCGCCCTTGAGCATTTCAGCCAGACCTACTTTTGTCGCAAATGTCCCCGTTGCACTCATCTTCGTAGCCTCATTATCGCTAAGTTACTTGATCAAAACCAAAGGTGTGTCCCAACTTGCTCCACTCGCGGCGCGCAACACCGCAACGTAGCGGCCCGCGGCCATGTGAGCGGCGTTCCAACTAAACTCATAGCTGCCCGGATGAAGTTGACCTTCAAAAAGTACTGCTGCCTCACGACCCAAAACATCGTAGATCCGCAAGCTATACTCTTGTCCGGCCGCAATGTCGGCGGGCAGCGTCACTGAAGGATTGAATGGATTGGGAAAGGCCGGAGCAAGACCGGTTTTGGTCGGCAATATGCCTTGCTTGCGTTCCGGCGCATCCAACACGATGAGCACCAACGGCATTTCAAACACCGTATCCGGACATGAATTGGTGTGGAGCATCAGTGTTCCGAGATAGTCGTATTGGTTGTCGTTGGTCGTGTCGGGAGTAAACGACAACGTCAACATTCCATTCTGCCCCGCTGGGACGGTCAATCCGGACGGAGACACCGACGCCCACCCACTGACGGGAGCGACAATTTCAACTTCCGCCGAAAGACTTAGAGTGGCGTCTCCAGTATTCTGGATTGACAAATCGTACGTCGAGAGCCGACCATTCTGAACGAATAGATTCAGCGACGTCACCGGCAAGTCCATGACCGGTCTGCGCATTTCAAAGTTCGCGTAGGTCGTGTCGTTCTCGACGGTGAGCACATCCGTGACAAAGGTCGAGTCCCAGCATGGATGCTGCGCCCGCAAAGTAAACGTTCCTTCGATCATTCCCAGCTCGAAACGCCCATTTGCGTCAGCAATGGCAGAAACACCAGTTTCGATTGCCGTAACTACCGCACCTTCAATCGGCTCGCCGCCGCGTTCGCCTGTCACGTTGCCAATGATACGCGTCGGCGTACCCATTTGATTGGCGAACAAAAAGATCTGCTCAAGTAGGTAATTCGCGGCAAGAATGTCAATATCTCCGTCGCGGTCATAGTCGACGGCTTCCAGTCCAAAGAATCCCGACGTCGACGTCAAACTTTGAAAGGTAAACGTACCCGCAGTTGTTTGCCGCCACCACGCGACACCGCCTCCGGAAGCTCCGGTGCCTTCTCCCGTGGCCGCAATATCCAACAAACCATCCGCATCAAAATCCGCAACGACTACATCGCGGGGGTGAATCAGCGTGCCAGGCATCGGCCGCGACGTCCAGCCGTTTGAAGTTTTTTCCCAGCGGCGAACTTGACTGTTTGAAAAATCACAGCCGACTACATCCAAATCGCCGTTCCCGTCCAGATCCGCGGCAGCTACGGCGACCAAGTAGACATTGGGAATGTCTTGGCTGATCGCATAGCCTCCGGTTTGTGTTCGCCGCATAACGAACAATCCGCCGTCCTCAGCCGCAACCGCGACCAGGATTTCGTCTATACCGTCATGGTCGATGTCTGCGGTCGCGACTCCCAAAGGATCGCGCGCGCCGGAAATCGTACTGCGCCAAATTTCGGTGGGGTCGCCGCCAATTTGCTCATACAGCCGGATGGCTTCGTAGGCGCTTTCAACTTCAGTCGTTATGATGTCCGTCAGTTGGTCTCCCGAGAAATCCGCCGCAAGTACCGCGAACGGTTTGTGCATTTCTTCCGAGAGAAATCTCAAACTGAATCTCTGCGCTGGCGTTTCGCCCGGACCGTTGGTCAGCATGATCAAGCGGTCTTCGCTGAATGATGCAAAAACGACATCCAAGTCGCCGTCGTGGTCAAAATCGCCTGTGTCGATCAACCGTCCCGCTCCGCTGCTGACGTACAGTTCCGTCTGCACAAGCGTATCCAGCGGCCCGTGTTCGTAGTAGTAAACACCTCCGGCCGACCACGTCGAAACCATCAAGTCGATATCGCCGTCGCCGTCATAGTCATGTGCGTTTACGTCTAAGGCTTCGCCCATGTCGCGCGCCACGACTCGCGACGTGAAACTTTGCGCGTGCAGAGCCTCCGTTCCACTCAGGAGAATCAGTAAACCGATCAAGAGTTGCAGGACCAAACACGTTCTCCTTACTGAGAAAACGGCAAACTTACTTTATCAAAAGCAGCTTCCGTGTGGAAACTTGAACACCTTGAGTCAAGCGCGCGAAGTACAAACCGGTAGCCGTGTTTTCCGCATTCCAGTGCGCCCGGTGAGTGCCGACTGTGTAGCCGCCTTGCGCAAGGGTGGCCACAACGCGCCCGGTAATGTCAAAAATCTCCAAACGGATGTCGCCCGGCTGGACCAACGAAAATTCCAGAGTCGCGGCGGCATTAAACGGATTCGGGTACGGCGGCTCCAACGCAAATTCGGTTGGCAGCGAGTTCCCGTCGTCTACAGACACATTCCAATTCACAAATGTCCACGTTTCACTTGAATGACGCTGCATTTGCGGATACATGCTATTCGCGACTACCCACCAAGTGACCGTGTCGCTTTGATGAATGAACGGGTGATCAGTAAAATTCACGTTGGCGAAATTCTCGTAGAGAGTGTCAATCAGTGAGAGCGAATCACCAACTTGGAAGAACAAACAATAGAAAACCTGTTCATCCAAGCTGTCCGGGTCAATCGCATGTTCCCATGAGAACAAAGACGACGGCATGGGAATCGGACTTCCGTTCGGCGGCTCCAACAAGCTGAAGGCTCGAGTCGAGTCCGGATGAATCTTGCGAACGTGACGAAAATCTTCCGAGCAGTAGGTCAGATTCGAGTGTTGATCTTGAGCCACGACAAGCCAATAGCGGTCGTAAATATCCGCGGTTGTCGTCAACAGATACGTCGTATCCTGCAGCGGCCCAATGGCAATAGGATCGTCAAACAAGCTGTCCGTGTCAAACAGCAGCGCATAGGCAATGTGATCGCCCGGATCAGGGTCCGTGGTCGATTCCCACCTGAAGCGGATGGTATCGACTGTAAAGAAGGCGCCGTCTTCCGGGCTGATCAAGTCAAACGGCTCTGGATTGTGCTGCAGCGGAGCTCTTGGATCCACGTCCGTCCGCACGTAGTATCCGTGCGGGAAATCCGTGTGCCGAATTCCGACTGCGTGATAGCGGTACAACGTATCAATCGCCACGTCGCGGAACTCGCTTGAGTTCACCGTGTCATATTCCAAAATGGTCCAGAGGCTGTCAAAGTTCTGGTCGTACTTCATCAGAAACGCGTTGTGCGTGCCCAACAACGGTTCGGACCAATATCCGCCGATTACAAAACCGCTGTCCCGGTCGGCGACGGGCAGAATACAAAGCCCGGCGTCGTTTTCCGGCCCACCCAGAACATCCGACCAGAGGCTGTCGCCGCTGTCATTCGTCGCGAGCACGAAGATATTCGTCTTTGTGCTGTCTCCGAATGAATGGGTCGATCCCAACAAAAGCGTCAAACTCGAGTCCACTCGCACGGCATCAAACAGTTCCTCTGCTTTGCTCGCGCCGAAGCGATGTGAACTTAGGAGCGTGCCGGCAGAATCAGTATGGCCCACCCAAAAATCTTTGTTGCGTCCGGCTGCGCTGTCGGCGGTTCCAAACAGGATAAGATTGGCGGAATCGACACGTTGCACGCGTCTGATCACGGCGGATTCGTGGTACGTTCTTGACCACTCAACAGAACCTTGATCGTCAACAAGCACCAAGCTGCCGTCGGTCAAACTTGAATCGCCGGGATCCACCATGCCGACAATCAGCATGTTGACACTGTCGTAGTACATCGAGGAAAAAGCACGGTCGGCGCGCGCATTGCCGCCGAAGTCCCACTGTCCCTGCAAGCTGCCTGCGCCGTTAAACAAGACGACTTTGTAATCGTTCGTGCTGTTTTCGGTTGTATATCCGACCATTCTACCGGAGCCGTTTCGCCACAGGCAATCGTACATGAACAACGTTTGTCCCCACAACCGCGACCACGTCGGAGCACCGCTTTCGTCCATTTTCACGGCGTAAGCCTGATAGAACTGCTGGCGCCCGATGCCTGTCAAATAGACTCCGGGTTCAACGGTGTCACGCTGAGCCATAACCACGTGATAGAATTCGCCGCGGTCGCTCATCGTCTCATCTACCTGAATCACCGGAGGCTGAGCAAAACTAAGAGTTGCAACTAAACACAAAAGACCCCAAAAAACCGTGATTCTACCTCCCATGTCCCTCTCCCTTGCGTTTCATCCGTCCTCACGCTTGCACAATACACTGGACCCCGTCCCTGCCGTCCGTTGTCCTTCTCCCACGTTCTGTAAACACAAAAGTTACCGAATTTGCCGCTGAGTGTCAAGACGAGCGACTGAGGCACCGATTTTGCGAACTGAATGGTCAAATTCATACTCTCAACGCTTTGTCACGGGTTTCATCGCATGCGACCATTCGTCAAAATCATCGGAATTGCTGTCGGTTTGACCGGCCTCCTTGGAGGGGCGCTGCTCTCTATGGGCCACCTTCGTACGGCAGAAGGGGATTTTCAAGAGCTGGAAATGGCCAGACTCAAAAACCTCGCGTCTTCGTGGGAAACCCAGATTTTGTCGGTCAGATCCGCCTTTCGGGACCAACTTCTGCGCCACGGAGTCACCGTTGTCGTCGAGCATCCGTCAGATTGGGCGGCTTGGCGCGTCGAAAACAAAATTGAACAAATGACCGATGATTGGCCTGCGGGACTGGCGAAACCGAGAGGCTGGGCGTTGCTTCGTGCCAACGGCGACACGCACGCGCTTACGGGAGACAGCACCGGATTGGGAGAAGCCTTGGATGACTTTGCCCAGCAGGACGCGCCGGACATTATCCTGACTGAAAAATCTAATGGCGCAAAGCGTTGTCTGGTCTTGCAATATGCACCGCCTGCGGATGACAAGAACACTTCCCCAGGGAGGCTTGTGGCTTTCATCGACGCGCAAGATTTGTTCAAGGTCCCTACTGACCCACCAGCCGAGTGGGTGTTGATGAATGGACCAAAAGACACGTACCTCGCATCCGCCCGCCGTTCGGAGCCTCCGATCGGGGTCGGAACTTGGGGAATTCTGTTGTCTCAAGCGAGTGGCCTAATCACTATGGACGACGGCTTACCTCTGGCGTTCTGCAGGATCCACGTACCGGGCATGCAACCGTTGCTGGTTGTATCGGAGATAAGTTCGCCAACTAACGCAGGAACGGCTGCGGGAGCGTTGCTGCTGTTGGCGGCTGGAACGGCCATGCTCGTGTTTGTTCTCCGTCCGCGTAAGAAATCTGAGCCCGAAGATGCGGCTCCGCAAGGCGAAACGGAAGACGGAAAACCGACTCGCGATCCTGTGACGTTTCGGCAGATATTCCAAGCCGTGCGCACGCCCATGTGTGTAGCTGACGAATCCGGCAGGCTGCTGCGCGTGAACTCGGCGGCACGAGAACTTCTGTATTTGCCCAAAGGCGGCCAACCCGATGAGTCGATTACTGTAATCGGCAAAGATTTTAGCGGGACACTGAGAGAGTTTTTCATCAAGGCGGCCGGTTCTGACTACGCAGGCGGATCGTGGCTTCTGAGTCGCAACAACAAGCACTATTTTGACGGCAAAATCGTGGCAACTAAGCTGTCGGGAAGCATCGAGCAGTCCGGCCCTGTTGCTTTGGAGTTTGTCGAAAATGCGCAGGCATCCGCATCAACCCAACCGACCACTTTAGCAAATACTGCAACTGTTGATTCGCTCAATCCGCAGCCGATTATGCTGATCAACGAAGAGGGTCGAGTCTTCGAATGCAATCGAGCGGCACTGGATGTGAACACAAAACTTGCTGACTCTCCGCTGCTGCACGAGGTTCTTCCCGGTCTCGAGCTTTCAAACTTGGCTGCGCTGACTGACCCGGACAGGGCTCAAAAATTCGAAAGTCTGTTTGGCTCCCGGCTGTATGAGTTTCATCCCGTGCATACGGCCAGCGGAATGCTCCTTTACGGTCAAAAGAAATCCGATTCGCAGAGTCTGCAAATCGCGTTGCATCAAGCACAGGAAAATTTCAACACTCTGTGCGGGCTTTGCGACGAAGCTATTCTGCTGGTCGATCCGCGCACACACATGATTCAGGAAGCCAATCTGTCCGCGTCAGATCTGTTCGGCGCGATTCATCCGGGATTGGTCGGCAAGTCAATGGACGAGTACGCGGATTGGCCGTGGCTTGAAGATACCTTGCGGGCTTCCGTGCAATTGCAGCGCGGCGACGGACAAATCGTTCCGTGCTCGTTTGAACATGAACTTGTCAAGATTGAAGGCGAGCCCACGCTGCTGGTTGTCGTTTCACGTGTCGTTGAAGAAGAGCGTCGGAATATTCACGAATTGGCGGACTATGCTCAATCCGTTGCTGAGCGGCTTTCAGAAACGATGAACACCGAACCGGAACCTCAAACAGAAGCGTTTGTGCCGCTTGGACCGGGAATGCTCGTTGTGACAAATCCAACGGTGCGGGACGTTGCGCGCAGAATGCTCGAACACTTGGGACATCCGTGCGAAGTATTTACGAATCTTGACGACGCGACCTTGTACCTTGTTCGTTCGGACGTTCGTCCTGAATTTGTGATGATAGATCTGGGTGATTTTGATCAACCAGGTGATTGGGTTGAAATGGTTCGAGCCCGCTGTGGAAGTGTGCCTTGTGTTGGCCTAACCGATACACATTCGGAAGACTTGCCGGACGGACCTAATGCCGTGCTTCCCAAACCGTTTGAATTGGAAGATGTTAGCCAGAGTTTCCAAACTCTCGAGTTGGACACGACTGTCGAAACAGGTTAGTTGCTGAAATCACAGATACTAAGCGCCCCTTGGAGCCAAGGGGCGTTTTTTATGCTGTCAATTTGGTCTCGGCCCCTGAGTTTCCAGATGAAGTCTCTGCCCACTCTGCACAAAAATTGATGCCTTTTCTTGTCTCCTCAGGTGCATGCCTCTGAGTCAAAAAGTTATCCACACTTTTCTTCTGAAATTCCCCTCCAGAATGCTAATATTCCCGTCAATACCAATAACTTAAATGACCAACTCACATAGCTCTAACCTATTGAAAATGACCCACTTCGTGAAAGCATTCACTTGATTTCCGACCATTTTTTCCGTATCTTTCAAGCTGTCGCTTTTTAGACTGCTTCATGGTTTTTTCATTCGACCCGTGTTTTTTCAGTATTTATTGAGGTGAAGATGATGCGTATGTTACGAGGGATTTCTCTCTTGGTGGTGCTCGGCCTATTCGCACTTCCGGTGTTCGCACAGAGCTTTGGTGATGTCGTGATTACTGAAGTTATGTATGACGATACAGCCGGAACGGACTTCGAGTGGGTAGAAGTCCATAACACCACTGGTGCCGCGATCAATATGGGCGGTTGGGTTCTCATTGACGACAACGTATATCCGTCAGATGGCGGCGAAGGCGGGATCGAGGTTCCCGGTGGTACCATGATTGGCGCCGGAGCGTACCTCGTCTTAACCAGATTCGCGGGTACTGGCATTCCGGGAATTATCGAATGCAACCAGTATATCGGCAGCTTCACACTTGGCAACACGGGCGACAACCTTGCCCTCTACACCGCGCAAACCGGCGGTACGTTGATTGATGGAGACTTGTCGAGCAGTTATCCCGACCTCGCAGCTTCAAATGCAGGCAATACGGTCGAGAAGTGCGATGTAAACGCAACTTGGTCCAGCAACCCAGCGGATTGGATTGAGTCAGCCACTGTGTATGCAACGGTAGGTCGCTACCGCCATTGCACACCGGGCGCAATCAACACTCCTTGCGCAGGCGATGTGACTCCGCCGTCGCTTGTCAGTGTCACCGTGATTTCCAACACCCAAATCGACGTCCTGTTCGACGAAGCTGTTAACCAAACCGTCGCTGAGACTGAAGCAAACTACTCCGTTGACAACGCTGTCGGCGCTCCATCTTCAGCACTGCGTGACGGCACCAACAACGCACTCGTACATTTGACCTTTCCGACTCTTGCCCCCAATAGCTATGTGTTGACCGTCTCGACGGCGCAAGATATTGCCGGCAACGTGGCAAACAACCTGACGGGCGGCTTCACGATTCTCGGCGCTGCTTCAAACAGCGTCGTGATTACCGAAATCATGTATGACGATACTGCGAGCATCGACGTCGAGTGGATCGAAATTCACAACACAACCGGTGCCGCGATCAACATCGGTGGTTGGATCGTCACGGACTACAACGCGTATCCTCCGACCAGCGAAGGTGCGCTTTACATCCCGGCTGGAACGACGATTAATGCAGGTCAATATCTCGTCCTTTCCAATGTCGCCATCGACGAATTCACGGGCGAAATCGTGTGTCCCGATTCGGTTGGCGGCTGGGGATTGAACAACGGCGGCGACAACCTCGCTATCTTTACTGCTCTGACCGGTGGATCGCTTGTCCACGGTTCGCTGACGACGATGTATCCCGATCTCGCGGGTGGAAACGTCGGCAACTCTATTGAAGTTTGCTCTGGCGATATCGGTATGGACTGGGACAACGAAAACTGGTACGAGGCCGATGAAGTTTTCGCCACTACGGGCCGCTACCGCAATTGCACGCCCGGCACCGCGCCGCACATTTGTATTCCCGACGTTACCCCACCGACCCTGGCGGCCGCAAACGTCATTACGAATAGCCAGATTGACGCTGTCTTCGACGAAAACGTCGAGGCGACAACTGCCGAAACCGCCACGAACTACTCTGTCGACGGAGGGATTGGCAATCCCACAACTGCTGCACTGCAACCGGACGGCAACACCGTGCGCTTGACTTTTGGAGCGTCGCTTCCGGCCAACACCTACACGTTGACGGTTGTCAATGTTGCCGACATCGCCGGCAACGCGATCAGCACAAACAACACGGCGCAATTCACGATACTTCCGTCGGCCTATGATCTCGTTATCACTGAGCTGATGCCGAATCCGAACTTCGCGGGCAACGCCGACAGTTTGGGTGAATGGTTCGAAATTTACAATCGCGGCGCGAATGCCGTGAATATGGCAGGCTGGATCATTTCTGACAACAACGGCTCGGACACGCTTGAAGGAGCTCCGACTGTTGCTTCACATGATTACTTCGTATTCTGCTCCAACGGTGACCTTGGTGTCAACGGCGGCGTCCCCACCGACTACGACTATGTTTATGGTACGACCGGTTGGGGTCTCGGTCTAAACAATACGGGTGAAACGGTTACGTTGCGTGATGCCGATGGTGTCACCGCTGCTTCGGTGACGTATGCCGGCCTTCCTTTTGCTGCGGGTGCCAGTGCGCAGTTGATGGCCACGAATCTCGATCCGTCAAACGTTGCCAACTGGTGCATCGCTTCCACGGGCTGGGCCGGTGCCACAAACGGTGACCTCGGTACTCCCGGCGAGGCGAATATCTGCGGCGCTCCCGCCGAACCTGACACGCTTACGATTTGCCAGATTCGTTTGCAAGACACTTGCGGTGTTCCGACCTATAACGATTCCTTGTTGGTAACTTATGGCGTTGTGACCTACAACGATTCTTGCCGCCGCAACATGTTTGTCGAGTCCAACGGCTGCGCTATCCTCGTGTTCGGCACGGCGGCGCAGACGAATTTGAATGGCAACACCCGCCTCGCGCTGCCCGGCGATTCCGTGCGCGTTGAAGGCACGTTGGACTTCTTCGCGGGCGCAACTGAATTCTCGCAATTCGCATTGCAAGCCGTGACGGTAACGTTTATTTCTGAAAACAATCCGGTCCCTGCGCCTAATAATGTTGCGGCGAGCAGCATTTCACAGCTTGCCATGGCATGCACTCCGGAACAGTACGAATCCGAACACATCACCGTCATGAATGTTATGTTCGATACGACGGGTGGAGTGGATACGTTTGCCGCGAATACGAATTACTTCTTGTTCAACGGCAACGACACAATTCAATTCCGAGTCAATGCCTGCGACACGCTGGCGGGACTTCCGATTCCGCTCGGACCGATCAATTTGACTGGTATTCTTTCGCAGTACGATACGTCCGGCTGCCAGTGCCAAGACTATCAAGTTGTAACGGGTGCAATCGCGCCGTTCTCCTCTGCACAATGCGGCACTCCGGTGGCGCTGACGTCCCTGCGTTTGTCAGGTACCAATACGGTCCAGCTTCGCTGGCAGGCGGCTGACGAGAACAATTGCGGTTGTTACAATGTGTATTACTCGACGGTTTCAAGCCCGTCTTTCCCGAACGACTTCACATTGTTGACGATAAACCCGATTTCGGCAACGTCCTACGATGACGTGTCTTTGGGCGGTGCTGACAATCGCAGAATCTACATGGTGACCGGCGTTTCTTGCCCTTAATCATTGGTTCTGATAGTTCTGAGGCCCGGTTCCATTTTGGAACCGGGCCTTTCTTTTGTCTTGGTTCTTCAAGACTTACAGGACATTGCTACAGCATCTTCGAGCGAAGGCACAAGGATTGCTCTTTGTTTTGCCGAAGGAGAAGACTCTATGGCCGACAACAATCTCATCCAAAATTACCTAACTGCCCAAAATCCAGCGACATCCACTTTGCGGTCGATGCTGGATGCGCAGGCGGCCCGACAGCGCGCGCACTCGCAGAATATCGCGAATGCCGAAACTCCCGGCTACCAACGTGTGCGTGTTGAGTTTGAAGACTTGCTGCAGGAAAAGCTGGACGGCCAAAGCCAGAAGCTCGCGCAAGCGGACCAGCGGCACATCCCTTCTACGGATGACCCCACGGCTCAAATCAAGGTTACTCGCGAGGCGATTCCTGAAGACGCGACCGGAGTCAATGGCGTGAACATCGAAGAAGAAATGGCGGAAATGGCGGAAACACAATTGCGATATTTGACCGCATTGGAACTCCTGAAGCGCCGCTACTCCGATATCAAAAGCGCGATCACAGGAACCGTGAGATAGGCGATTTCAATCAAAGACAAAATGAAAGGTCGCGCAGCAATGCACGACCTTTTATCTTTTTAATACGGCAATCAGTCCGGAGCACCACGTCGGAGCACCTAATTCTGCGGCCGATTCAATTAGTCTCGCCGCATGGCTGTGTAGCCGTGCAGTTTGAGTATCTGAATGGCGTTCCGTGAATCTGACAGCGACTCAAGTGTCACGCGAAGGAGTCCACCCTGCCGTTCACGCGCGTGAATCACTCCAATATCCCGGATGTTGATATTGTGTTCCGCCAAGAGTCCTGCAATCGTTGCCAGAGTTCCCGGCCGGTCGGGGACGATTACGGTTAACTCAGACTGTGAATCCCAATCCCCCGGTCGTTCGCGCGCGAGCTTTCGCTGGAACGAATATGCTCGTTGCCACACATCTTCGAGTTTTCCTGTAGCGAAGAGTGCCTCAATTTCTTGAAAATGCTCTCGAAAGCTCTTCAGCGCACGCTGAATTTCTTCCCGATTCGCCTTCAGAATTGACTCCCACACAGTCGAAGGCAGCGCCGCCAGTGCAGTCATCCCTTGGAAATGTCCCGTTGCGAGTTTTTGCATCAGCGGAACTTCGCGACTCTCACTGGCCAGCCAATCCGACAATGCCAACGCGAAAATCAACGGCATATGCGTCGTCGAAGCAATGATCTTGTCGTGCACGTCGTGGGGCAAAACAATCGGATAAGCTCCGATCATTCTTATCCACCACTTAAGGGCAGTCAACCTCTCTATCGGCACGGAATTTTCGGGTGTCAACAGCCAATAGGCGCTGGCAAAAAGCTCCGGATGCGCGTTCGCGATTCCGGGTCTCTGGCTCCCGGCGAGAGGATGTCCACCAATAAAAACAGCGCGAGCATCTTTGACGCCGCGCGCAATTCTTACGATCTCAGCTTTGGCACCCACCGTATCAGTTACCACTGCGTGAGGCGCGGCGGTCCTCAGAATCGTCGGCAGAACTTTCTCAACTTCTTCGGCCTCCATTGCGAGGACAATCAGCTCCGCACCGGCAATTGCTTCGGAAATGTCGCCGGCGCCTTGGTCGATAGCGCCGCGCATTAACGCTTCGTCAAGCACTTCTTGACGATCGTAACCGACAACCGTGCCACTGAAATCCATCGCCTTCAATTTCATGCCGACGGAGCCGCCGATTAGTCCTACTCCCAGAAGGGCAACTTTGTTGAAATCGTTGTGAAGAAGGTCAAGCGGATCGGGAAGCGTCAGTTCGACGAGATCCGTGACAGAGGAATGTGCCTGTTCCGTAGAACTCTCTCCCAAATCAATCGGTTAATTCGATCTTAATCCCCGCGGCGCGCAACGACTGCACAGCCTTCTTTCGATCCGCCTCATTGTTCATTTGAAGTTTGAACGCTTCTCCGTTTGTCCCCGACATCTCTTCAAGTTTCTTAATCACTACTTGCGATTCCGCAAGCGCACGGGCGATTTTTTGTTTGACGGAAACGTCGCCCGCCGTCGTGACGATTACTTCGCAACAACAGTCTGGCTTGACGTCAGCCGCAATATGCGAACTCTTGCGGATGACCTCATTCGCTTTCGCACGCACAGTTTGCTCCGAAAGCGAATTGCGCAGCGAAGCTATTGAAGACTCGATGTTGGCAAGATGCTTCGTCACGAATTCACTTGTTCCGATGAACGACTCGCACCATGCCTTATCCTGCAAGTTTCTCAATCGCCGAACCCGGCCTACGACTCGTGAACCGAGAAAGTCGCCGCTTACTTCTTCCGCGCTCATGGACCTAAACACTTCTTCGAGCTGCAGCAGATTCAATAAGTCGGGGATGACTTCGAGCAATGAATATCGATCGCGAAAATCATTCGGACTCATTGCGATAACCTGCGCGCCAACTAATTCGAATATCTCCGCAAACATTCTGTATGCCGGATAATCCGCTTTGACCCGCGGTGTCAGGATGATCGACTTTCCGTCAAAGTAGAAATCAGAGGGAGTCGCGCCGGGTTCGTCACGAAGGATGTCCTGCACCACGTGAAACCCAACGTGGTGGACGTCGGTGCGGCCGTTTGACTCAAAAACTGAATCTTCGTGACCCTTGACCCGAGTCGCATCAAGAACAATTGAACCGGGCTCCGCCAGTTCAAGGAGCGTCGCCAACCTGTCCCGCGGATCCCCGCCCTCCCGCGAAAGGACGATCAACTCGCTGCCTTTCATCCCTACGTGACAATCGCCGCCGCCATCCGTGATGCAGCCCCGCCGCCATCCGTAGGAAACTGAATCAGGTTCGTCTATTCCGTAGATCGCACCGCGATATCCAGCGCGTTTCAGAGCCAATGAAATGGCGCTCGTAATCGTATCAATGCCACCAAGCGTAATCTTGCTCAAGTTTTTGAGCTTAGTTTCCATGTCTGCTACCAATAGTTGCGTGTATCCACAAGTGGGGCAGCAACTATCAGACCAAGAAAAGTCAAATTACCTTGACATAGCAAGTTCAAATCAAAGAGCAGCTTTATGCTACAGTCAGCGCGAAAAAGCCGTCCGTCAAACGCCTATTTTCCAGCCGATTTTAGAGCTTCTTCCATCGTCGTCCACGGCAGCGTCGCGCACTTCACACGCACGGGAAGCTGGGCAACTCCGACAAGCGAGGCAATATCATCCATGGACTCCCCTTCTGGTTCCTTTCCTTCACGAATCAAAGAACGAAACTGCCCGATGCGGCGTTTTACTTCGTCAACAGTACGGCCTTTTAGATCCTCCGTCAACATGGAAGCGCTGGCCATTGAAATTGCGCAGCCTTTGCCCTCAAAACTGATATCTGCAACCCGGTCGCCCTCAATCTTCAGGTATAGAGTCAGTTCATCGCCGCACAACGGATTTTTGCCCTCGGCGTGCGTAGTCTCATCTGCAAGTGTGCCTTTGTTGCGCGGGAGTCTGTAATGATCCAGCAAGATATCGCTATAAAGATCGTTCATGCGAGAATTGCTCGAGCTGTGCGAACCGCTTCGACTAAGGCGTCGATATCGGATGTCGTGTTGTAAACATACATGCTGGCGCGTGCGGTAGCTTGAACACCGAGCCAGCGCATGAGCGGCTGGCAGCAGTGATGCCCCGCGCGAATTGCGACACCCTCTCGATCCAGCAGTGCGGCTAAATCGTGCGGATGAATCCCCGAAACATTGAAAGAAATCACGCCGGCGCGGTTCGCACGAGGGCCATAAATGTCGATTCCCTCCTCCTCCAACAATCTGTTCAAAGCATATTCCGTCAGCGCGTGGTCCTGCTCCGCAACGTTATCCATCCCAATGTTCTCAAGATATTCGACCGCTGCCGTCAAACCGATCGCTTCTGCAATCGCGGGAGTTCCGGCCTCGAATTTGTACGGCAGATCATTCCACGTCGCATGATCCAAGAAAACTTCCCGAATCATCTCGCCGCCAGTTTGGAATGGATCCATTTCCTCGAGAATCTCCGGACGACCATACAGCAAACCAATACCGGTTGGGCCGAGCATTTTGTGCGCGGAAAACGCGTAGAAATCGGGATTCAAGGCCGTTAAGTCTACAGGCATATGCGGAACAGATTGCGCGCCGTCGATGAGGACTTTTGCTCCCGCTCTATGAGCAATTTCGATGATCACCGCCACGGGGTTAATTGTACCCAGCACATTGGAAACGTGCGTGACGGCGACGAGTGCCGTGTTCGAATCAATGAGTTTGCTTGCCTCACTCAGATTAATCGTTCCGTCGCTTAGCAGCGGAATGAACTTGAGTTCCGCTCCGACTTCCTTCGCGGTCAACTGCCATGGAATCAGATTGGCATGATGCTCCATCGGAGTCAACACAATCGATTGGCCGGACTTAATAAACTTTTTGCCAAAGGAATGGGCAACAAGATTGATAGACTCGGTCGTGCCGCGCGTAAAGATCATCCCTTCGAGCGCCGGTGCATTCACGAATCTCGTGACGGCTTTGCGCGCGAATTCATAGTCTCCGGTCGCCGCCTCGCCAAGCGTATGGATTCCGCGATGAACGTTGGCATAACGCGACTCACAGAAGCGACAATATGCCGTCATCACCTCGTTCGGCTTCTGCGAACTGGCGGCGCTGTCAAGATATACGAGCGGCTTGCCGTTTACCTTCACATTTAGAATCGGGAAGTCCAGCCGGACGTCGCGTCCCAGACTCACTTTATGCTCCTTCGGCCTGCAAATATTTGGCAGGAACAGAGACGTAGACGTCGTCTCCCTTTATCTCAACTGTGAAAGTCTCAATCGGTTCTGTAGCCGGCAGCGAAAGCGCTTCACCGGTCTTTAACGAGAATCTTGCGCCGTGACGCGGGCACTCGATGCAGTCGCCTTCAAGCCAACCGTCCGTCAAATACTCATCTTCGTGGCTGCAGAGATCACTCGTTGCATACCACTTTCCATCCGACTGAAAGATAGCAAGTTCAAGTTTTCCGACTTCAAAGCCTTTTCCGCTGTTTTTCGGAATATCAGATACGCTGCAAATCTTAATTGACTTAGTTTCTTGATCCATCTAACGAATATTCCTGATCCGTATGACTTATTGTGGCCCATTCATTGCCATTTATGTGGGCAAAGGCCAGATTATTAAACTATGTGGTGGATATGAACCGATTTGTTGCCGCGATTTTGTGTATCCTTGTTCTCTTGAACATAGGATGCGATACCGACAGCGATTCATCCGAAACTTTTCACCCCGCCGAACCAACCCTCAACATGTTGGAATCCGGACCCGGTAATGGAGCCGAGTTCTTTTGGTGGAGTGACTCGGGAAGGTCGCGTGCGGCGGCCGCAAACTATCGTGCTGCAGAGTGGGTCACGGATACAGCAACCACGCATATCCAGATCGAATGCATGGTCGGTTTGT
Organism: Calditrichota bacterium; assembly: GCA_020637445.1. Taxonomy (NCBI): domain Bacteria; kingdom Pseudomonadati; phylum Calditrichota; species Calditrichota bacterium. Next base: position 518,311 of record JACJVZ010000001.1, on the reverse strand, counting down.
TCGTCTATCCCGGGTGTCTCGGATCTCAACCGGATCTTGAGTGCGACATTGTCGTCGCCGATCCAACCTTCGCGCAGCTTGAATACGGTCCGACTGGGCTGTCATTTCAAGACTCCGTCAAGCTCTGGATCGACTCAACCGTCGTCGATTTTCCAGTGGGCACCTATGCCGCAGACGTCGCCTTTTACTACTACAATCCGGAAAGCGGCGAGTTTGAGCAACTCGATACGTGGATCAACGATCACAACGGTTGGATTGAAGCCAAGGTCACACACTTTTCGCGCTACATTTTGGGTCGCAAAGTAACGCAGCGCAACTAAAAGAATCTCGATTTTCGCGGGACATATATGGCCCGCACTATACAGGAACGCCCCAATGACCGTGATCATCAGGGGCGTTTTAGTCTCTCAGTGATTTGCCGCGCGACCAATGGTGCGCGAAACCCGTTCGCGCCAATTCTGCCGCACGTCATCCAACACTTCAGGCACCGTATCGATGACCTCTTCGCCGAAACCCATACTGATGGCAGTCAACGCTTCGCGGTAATTTAGTCCACGCGTCTGCAAATAGAAAAGTTGTTCCTTGTTCAGCGTTCCGATGGACGCGCCGTGACTGCACTTGACGTCGTCGGCCACGATTTCGAGCTTCGGAATTGCGTCGGCGTGCGTGCCGGGGTCCAACATCAAGTTACGGCAGGTTTGGTATGCATCGGTTTTCTGCGCGTGCTGCGGTACGGTAATTACGCCCTGATAAACCGAATGCGCGGTGTCCGCAAGCAGGGTTTTGAAAAGCAGATTTGAAAATCCGTTCGGCGTGTTGTGATGCTGGTGAGTGCGGTGATCGGCTTTTGCTTCGCCGTGCCCGCTGAACAAGCCACTCAAATGACACTCGGTGTTCGGGCCGATCAAGTCCATCCTCATTTGCGAAACATGCCACGCGCCGCCCGTCGTAAATGAACTCCAGTTCAGATAGCCGTCGCGCTCGACGAAGATTCTGCCGGAACGGTAAATCGCACTGTCTTGCGGTACGACTTCATCGTGTGCATAGTGGAGCCGCGCTCCCGCTTTGACAAGGATTTCACTTCGGCCAATGACCGGCGCATCCTTGTTATCCGTTTCCCAACGGTCAAAGATAACGGCCTCCGCGCCGCTTTCAACGATAACCAGAGTTACAGGAGCAGAAAGTCCCGGCCCGAAGTGGCGGTGCGTGAGATCAATCACGACTCCCGTCGTATTCGCGGGCACTCGCAAGCACACCGGGTTGGCCGAGAGCGCGCGGTTGAAGTGCAGAAACTTCGAGTCCGTATCGCCGTCTTCAATCTTCAGCATCGAAGCGAACAACTCGCGGTCTGAAGGTGTCGCGAGCAGCGCGTCTTGCGTCAGGCCGCTGCGGACGTTGATCACGGTTTCAAACCTCGTTGCATCCGTCACCGATTCGATCTTGTCCCACGGGAAAGCACCCGCATTGTTCTTACGCCAAAGTTCTGCATCACGCGGCGGCAAATCCGTCGAGCGGGCAAGATTGAGCGCTTCCGCGCGGTCGTCCGCCGAGAAAAGCGTTTGTCCGCTGGATATTTTCTCGAGATAACTCATCTGTAGTTGGGTTGTGCGAGCCTCAGCCAACGGATCCCTCCATCTGCAACTGGATCAAGCGGTTCATTTCGAGCGCGTACTCCATCGGAAGTTCCTTCACGACTGGTTCAATAAATCCGCGCACGATCATAGTCATGGCTTCTTCTTCGGAAATTCCGCGGCTCTGAAGATAAAACACCTGCTCGTCGCCGATCTTTGAGACCGTGGCTTCGTGTCCGAGCTCGACACGATCTTCCTGAATATTCATGTAAGGATACGTGTCGCTGCGGCTGTGATCGTCAAGCAGAAGCGCGTCACATCCGACGGTGCTCTTGCTGTTCGTCGCACCCTTTGCGACTTCGACCAGACCCCTGTACGACGTGCGGCCGCCGCCACGCGAAATGGATTTGGACAACACGACGGATGTCGTGTCGGGCGCATTGTGAATCACTTTCGCCCCGGCCTCGGTGTGCATTCCGGAACCGGCATACGCGACCGACAGAATATCGGCCTTGGCACCGCGGCCCATCAAATATACGGACGGGTATTTCATCGTAACTTTCGATCCGATGTTGCAGTCCACCCACTCCATCGTCGCGCCCTCTTCGGCAATGGCGCGCTTGGTTACAAGATTGTACACGTTCTTCGACCAGTTCTGAATCGTCGTGTAACGAACGCGGGCGTCTTTCTTTACGAAAATCTCAACAACGGCGGAGTGCAATGAGTCGCTCGAATAGACCGGCGCGGTGCAGCCTTCGACGTAATGCACACTCGAGCCTTCATCGGCGATAATCAGCGTGCGTTCGAATTGGCCGGCGTTCTGCGCGTTAATCCGGAAGTAGGCCTGAAGCGGAATTGTGACATGGACTCCCTTCGGCACGTAGATAAAACTTCCGCCCGACCATACGGCCGTATTGAGCGCGGCGAGTTTGTTGTCACCGGCCGGAATAGCCTTATTGAAATACTCTTTGTAGAGATCCGGATATTCTTTTAGGCCCGTGTCGGTATCGAGAAATACGACGCCTTGCTTACTCCACTGTTCTTGCAGCGAGTGATAAACAACTTCGCTCTCGTACTGCGCGCCAACTCCCGCGAGAAACTTCTTTTCAGCTTCCGGAATACCGAGCTTGTCGTACGTTTCCCGGATTTCTTCCGGAACGGCATCCCAATCCGTCGCAACCTTGTCGGACGGTTTGATATAGTAGTAGATGTCGTCCCAGTCAATGTCCTTGAGGTTCGGACCCCATTCAGGGAGCGGCTTCTTATAGAAGTAGTCAAGCCCCTTTAGGCGCAGCTTGAGCATCCACTCAGGTTCGTTCTTGAATTTCGAAATTTCCTCAACGACCTGCTTTGACAATCCCTTCGGCAGCTTAACGACGTTCTTTTCGGGCATCGAAAAGCCGTAACGGTCGTAATTGTCAAGATCGAGAGTGAATTCTTTCGATGGTGGCATTGTGTATCTCCAAATTATGAAAGCAATTTAAGCTGTCGCATTCAACAGACGCGTGAGTGACTCAAATTTGACACGTTTGTTGAGCGATTCCAGTTCTTCACGCGACCATTGCTGTGCGTAGAACTTAGGTTCGGATAAGTCAAGTGGACGGTTTCGGCCGAATCCAAAAGGCAACGGCTCGAATCCCGCGGCGGGAAGTCCTACTGCGCGGAGTGCACGCGCGCGCTTTTGAAGCCGTTGGAACTTGACTTCGGTAAAAAGATCTTTGTCACTTTGCTTCATCCCCAGAAATCCGTGCAGGAAATCGAGGATGTAGTCGCGGCGAATGACGACAAAACTCTGCTCGATGCGAACGGGACTGGTTGCGCCGTACATGATCTTGGCATTGCCCATCTTTGCGATGCAGTCTTCGATGATGCCTTCGCCGACGATCAAGCAGTCCTGCTCCAAAAACACGGAGTAATCGGCGTCATTCAAGTAGGCGTGCATCGCTCCGAGCGAGAACGAGCGCGTCCATCCACCATACTTGCCCTCGCAGATCATCCCATGCTTGAAATTCTTGGCTAGATTTACCCACTCGACTTGTTTGTTTGACAAGTCGGGTTTTAGGGGACTGGCCGAATCTGCAACAAAAATCTGAACAGGATCGGCAAACGTCTTGACACATTCGTACCAAACGTCAAAGAAGCCGGGCGTGCGCACACGATCATCGGATTCGTTGTAGTTCGCGCCGATGTGCCGGCGAGTTTCGTCGCACCACCATCCGCTGTGAATGATGTAGCTTGGCATCCTTAGTTGCGTGGCCGCACGTCTCGCTGCACGTTTACGATCTCGAATTCATGCAGGCGGCGCGTGAAAAGGTGGATATTGACGGAATGAGGATAGATGTAAACTCGAGTCGGCGTCACGCCGGCCCAATCGAGAACGTGAAACAAACCTGATTGACTGACGTGCGATTCGCGCGCACCGGCCATACGGCGGGCGTTTGTCAGAATGTCTTGCGAAAGATCGAGCACTTGCGCATGCGGAACTTCGACCAGCATGTGTTCATCACCGACCAGAATTTCGTCTGTGAAGGGATAGTCCCCGAGATTCAATTTGAATTCAGGGTCGTAGCCCAAACCGTGCTCTTCAGCGACATACTCCGGAACAAATCTTCGCGGCGTCCGGCGAAATCCGAGATTGTAGTATTCAGATGTTACGACACCGAATTGGTTGGGATCGTGGACGTAGGGTTCGCCGCCCTTTTCCCAATCGACCACCGGAAAATCCACAAGAGTGACCTTGTGAGTCATTTCTTGCAGCATCAAGAGAGAGTCAATTTGTGAAAACGGACCAAAGCTCTTGGCCAGCACAAAGTGGATTTTGTCGCCGTGAGTCTTGTAGAGCCAGCTTGCTACGGGCAGGCAAGCAATGAAGTCTCCGAGTTTCCCGCAGTGGGTGACGACTATCGGTTGGCTTGGGCGATTCCGCGTTTTCCACCAATAGCTAAGTTTCTTGATCGCACTTCCGTAGCGCGGACCGAGTGTTTTCACAATTGTGCGGCGATGCCAAGCTGCTTCAGAGCTTTCGTCGCGGCCTCGGCAACGGACGTCACGGAAATCGGACCGAGTGTTTTGCTTTCGGCTTTGTGCGAGGCGGCATCGACAATAAACGTGTCATTCCAACTTGGCTTAACGTCGTCTCGGCTTGACACGATGACAACTTGAGGTTTGTTTAGCGCCGCCGCGATGTATCGCCATGACGTGTTCATGCCAATCCAGAGCAACGCCTCCGAGATGACACCGGCGCGCTCGGACGCATTCAGTTTTCGAAAAACGTGATCGGCGCGCGCCAATCTCTCCGACGCGGGATCGCCGACTTGTACGACCTTGATCCCCACGGAATCGAGGTTTGCAATCAGTATTTCAAAACGCGGCGCCGGCCAAAACTCTCCGTCTTGTGTCGGCGACGTGTCCATGACGACTGTTTTGGAAGGATCAAGTTTACCGGGCCAACGCGGGCGTTCTACGCCTTCGTTCAAGCGCGGCCGTCCGGTCTCGTCCAGCATCACACTTAGTCCAAGCTCCAGGCGGAGAGTGTCAACGATATCCAAACCGTTCGCCGTCACAATTCGCTTAAGCTGCGACTTCGTCTTTCACCCAGTCGTAACCTTCCTTTTCAAGCTGGAGCGCAAGCGATTTGTCTCCGGACTTGACGATACGGCCGTTGACCAGAATATGTACGACGTCGGGAACGATGTAGTCGAGCAGACGCTGATAGTGGGTGATCACAAGCGCGCCGAATCCTTCTCCGCGCATGCTGTTTACGCCGTTGGCTACAATCTTGAGGGCGTCAATGTCGAGACCAGAATCGGTTTCGTCCATGATCGCCATCTCAGGTTTCAACATTCCCATTTGCAGAATCTCGTTGCGCTTCTTCTCGCCACCCGAGAACCCTTCGTTCAAATAGCGCTTCGTGAATTCAGGTCGAATGTCCAACAGCTGAAGCCATTTCTTCATTTCGGCATCAAATTCCTTAAAGCTCGGGGTTTGCCCGAATCGCTCAGTCATTGCCAAACGCAAGAAGTTGTTCACGGAAACGCCGTAAATTTCCTGAGGATATTGAAACGCCAAGAAAAGACCCTTCTTGGCGCGCTCATCCGGCTCCAACTCGAGAAGGCTATCCCCCTTCCAGAGAATATCACCTCCGGTCACTTCGTATTTGGGATGTCCCATGATGGCTGAGGACAAAGTCGACTTGCCACCGCCGTTGGGCCCCATGATCGCATGTACTTCGCCCACCGGAACCGTCAGGTCCAGGCCACGAAGAATTTCCTTCCCTTCTACCGCGACATGCAGGCCGCGCACTTCAAGATGGTTCAAGGCTACTCCGGTATTTGAAAATTTGAAATTCGAACGAGGAAAAGAGGAAAAACAGTCAATGCGCACGCAGCTTGCCTGCGTTCGCCCATTTTTACTCTTCTTTCTACCGCTTAGTTGCGGGCGGCTACGGATTCTTTGCCGTTACCGTGGAGGACTGGCTGAATCTGCGTGTACGCCTGTTTTTGCTCAATTTCCAGCAAGTCGGCCAACGATTTGCTGCGAAAGAAATTGCGCACATGATCCTCCGCCTCTTGCCAGACATGACGTACGACGCACTCTTGCGACAATGCGCAGGCCGCCGGATCGGTGGAACATTCGTTGAACGCCAATGACCCTTCAAAGGCTTCAATGACCTCCAACATATTGATATCTTCTGGCTTACGTCCAAGAGCTATGCCGCCACCTTTGCCACGGTGGGTTTCAAGCAGTCCTTCGCTCGAAAGATATGCCACGATTTTCGTCAAAAAAACACGCGGTATGCGTTGCTGCTCGGCAATTTCACGAGTAACAAAGGTTTTGCCTTCAGAATGGCCGCGGGCCACATACATTAGCATGCGGAGGGCGTAGTCGGCTTGCAGGGAGATTAACATGAGGTTTTTCCTAAATATGACTTTGATAGTCAGATTCGCAATATAAGGGGAATCTAAGCCGGAGTCAAGTGCTATAAGTCACAATAGATTGAGATTTACATTGTGAAACTTTACACATTGCGGAAAGTATGCCTCTTGACAACTTCGTCCGGTTTTCGTTACTTGGGCTTGCAGCCGTAGGGGTGGTCGCACGGAGCAGATCCGGAAGCGGCCTGAGAGAGACCCTCGAACCTGATCCGGATAATGCCGGCGAAGGAAACGGTGCGGTCAACGCAGCCGCTCGAGAAAGAGTGACTCATGGTGATAGCCGCAGCCGTTTTGTGAACGGGCTGCGGTTTTTTGCTTTTTGGAGGCATCTGCGATGCGATTTGTGTTTGTGTTTCTACTTAGTTTTGTGTCAGCGTTTGCGGGATCGGCCCTCACGGGAGTCGTGACGGATTGGTCGAACGGCAGACCGGTTGAAGGCGCAACCGTTGAAGTGGATTTGGAGGAAGTCGCCGTAACGAACAAATTCGGTCGATACGAGACCAAGAATTTTGAACAGGAAAGTGTCGTGGTCAAAGTAACGCGCGACGGTTATTCGCCGTACACTGCAATTATTGTTTTGGCGGACGCGGATCAAACAGAGTTCAATGTAGAGCTAAAACCCTTCGCCACCGGGGCGGAAAGCGCCGGCGCATATGAAGAGGCGCCAAAGTACAAGATGGATGACGTGACCGTTACTACGACGCGAGCAACGTCTGATTATCCCGTGACTTTTACCAATGTGGACCGCGAAACGATTGACCGTACAAGTTTCGGTCAGGATTTGCCGCAACTCTTCACACAAACGCCGAGTGTCAACACATATTCCGACGGAGGAAACGGTTTCGGATACTCGTATCTTCGGCTGAGAGGATTTTCACAGAATCGTGTCGGAGTCTACCTCAACGGTATTCCTTTGAACGACGCGGAATCTCATGAAGTATTTTGGATTGACTTGCCGGATTTTGCCGAAGACACGCAGGATATGCAGGTGCAGCGAGGCATCGGAAGTTCTCTATATGGTGCGGCGTCACTGGGAGGATCAATCAACCTTGTAACGAAAACGCCCGGTTTGGGTGACCGCCCGAAATTGCGCGCGGAAGGCATGTACGGTACTTGGAACACGCGCCGCGCAAGTTTGCAGTTTACGACGGGCCGAGTGGCAAAGAAGTATGGATATGCAGGCAGGCTGTCGCGAATGGATTCCGATGGATATAAGTATGGCTCGTGGGTGAAGATGTGGAGCTACTATATGGCCGCATCGCGTTTCTCCGGCCGTCATACAACCAGAGTTATCTTCTACGGTGGTCCCGAGAAGACTCATCTTGCTTACGATGGCGTTACGAAAGATTATCTTGAAGGAACAGTCACGGGAGACAAAGAGAAAGACCGTCGCTACAACTCGTTTACGTATCCCGGTGAGATTGACAATTTCTTTCAACCACACTATGAGTTGCATGACACGTGGCGCGTACTCGACAACGTATCTGTGGACAATTCGCTGTATCTCTTCCGCGGCGACGGGTACTACGACCAGTACCGTACCAATCAAGATTTGTATGAGTACTTTAACGATGTATTTGCCGGACAGTACATTGTCACTCTGCTGCGCCGCAGAAATATCGCCGAGACCGACGGCGGATGGGTGCCGCGCGCAACGTGGAAGCACAAATATGGCCAGACGGTGTTCGGCGCGGAGCTTCGATTGCACAGCGCACATCACGAAGGCACAGTGCAATGGGCGTCTGACCTGCCGCCCAACTCGGATCCAGACGAACATTATTACGACTACCGAGTGGCTAAGCAGGTGTACTCGGGTTACGTACATAATTTGTTTTCGATCTCAGATCCGCTGAATGCCATGGTGGATTTGCAGGTGAAGTCGCAGCGCTATCAAATGAAGAAAGACGTGCTCTATGACGTGACGCTCGACCAGACCTTCAGCGCCTTCACACCACGCGTGGGATTGAACTACAGGTTATTCGAGGCTAACGAGGCGCGACCGCTAACGCTTGTTTACGGCAACGTTTCGCTGGCTCAGAGGGAGCCCGCATTTCGAGATTTGTACAACGCCCAGGATTTTTATTCTTCACCGCGCTATGCTCCGTACCGTTTTGAAAATGGTTACTCGGGAGGCAAATACGTCGGGCCGACTTTGAGTGATGAGAAGCTGATCGACTTTGAGTTCGGCGCGATTGCACAATGGCAGCGCGCACACTTGGGAGTGAATTACTACCGCATGGAGCTAACGGATGCGATTGTGACAGACAACGGACAGTTGGATGATTTAGGAAATCTACTCTCAGCGAATGCCGACAAAGTACGGCACCAAGGCCTCGAGATCGTCGGTGCTGTCGAACCCGTCGCCAACCTGAAATTTAGCGGAAATCTTGCGCTCGCCGATCATAGATTCGTAAAGTACTCCGAAGTTGACTGGTACACGTACGAGTTAACGTCTCGCGACGGAAATCGAATTGGCCAGGATCCCGACTATCTTGCAAATCTGCAAGTAACACACAAACACGGCAACTTCACATTCGGTCTCGGGTCGCGATTTGTCGGCCAACAGTTTACGGACAACAGTGAGGACGAAGCGACGGCGGTCAAATCGTATTTGTTGGTCTATCTCGATTTGGGTTACCAATTGCATAATCTTCCCGGCAACGTACCTCTCGCAGAGCTGCGTATGCACGTCGATAATTTGTTCGACACGGAATACGAAACGGTCGGCTATGGCGACACCTACATCGTCGGTGCTCCGCGTGCCGTTTACACCACGTTCGCGGTCGAGCTTTGATGCACGGAGGTTTGGCGCATGCGTCGTGGATTGACCTTGTCATCGTCGCCGTTTCTGTCGGAGCGGTTTTCGCGGCGGGACTTTGGAAGCGCGCGGGTGAATACAGCGACTACCTGATTGCGGGCCGCAGACTCTCGTTGCCCGCATTCGCGATGTCGTTGATCACATCGTGGTACGGCGGAATCTTGGGTGTAAGCGAATATTCGTATTCTTACGGGCTCTCTAATTGGTTTGTGTTCGGTGTTCCATACTATCTCTACGCGCTGATCTTTGCTCTGATCTTAGCCAAGAAAGCCCGGCGCTCGGAATTGATGTCGCTGCCTGATCGTTTTGAATCAGCCTATGGAAAAGGCGCGGCCAGAGTTTGCGGCGGCATTATTTTTCTGACGACGATGCCAGCCGCATACTTGTTGATGCTCGGTAAACTCATCGAGTGGATGTTCGGCTGGCCCTATCACGTTTCGCTGCTCGTTGGAACGGCAGTCTCGACTCTCTATCTCTTTCGAGGAGGTTTGGCCAGTGTCGTAAATACGGACAAGATTCAGTTCGTCTTTATGTACGTTGGATTTGCCGTGATGGTCGCGATGCTTTATCAACATCATGGCGGATTGGAATTCATTCGCGCGAACGTTTCGTCCGACTTGCTGACTCCGACCGGTGGACAGGCCATCGGCGCTGTGCTCGTTTGGTATGTAATCGCTTCGACAACTTTGGTTGAACCACTTTTCTATGAACGCGCGTTTGCGGCAAGATCCGAGAAATTTGTGCTGCCGGGAATCGTGATTGCGATTTTGTTCTGGGCTGTGTTTGATTTTATGACCACGGCGACGGGCCTGTATGCGCGGGCAATTCTCGGGAGTATAGATTCCCCAGTGTTCGCGTTTCCCGAACTCGCCGCGCGTGTGCTGCCTGTAGGCTTGTTCGGTCTCTTCCTCGCCGCTCTCGTGGCAGTCGTCGCTTCAACCATTGACAGCTATACTTTTATTGCGGGAGCGGCGCTGGGCCGCGATGTGTTGGGGCGAAATCAGTCGCAAAACAAGCTAAAACTCTTGAAAGTCGGCGGCGCACTCGGATTGCTCACCGCGCTGGCACTTGCGTGGTTTTCCGATTCAGTGATTGAGTTGTGGTATTCCATCGGCTCCATCACGGCACCCGCTCTGCTCTTCCCCGCCCTTCTGGCATGGTTCTCAAAATCTCCCCCTAAAGCGAACATCGCAACCACGGCCATGCTGCTTGCAGGTGGTACCGCCTTGCTGTGGAGACTGTCAAGTTTTTGGTCAGCGACGGGAGACTATTGGTTGGGCGTTGAACCAATTTTTGTTGGGCTTGCCGTAAGCGTTTTGGTGTTAACACCGGATTTGCTTTTGAAGCGCTGAGTGTGGTTTCCAAAGCAAAGAACCCGCCGTGAATTCGGCGGGTTCTTTTTTGTGGCATGTTCCCTCTCGTCTGTCGGGACTACAGGCCGGCGAGCATGCGTGGCATCAGGACGTCAAACAACGCCTGCACCTCATTCAAATTGCAATAGTAAAGCGGAATGCCGAACACGGCGCAACGGAAACTTAAGTCGTAATAGTAGGCTCCAACTTCTCCGTTTTGGAAGTAGTCCGGATCGACCGTCGTCATTCGACCAATAATCGTACACTCTCCGCGCGGATCGAACGACCACGTTCTGTTTATCGCGCCGTTCCAAGAAACAAGAAGTTTCGTTCCATCTACACTTACTGACGGAAAACCGTTTTGTCCTGCCATGCCATTGACTTGCTGCACGGTACCCGGATCGCGTTCGGCTTCAAACAGTCTCAAATAACGGTACTCAAAGTCGGATTCAGAGTATTCTCGCGTCGTGGTCGTGCCCATAGCGCCTAAGACGTTCCAGCCGCTTAGAATCACACGGCCGCCACGCTGCATATACTCAGCGAGTACACGTCGGTTGTCATCGAGGTAATACGGCTCGCTCCAATCATCGGCATGCCAAATCACCAAACCTATGTCTTTGACGTCGCCCGCGGTTACCAGACCACCCGTAGATTGACGGTCATTCATGTCGATGTTGCGGACCTTATATCCTTCAACAAGCGTGGCGTAAAAATCATCCACTTGCTGATCGGTCGGCAATGTCGGGGCGCCGTTTCCATTGCGCGTCTCATCCACGACGACAATAGAATCCGTCAAAGTTTGCTCCACAAGATTGATGAAGAACGACGTCGTGTCCGACTCCACACCGGCAAGATCGCGGGCCTGAAATGCGTACGAATATTCTCCCGCAGGCAGGTTCGTTAGAATCAACGAAGGTTCAATTTCCCACCCGGACCATGTCCCGTCGGGATTTCGGTATCTATAGGAGTGAATTTGTCCACGATAGCTGAATGCGGATGCCTCGTAGGACAAGGCGAGTTCCGCATTGAGTTGATGATAAATTGAGCCGTCCGGATAGAGACTGTCTGACGAGACGCCGCTGTTGTATCTTGCGACGAGATCCGGCGCGGTCGGTACGTGATCCAACGCGACGTTGACTGTGCGCGAAACGATGTTTGAAACGGCAAAACCTGAATCACGGCAGCGACCGTAGATCGTATGCTGTCCCTCGGTAAGCGCCGAATTGTCAACCGGAATCACATTGGCGGGGAAAGTATCGAGCGCAAGATTCGCGAACATGTAGATCGAATCCGGCGACCATTCAGTCCAACTCGCTGTGTCATCGAGACTCATCGAGAACCACATGCCCGAACGGTTTGCGTCGCTGGATTCGAATCGAATTTGAAATCCTTGACCTACATTTGCGTTCGGACCGACGATGTTATCACCGGAAATAATACACGTGGGTGCCGTGTTCCTCGTATAAAACTGAATCTCAGGCGGTGCCGGATCGATATCCCCGTCGTCATCCACAGCCTGTACACCAAATGTATGCGAGACTATTTCGCCCGTGGACGGTGCTGAGAAAGATATTGTGCTGTCCGTGCTTGCGGTATAGGTGACCAGTTGGCCGTCGATGAAAATGTTGTAGCCGTCAACTTCACCGTCGACGTCGTTGCCAGCCCAGTGCAGCGAGAAGTAATGGTTGACCACCGTTCCGTTCTGAGGGGCGGCGGTAATTCTCGTGGACGGAGGCCTGTTCGCCAACGGGGAACCCGGATCGGACGTTTCGCATCCTACATAAAATGCGAGCAACAATAAAGAACAGAGGAGTCCAAGAATTCTGTATTTCATATTGTGTCCTCCTACCACGCGAACGCGACCGCGAAGCGGTGCGGTTGATCCATGAACCCGTCGCCTGCGCTCGTGATGCGGCCCCAATGCGCGTAGCCGTAGTCAAAGTCAAGCGTGTATTCGTTCATAACGTCAAACCTGAGCCCGAAACCAAGCGAGAAGCTCTCTTCGTCATAGCCGAATTTTCCACCCGCACGCAGAAACAGCGTTTCTTGATAGCCGTATTCGCCGCCAAAATTCAACCGTTCCTTGTTGTCGTTCGGATGATCCATTTCAATCGCGAACAACGTGCTGTGGCTTTCGTTGTGCTCAACTTCGAGCATCTGAAGCATGTCGAATGACACACCCAAACGAAACATCGTCGGGAGCGACGCGCCCTCAAAATTCTCCATTCCGGGTACTGGCTCACTATTTAGTCCCGCTTCTCGGTAGTCGGCAAACTGGCCCGAGTATTTTACCTCCGGACCAAGATTCTGAATCGCCATGCCAAGCACGAGCGACCTTAGTCCAGTATGGTACACTGTTCCAAGATCGACGCTGAAGCCGTCATAACTTTCGTTTTCGAGACCACTGCGGAGATAGCGCAGATTGCCGCCAAGCGAAAATTTGTCCGTCAAGCGCTGCGCGTAGGAGCCGCCAATCACGAAATCGTAAGCATTGAAATACTCGCCGGTGCCTTCCGGAGCTTCCCATGTTCTGACCGGCATGTCGTTCGTAAACAAATTGATGACGTGAACACTCATCGCACCATATTTTCCCCACGGTCGAGCGTACGACAACGCATTGCATTGGATATCCGCGGGAAGATTGATTTGTGCGATTTGCACGTGGTTTTTTTCGACCGTTGTCAGCGCGCCCGGGTTCCACCAAACAGATTCCGCGCCCTCGGCGGCAGCGACAAAGGCGTTCGCCATCCCCAGGCCGCGCACTCCGAGCGGCAGCTTCAAAAGCTGCATTGAGGTAGTGCCGACTTTTTCGAGTGCAAAGGACTGTGCACAGGCAACGAGCACGATCACGATAGCCAGAACCGTCCTGCAAAATTTCTTGTTCATGGTAGGTCCTCCGCATAAACGAGAACAACTGCGGCGGTGATTTTGGAAACGGTGCCCGTAACGCGTGCGTGCAGAGTGTGGAGGCCGACGGACATGCACGGCCTCGTGGAACCGATGAAGCAGGTCGACCAATTAAACTCGATAGGGCGAGTCGGTTTGTTCAGGTCCGCTCCTTCAAATTGTGACAGGTCGATTTGGAAACTTCGGCCCTTCATGCCCGTTCGTCCGTCCGTCATGGCAAGGTAGATTTCCTGTCCTCCAAGTCTGCCAAGACTGTCTTTCAAGGCTTCGGGGTAGGCCGTAGTCGTATCGTCGTCCATCCAAAGAGCCAGAGTGAATCGATCGTCGACGATTAGTCCAAGTGAATCACGCACCTGCCCGAGACGTGTCGTGTCAACTGCCGCGACATCGACGGAATCTTGGTAGACGGCTTGAATGGCAAGTGCAGCGTCTTCCGCAGGAATCAAGCCTGACGTATCGGAAGGACATTCGTTTGGAATCGAATCACATATTGTACGTATGGCGTTTACGGAGTCTATTGTTCCCTGCTGCTCTTCGATTGCGACTAAATAGCGGATGAATTCTTCATCCCATGCCGGAAGCGAATCGTTTACGACAGATTCGTACCACGCAATGTCCGCGTCCGGTTCTATGAAAGCCGCGACAGTCAGCCTTGCAGGTGTATCAATGCCGTAATGGCCAATTTGAGCAAGCTCCGACAGTACCTCGAAGTCCGCACTGATGATCTGCCCGTTGGATACGGCGTCCTCCCACAACGTAATGGACTCCGTATGAGTTGGATTCGGCGTCGAAGTCGGCGCCGTGCGTGGATCAGAGCAGGAAAGCACTCCGACCACACTCACTGCACAAATAAATGTAAGTATGTATTTCGTCATCATATTGCTCCTTTATTTGATGACGACAAATTTGTCGAGGTACTTATCGCCGCCGTATTCCACCGAGAAATAGTAGATGCCGCTGACGATTTCCTGATCGTTGCGAGTTCGCATATTCCACTCCGCCTGTTCGGTGCCGTTGTAGTGGTCGATTGCGCCAAGGTAATCACCGGCAAGCGAGAAGATGCGGATCATACACTTGCCGGGATCGGTGTTGGTCGGCAAGCCGCGGAAAAAGAGTTTGCGTACGAATTCCAGTCCCGCGGCCGTTTCATTGGGAATCGCTTCACCCGGGTGGCCGCCCTTGTAAGGATTGGGAAAGACGTAGACTTCCGACAGCGGGCGGACTCCGGTGGAATCGCCTGCCTGTCTGGCAATTACGACGGACTTGGAGTTGCCAGTCCTGCCGGACACAAGAACACCCGCACCAAATGTACCTTTATCAAAGGCACGTACGGCGTATTCGTAAGGATGTCCCGGAATCAGGTCCGTGTCCCAATAGGCATACTCGTAAGTTCCATCCGGATAGAAAATCGTATCATCGGGCATGCCGTAATTGAAGTTTGCCCATTCGAATTCACCGGGAAGTGTGTCTACCAAATCGTATTCAACCAACCGCTCCCAGTCCAATTGTCCCGTACGACGTTCGATACGGTAGCCTTCGAAATCCGCCTCGCCGGTAATGGCGTCGACGGATAGCTCTGCATTCGGTTTCCAGCGAATACGCGTGCGATCTTCATAAACATCGACCGCAAACTCAGGCGCATCAGGAGCAGACGGCCCCTGAAAATCGTTCAAGTACATCGCCAGTGCCCACTCCGCATTTACACCGATGTCCGCCGTGTCTTCGCCTGCGATGTAGGCTACTGTGATCGGCAGCGTTTCTCCCGGACGAATTGTGAAGCCTTCAGTGGCCTCTTCTCCGAACGCGATCAACATTCGCCAATCGCCCAACTCCGGACTGATCGGATCAATATCACCGGAGGAGATCATGTCGTATTTGTCGGCGTTAGTCTCGGGATCACCACCGGACGCACGGTCAAAGTTTCTGAATGAAACGCGAAGTTGATCCAACGCAACGGGAGTTTTTACTACGCGCATGGCAAACACACCCGGCCCGGGACCGTCAGCGTCTTCAAGATCGTCTATTTGCACCGCCATCAATCTTCCCGGATCGTAATAGTTTGCATCGTCGAGAGACGCTGCGTCGCCCGGTTCGCCTTGTGCTTTGATGTCAGGATCGGCAAACATACCGATGAAGACATTGCGGAGCGGAAGCGGACCGACATTGCGAATACGGTAGTCCAACAAAATGAAGTCGGCGGCATAGTCTTCGGGAAACGCGTAGGTTCGTTGAGTTACTACGATACCGAGCGGCGTATGCCCGTCCACATCGGGGCTTGAAACATATTCGGCCTGAATGTCGTCGGTGAAGACCGCGTAGTACTCTTGCACGCCGCGCGCGTTTCCGTCCTCATCCTCGAGTCCGTCGCCATCGTCATCCAGCAGGCCGGGACAGCAATCGCCGTCGTTGTCCGGATCCTCCATGTCCACTAAACCGTCAAAGTCATTGTCCGCATAGTCGCGGGCCATGTCACCGACGGGATCCTCGTCGATATGAGGCTCAGGATCGTAGTTGCAGTTTCCGTCGTTGTTCGCGTCGCCGCTGGCGTCCGTGTCTTCGTCGATTTCACCGTCGCCGTCATCATCGATGTTGTTGACTATTTCTTCATCGATTAATCCATCGTCGTCGTCGTCGAATCCGATCAAGCCTCGGCCGCCGTCAAAATTTTTCGACGCCCTCCCGTCGCCGTTCCAGTCGTCCGTTTCCGCGTTCCAGTCGCCGTCGTCATCAAAGTCTTTCGCTCCTAAGGCAAAAAAACGCTCGTTGAAGCGAGTCAGAGTTTTTGAAGACAAATGCCAATCCGGATTTGACGAAGAGTTGGAGAAAGGCGCCGCAAGGATGTTCTTCGGGTAGAACTCGCCGGTACCGTTGTCGCCGTCGGTAGCCGTCGACACAAACCGCTCGCCATTTAGAATGCCACCGATCCAAACGCCTGCGGAAAAGAGAAAATCGTTCCCGCTGTTGATGGGGAACTCCATGCCGGCGAAACCGTTGAGGTTGTTGGGGTTTCCCGCTTCGCCGTAATTTGCAATCGTGAACCGGACATTCCCGACGTCGTGCGCGATCACGTCCGTGCGCGCACCGGGATCGATGTCGTCCAATCTGCTGCGATCCGGACCGCGAGGCGAATCCACGCGGCGGGCCTGCGACTCGCTTACTGCGAGACACAGAAGCACGACGGCAGCACCTATGAGAATATATATGTGTTTCTTCATGTCTGTTCTCGCGGTTAGAAGTCTACGGCCAGTCCAACCCTAACCAAGCGCGGATTGTCCCACGCATCGGGATTGGCGCCGCTGTGAGGATTCAGACCGTAGTTCGGACTGCTGCTGTCGTTGATGTAACCGGGCTCGCCGTCCAAGTACGTGTCAATCGTGTCCTGATTTCTGTCCCAACCGAGAATATTCTTCGTGTTAAAGACGTTGCGAATTTCGAGCAGTGCTTGCCAGTTGAGTCCGCCCATTGCAAAGTGACGGCCGATATTCAGGTCCGTGGAATAGGTCCACGGAGTATTCTCCGAGAACTCTTGTCCTTCAATGTTGCTGCCGTTGACTTGAGTCGGAGTGTAAGGAAGCCCTGAGAGCAACTGCGAGAGAAGATTGATTGTCCACCCGGTTCTCAGCCACTCCATCGAGAACGCTTTGCCTTTGAGCGGATACTCCGTTCCCAGATTGAACACGATCTGATGGCGGCGGTCCCATGCGAGCGGGGTTTCTCCCGCCGGTTCTACGTAGTTGGAACGAGTGACTTGGGAACCGTTGTTGTACGAGTTCTTTCCACTGGCCCACGAAAGCGTATACGTGACGCGACCGGACAGATACGATCCGTAATCTTTGGACAAATTGAACTCAAAGCCGCGCACCGAAGCATAGTCGGCATTATAGTAGATTGCCGCGTTCTGGCGACTCGCGAGGGGAATGCCAAGATCAAAGAAAAGCTGGTTCTGTGACGCCGTTTGAATCCAGTTCTTGATATCCTTGTAGTACGTCGAAACGTCGAGTAAGTAGTCATTGGCAAATTGATGCCGGACACCTAACTCATATGCAATCGTCTTGGATGGCTTGAGGTCAGGATTGCCTATGACGGGAGTTCCGCCGGTTTGAAGCTGGTTGACGCCCGTGAGGTAGTAGTCTTGCTGACCTCGTTGATAGAAGTACCCGTAGTTAAAATGAAAGACGTCGTGATCCGTGACGCTGTAGGCAATTCCCAAACGCGGAGAAAGATAGGCGTCTCCGGATTTGCTGGGCGGATCAAAATCAACGTAATTCGCTAACGTCGGGTCCTGCGCGAGCGGATTGCGAATCGCGTCGCCTCCGATTCTCCAATAGTCAAGTCTCAATCCGGCGTTGATGATGATGTCCCGGTACTCCATTTTGTCTTGCAGGTAGGCCGCACCGGAGGTCGGGTAATAGCGATAGACGTCCGTATAAATACCTTCGCCGCCGTTGTCGATCGTAGGATAGGGCCGATCTTCGGCGGAGACGTTAAAGTAGTTGTACTCGAGTCCGGCCTTTACTTGGTGCCGTACCGTGAGCTGCGAAGTAATGTCGTACTTTAGTGTGTACGTTTGCGATTTGAATTTCGCCCAGTCGGGAACAAGCTGTTGGTTGTTGCCCGCCAGTCCGTCTCCGGCGATGTGAAATCCATACACGTTGGGATAGGCGTTGGAAGGATTGTTGTAGTCCCACATTCCGTCGCCGTCCAAATCCGTGAACGGCTCGCCGATGTCGTAACGGCCGTTGGGGATGCCATCGGCTTCAGGCAAATCGACGTAAGGTTCAGAGGCCATGCCGTATTCGTTCGCGGCCTTGTTTCCGCCTGACAGAGTTCTTGACGCATCATATAATCCGATGCGAACAGTTTGGTACGTTTTTGAATTCAGCGTGTGGTTCAACGTGACATACATCTGCTGATCGCGAATCAACTCAGTACGAGTGTGATTGGCAGGGTTGTAGACATACGACTGCAAGTCTTCGTCGATCCTACCGTCGCCGTCATCATCGACCCAATTCAGAGCTTCTTCGTCGATTCTGCCGTCGCCGTCGTCGTCCGCAAGCCGTTCATCCGCGCCGTCTACCACACCATCGCCGTTGAGGTCTTGCAGCGTCAGTTGCGGATATTCATCCGCGTTGGTCGCGAGTCCCTGAATCGCGGCCAGCGCATGCATGCCCAATGTTTGTTCTGCTAATGAGAAATTATACGGAAAGACCTGTGACAATCTGTACCAATACGGGTTCAAACGCTCTTGGTTACTCATCCATCCGGCGCTAATCTTGTAGTTCTTGTCGGAATTGAAGGTCAGTTTCAGATTCGTGTTGTTGTAGACTTCTGCCTTACGCACATCCGAGCCAAACAGATCCGTCACCTGCGGCCGGTACCATTTGTCGCCGCCGATATAGGTGCCGAACTCATTTGTGTTGCGACCCCAGAATGTCCCTGAACCAAACATCGACATGCGACCGGGTATCTCAACACCCATCTTGGGAAGCAGCTTGCTTGTAATTGGCTCGGGACCGGAAAACGACATCTCCGTGTAGTCGTAATCTTGATACCCGGTCTTACGGTCGGCTTGCTGGTGCGGCAAAGGACTGCCATCTTCGTCAAGATAGACTTTGCCGAGGTTGTCCCACGTTCCCCCAAGTCCGTCGACGTCCATGACATGCTCGACGTGACCGGTATAGGAGGGTTCTCCGTCTTTCGTTATGAGATTAACCACCGCGGATTGCGCTTCACCATATTCGGCGTTGAATCCCGCGGTCATGACTTGCATTTCGCCGATAGCAGACTTGGGAACTTCCAAATAGCGACGCTGAAACTGCGGGTCACGCACTGCCAATCCGTCGACTAAGAAGAGAATCTCATCTCGTCTACCGCCGCGAATGTGGAGGTTGTCCCCACTTCCAACCACACCGGCCTGCTTTGCCAATGCATCAGAAAACTGCGTGACGGGCAACTCCGTAATTTCTCTCGCGTCCACGCTGCGCACCGTGTTGGCGACGTCTCGCTTGATGACGTCACGTTCGGCTTGAATGACGACCTCTTTACCCTCGAGAACTGTTTCTGTCAGCTTGATGGCCAGCTCGGTCGTCTCTTCAGACTCGATCACGACTCCTTCGATGACTTGTGTCACGAAGCCGATGGTTGAAACGCGCACGGAATACGTACCGATCGGCAAGTTTAACACAAAGAACTCGCCGTCGACATCCGTCGTCGCACCGCGAGTCGTGCCATCGATCGATACATTCGCAGCAGGTATAGGGTCGCCTGTGGCCGCATCCGACACAACTCCCGACAATTTGCCGATGCCTTGCGCAAGAGCAAGAGAGGCCGAGCATAAAAACAGCACGGCCCGTACAAACCTTTTACTAAATGGTTTCATTAGACACCTCCGGGCGAAAGCGCCCGTTTCGCCTATGGGATAGGAATTCAGGAAGGGTCAGTCCAAACAAAATGCCGTGCTCTTCAGCACCCTGAAACAGAAGAGCAGGAAGCGAAGCACGGCATGCAGGACTCACCTAAATAATACAACGGAGACACCGGGAAGTCAAGGGGTTAAAGCATTTTTTATAAAGTAGTTAACAGTGCTGCCGCGTGAGAATAGTCACATAAGGAAATGCACGCATTCATCATAATTGCACATAATTCAACACATTAACAGACCGGGAGGTCGAAAATTAAGCGGCTTCACTGTCATAACAAATAGAGACTTGCGAGGATTATTGCGTGAAACAAAAAAAGCGCCTCCAGCTTTGCTGGAGGCGCCTGAGCTTTTGCGCAGCATTCGATCAGCTCAGATGAAGCAGATCTCGATATTTCGGCATGGGCCAGACCCTGTCATCCACAAGTACTTCGAGTTCGTCGCCAGCTGCACGCAAGTCCAGCATTGCCGGGATTACTTTGTCAAGAAAGTACTTTGCAACTTTCAAATGATCTTCGGATTCCGGCACATTGGCTCGTGTGGCATCAAGTACTTCCAACATGCGGATAAACTTCTCAACAGACTGTGACAAGACTTCAAGCAACGAACGCTGACCGTTGAGCACCGCCGATGAATTTACGGATTCGACCATATCAATAGACGTCGCAACATGGCGCTGGTACTCCATGGCGGCGGGAAGTATCTGCGTTGCACCCATCGACGACATCAATCCGGCTTCGATGCTCAACATTTTGATGTAGGTGTCAAGCTTGATATGGTACCTGCTTTTCAGCTCCGCTTCACTAAGAATCCCCAACGTCGAAAAGAGCTTGACGGATTTCTTGGTGATGAAAGCGGGGTAGGCATCCACCGAAGTCTTCAGATTGGGCAGGCCGCGCCGGGCGGCTTCCGCATGCCACTCAGCGGAATAGTTGTCACCACTGAACAGCACGGCTTGGTGCTCGGTCAATTCTTTTTGTACCACTCCCTGAACGGCTTTGTTGAAGTCCTTTTCTTTCTTCTTCGCCTTCTCAATTTCATCGGTCATGTGATTCAAAGATTCGGCAACGATGGCGTTCAAGACCATGTTCGGACGAGCGATGTTTTGTCCGCTGCCCACTGCGCGGAACTCAAACTTGTTGCCAGTGAAGGCGAACGGCGACGTGCGGTTGCGGTCGGAATCGTGCATGGGCAGGGGCGGCAACGACGTGACGCCGATATTCAGATACCCTGCGTCCTTCTTGGTGGCTTTGGTTCCGCCGATGATAGCTTCGACGACTTCGGTCAACGTATCGCCGAGGTAGACGCTAATGATCGCCGGCGGGGCTTCGTTTGCACCCAGCCTGTGATCGTTCGCGGCAGTGGCTATCGAAACTCTAAGCAAATCACCGTGCAAATGAATCGCGCGTACGACCGCCGTCAAAAAAACTAAAAACTGCGCATTTTCCTGAGGAGTTGATCCCGGCTCAAGCAAGTTGTTGCCGTGATCGTCGGCCATCGACCAATTGTTGTGCTTGCCGCTGCCGTTGATACCGGAGAAAGGTTTTTCATGTGTCAAACAAGCAAGATCGTGACGGGCAGCAACTTTCTTCATCACAGACATCATCAGCATGTTGTGATCCGTCGCGATATTGGCCCGTTCGAATACGGGTGCCAATTCGAACTGTCCCGGTGCGACTTCGTTGTGACGGGTCGTGACCGGAATTCCGAGCTTGTAGAGCTCGACTTCAAGGTCTTCCATGAAGGCCAGCACACGCTCGGGGATCGAACCGAAATAGTGGTCTTCCATTTCCTGACCTTTGGGCGGACGCGCTCCGTAGAGCGTGCGGCCGCAGGTCATTAGGTCGGGTCGTTCAAGATAGAGTTTGCGATCAACAATGAAATACTCTTGTTCGCAGCCGACGGTCGTGACGACGTTTTCGACTTCGTGTCCAAACAGTCTCAGCACGCGCAGCGCCGACTTGCTCAGTGCGTCAATCGAGCGCAGGAGCGGAGCTTTCTTATCCAACGCGAAGCCGTTGAAACCCAGAAACACACTGGGGATGTAGAGTGTCTTTCCAAACCGGCCTTCCATCAAGAAGGCCGGACTCGTCGGATCCCAACCGGTATAGCCGCGGGCCTCAAACGTCGAGCGCGTACCGCCTGACGGAAAACTCGAAGCGTCCGGTTCGCTTTGAAGCAAACTGTCACCCGTGAATTCGGTGATAACTCCGCCGTCCTGCGTGGGAATCAAGAACGACTGGTGCTTCTCAGCGGTCAAACCATGCAGCGGATGAAACCAGTGTGAATAATGCGTTGCGCCGCGCGCCATCGCCCAGTCTTTCATCGCCGCGGCGACGACGTCCGCAGTCGCGGGATCGAGCGAGGTGCCGGACTCTTGAATCGCCAGTAGATGTTTATAGACCGGTTTCGGCAAAACTTGACGCATCACGGCCAGTGAGAACACGTTTTGTCCAAAAAGTTCGGAGGGCTGGAAACCGTGCTGCGCGCCGTTGCGAGTCATACCGTTTGTCTGCGGTTCCGGTCGATGAAGAGTTTTGTTCATTTTGCGGCGGGGTTGAGAATGGTGGTCGGGGTCAGGATTGGCGTTTTGCAATCGCCTTGGGTTTGCCGTTGTCGTCGACGGCTACGAAAACCGCGCTGGTTTGTACGACGACTGTGCCGTCGGTGCGCACAGCTTCGACTTCAAAGGAAACACTTGTGCGGCCGATGCGCGGATTCATGCAGAAGAAATGAATGATGTCGCCTTCGCGCACTGGATGGTGAAATTCGAATTCGCCGAATTTCAAGGTGACCAAATAACGCTCGCCGGTGTATTCGCGGGCGAAAATTGCCGAAGCCTCGTCCACCCACGCCATCATGTTGCCTCCAAACAAAGTTTTGTTGACGCCCAGATTCTGCACAAGGCAGACTTTGGATGAAACTTTGTAGCGGCCAGAGGTTTCGGTTGGAGTCATACTATTTCAACAACAACAGCTTTTTGTCAGAATGAAATTCCGCGGCGTCAAGCCTGTAGATGTACACGCCCGTCGCCAACCCGCTTGCATCCAACGAAATCTCGTGACGGCCCGGTGCCAAAGGTGCACCGTCAAGCAATTCGCGAACGAGCTGACCCTGAACATTGAATATCCGCAAACTCACCGGCGATCCCTGCGGCAAATCGAAGGCTATCGTCGTCGTCGGATTGAACGGATTCGGATAATTCTGATAGAGTGCATAGTCTGTGGGCAGCAACGGATCGTCGTTCGCGGAGACGTTCTCCGTTCCGTTCACAATCAGTTCGACACTGTCCGGTGAAGACGTCGCAGAGTGATGAATGATCAACCACCCGCGTGATTCGCCAAGCTGCGTCGGCATCACTCTCGGATAGACACGAAGCAGCGGACCGGGCTGCAGTGACACAGGACCTTCGAAATCCACGCTGAAAGGTGCGGACGCCGTCATCGAATTAATCACGAGGGACACGTTGCCTTCCGAGCGAAAAGCCACGAGCGAACTGTCAACCGTGTTCACAGGAACATCGCCGAAATCCACGGACGATCCCAAGAAGATTACGAGTCCGGACGTGATGGCCGTGCCGGATACTTCACAGGTCAGATCGGGGCCGGGGCCGTTGTGCGCAATCGTCAACGTTCCGTATTGAGTCCCCAAGTCTTCACCGTTGAACGTCACTTGTATCGCTTGTTCTTCAGTCGGGTTCAAAGTAAACTGTGCGTCGGGAAATACTGTGAACGGTCCTGAGACAGTGATCGACTCAATGTTAAGAACGCCGGCTTGCACAGGGTTCGTGAGCACGATTGCACCTGCGCGGGGCTGTCCTTGCAAGGTCGTATCAATATCCAACGGACATCCGACCAAATACGGAGTGGCCGGATCGACCGATTCGATCGACAATTGATAGAGTTGAATCTCGTTTTCCGTCGCGCCCCAGACATGCAGCTTCAAGTTTGTGACATTGGACGGAAGATCAAATCGATAAAGTTCTTCGGGAAAGCCCGCCGGCCGCCCCGCAACCGTCACGAGACTTACGGTGTCCGGACCCGCAAAGAGCGTGAAATTCAGGTTTTGGTTGTCCGCGGTGTTGTACGACGTTCCGGCTTCACAATTACCGGTTTGTTGGTTTTGTTCCCCTTCAAGATAGGTATATCCGTCGGGCGTCAGCAAAACCGTGACAGAGCGATTTGACAGAACATCGAAACTCCACCAATCGGAGTCTGAGTTGTCATCAAGGCTGACATTGGAAAGAACAGTCGTGCCTTCGATAAGTCCCAAATTGGTCGAGCTCTCAGGAGTGTCGTTCGGCTCATATGGATCGCCGTAATTGCGTTGTCCCGCCAGAATGTCATCGTGCTGCGGGCCGTCGTAGGCACCAGAATAGAATGGTTCGAGCAATTTCGTCGTGTTGGCCGGACAAACATGTTCCAAGCCAAGACCGTGGCCATGCTCGTGCATCGTGATGTTTCGCAAGAACCGGTAGTTATTAGCAGGAGAATTCCAGCTCTCCGCAACGTCCAGCACCATGTCGCCACGGTCCGGGAAATAGTTATACGCAAGAACATTGCTCGGACCGTCAATCACCGTCGCCGCAATCCGAATATCTCCGCGCGCTCCGATCACGCCGGGCGAATTCTGACCCCAGCGGGCGCTGTCGTCGGAAACTTGCTCGTAGCTGTTCCCGGTCAGTTCAGCCCAACGGCCAAAAACCTGAGCGAAAATCCCTTGCCAAACTTCCGGCGAACCAAATTGCTGATTCATGGTGGCAAAAAGTTGGCTCGGGTCTTGGCCGATGTTTAAACCGTCGGGAACGAAGCTGTATGTCAGATGCACTCCGTCGCCTTGAGTTCCAGTCCCACCACTGGCCGTGTTGCCCCAGCGGCCGCCAAGGTTATAGTCCAGAGTACCGAACTGGTCCATCAACCGTTGTGTCCATTCGGCAACATAGTCGGGATTAGTTCCTTCCGCAAAGCAAACGGCAAGAGGTGCATTGCCGCAGCGCTCACAGGTCAACTCAACGGCCGAGTTTGCCTGAGGTACGGGTGCAAGTGTGAATATTAGGCACACCAAGAGCAGCGCGGCAGCGATGTTCAGCAAGTAGCGCATGGTATGGCCCTTTCTAATACTTTGTTTTATATTCATTTGACAAACAAAATCAAAAATCACTCAATTGTTAAAAATACGCAGAGTCTCTCCGTAATGCAAGCACATGGCAGACTCCTTGCGTAGGTTGTTTGAATCTAGCCGACTATGGCAAGTACTCTGAAAGGTCGCGAATTGTTGCATTTGGACTGTATTTCTCTTATTTTGGTAGCCTAAAAGGTATATTCAATCTAAATTTAGCTGCAATTCGATACGATGAAACACATGGGTCCTCGGATGAAGAAAAATTCTGGATATTTAGTTCTTCCGCTGCTTTTGGCGGCGATTGTTGTTATGCTGATTCCTCAAACCGGCAGGGCTGGCGATTGCTGCCCGATCTGCGGCAAGACGGCCGTCGAGAGCTCGGCGTGGGCGCAAGTCACTGCGCTCGAAACCAAACCGACATGGTCTAACGCGTTTGCTCCGAGAGCATTTTGTTTTGATCCCGGTACGCCTGACGAAGAAGTCATGAAGCTCGTGAACAGGATTTATAACAATCCGGCTTCGTATATCGCCAGTTCGCGCTGGACGTCGACCGCTTCGGGCACAACGGGCGGACAGGGTGATCCGACGGTCTTGACTTACAGCTTCGTGCCGGACGGTGTGACCGTGCCGGACAGTCCACCGCCGAACGGATTCGGCAACCAGACCAACAACATCCACGCGATGATGACCGCCAAGTTCGGTAGCGTGGCGGCGGGCAAAGCGAAATTCCGCGAGGCCTTCAATGAGTGGCAAAACCTGACCGGCTTGACATACATTGAAGAAACCAACGACGACGGTGCCGCGCTTTTTAGTTCTTCAGGTGTGCTTGGCGTGCGCGGAGACATCCGTATTTCCGCGGTTCCCATGGACGGTTCTTCGGGTGTCTTGGCCTATAACTATTTCCCGAATACCGGAGACATGGTGTTGGACAATGCCGAGAACTGGCAATCGAGTTCGAACAACTACCGCTTCTTCCGCAACGTCGTGTCGCACGAAGCTGGACATGGCATCGGTTTGTCGCACGTCTGTCCCGCCGATTGCCAATTCCTAATGGAGCCGTTCGTTTGCACCGCTTACGACGGCCCTCAGCATGACGATATTCGCGGAGCGCAGCGTCAATACGGCGACACCTGTGAGACCAACAATACCGCCGCGACTGCGACCATGTTGGGTGCGGTATCGGACGGCACAACGACGATGAACAATTTATCGATTGACGACAATAGCGACCAAGATTACTATTCGTTCACCGTTCCGACAAACCGCCAGATTACGATTACGGCAGCGCCCGTCGGACTGTTCTTCGACCAATGTGCTCAAAATCAAACTTGCTCCTGCACCTCGTCTGATACGACTCGCACAACGGACGACCAAGACCTGAGCCTGCGCTTGTATGATACCAACGGAACGACCGTTCTGGCCGAGGCAAGTTCCAACGGCTATGGTTTGCCCGAGACAATTTCGGCGACGGTACTGCCCGGCGCAGGGACTTATTTCATCCGAGTGTATCCGGCGGGTTCGGTAAATGCGATTCAGGTCTACAACCTGAGCTTCACGTTAAGCCCGGCAATTTTGGAAACGGCGACCGTAACTCTACCGAACGGCGGAGAATCTTGGACGGCAGGTACGAATCAGACCATTACGTGGACGACGACTAACGTTACCGGCAATATGCTGATCGAGCTGAACCGCAATTATCCGATCGGCACGTGGGAAACGCTGTTTGCCAGTACGCCCAATGACGGAAGTCAATCTTGGACCGTGACGGGAACAGCCAGTTCCAGTAATTGCCGCGTGCGCGTAACGAGCATCAATGCACCGAGCGCGACGGATGAATCCAATGCCGACTTCACAATTATTGTATCGACCATCACAGTCGTTGTTCCGGACGGCGGCGAAGTCTTCAACGGTAATGCAATGGAGACGATTAGCTGGACCACGAACAACGTGACGGGTAATATTCTAATTGAATTGAACAGAGATTATCCGGGCGGAACGTGGGAGAACTTAGCTACCGTACCTAATGCCGGCGCATCGATTGCGTTGGGCGGTCCTGCAACGACCAATGCGCGTATCCGTTTGACTTCCGTAAACGAACCCGTGGCAACAGATGTTTCCGACGCTTCGTTCTCGATCGTCGTACCAAACTTTGCGCCGGAAATTACGCACGATCCTCACGGTGACGGTGAACCGGGGAATACGGTGTTCACGGCGCTTGTAACAGACGACGCAGGCCCTATTACCACCACGCTGTTCTATCGGGCCAGCGGCGGCGGTGCTTTCTCATCGACCAACATGCCTGTCACAGGCAATCCCGACGAATATTCGGCAATTTTGGCACTGACTGAAGGGTCGTATGATTATTACATTCGCGCCGCAGACGGCGTGAACACGGTCTATACCGATACCATGTCTTTTGACGTAGGCACTTGCCCGACTGCAATCTCGTTTGACGACGGCAGTGCAGAGGGATACAATTGGGCGGGCGAAACAGGGTTTGAATGGGCGGTAAAATATACTCCCGAATCCTATCCGTTCCTTTTGTGCGGCTTCGAAGTTGCCGTGGCGAAGTTCCATCCTGATACCGCACATTCGCCGATTCAAGGCAGAGTGTATCTCGCGGACGGCACCGCAAGCTTGCCGGGCACCATGGTGCTTGACGAAACCAGCGGCTCGATCGGCAATGTTGTCGGTGGTTTGCCTTCAGGCCAAGTTGTGTGGGCAACGGTTTCAACGTTGGATGGATCCGGCGATCCGTTGATTTTGAACGGGCCTTTCTATGTCAGTGTTGGCAATCCTGCTCAGGGTAAATACGAAGCATTTGGCCGCGACGACAACACCGCGAGCGCCAACAGCTACTTCTTCGACGGCTGCGACTCCTTGTGGTTCAGCGAAGAAGACCTCGTGCCGAATGCGCAGGGCGGCCAACGCATGATCAGACTGCTGGGCAGTTCCTCGCCGGTTCCGTCTGATCTTGTGATTATTGCGAGCGGCAGCGACATTGTCCTGTATTGGGCCGACGCCGGAGCACCCTACTATCGCGTCTATTCCTCAACCGTGTCGGGCGGACCGTTCACGACGCTTGAAGGATCGACTTCCAGTACGACATTCACGGACACGGGCGCGGCTGATGTGGACGACTTCAAATTCTACATAGTCGTTTCGTCCGCGACTCCATAGAAAAGCAGCAAAACTGTTGAAACGGCCCGGGTTAACATACCGGGCCGTTTCTTTTTTGGATAGGGGTGGAATTGTGAGCAGAAATTCATATCATATGAAATGGCGGGTCAGTCCGGCACAGGATGATAACCGTCCTTACAAGTCTTTAATTTTCCTTTATTTATTTTGCAAGGAAATTCATCTGTCCTAACAATTGGGAGGATAGGGCGGGATTTGTGAGAGGTCACAAACCAAATGCTAATTGTTTGCTAATCATATAGTATGAGGCCATTCCAATGGTAAAAAGAAGTCTTTTCTCTGTCCTTTTGTGCGTTGCGGCGTGTGTTCAGTTTTCAAATGCACAAATAACAGCGTTCATTTCGTACTGTGATGTTCCTAACGAACTTGGTTGCGGTTGTGACGCCGGATCACGTGTCTCGTTTGAACAAGGTACGACATCGTGGTGCGTGTTCTGGGATCGCACCGCAGACGGAATTGACGCGTCGGACGAACTCGTTCCGATCGGCACTGCACCCGGTCAAGCTGATTGGTCCTGCCAGTCTTTTAACGGCGAAGACTATTGCGGTCGCGCGGGTAACTTTGCATCCGATCCACCGTTCGTGCTGGCAAATTCACCGATTGAACCCGATCAGCCTGTCTACTATATCAAGATCAGCGGTCCGTCGTGCTGCTGGGTTTCTGACACGTTCAGACTGCAAAACGGTCTTCAAGACATCGTTCTTGGTGACGGCGACTTTTCCTGCACGGGCGAACCGTGCCCGGTGGGTGTTGCGCCGGATCAGGTTACGAATTTGACCGTTTCAGACGAACAGTACTGCACGGAAGTTCGTTTGACGTGGCAGCACAGCGGCGAAAATGTCACTGGATTCGCAATCTATGTTTACAATGACGACACTGAAGAATGGGATTTCAATACGCAGGTGACGAGCGGCGTCAGAGCTGCTACTATCCCCGTGTGTGCAAACGGCGACGTTCAGATCGGCATTGAAACCGTGAATGGTTCGCAAACTTCGGAAATGACGACCGGAGTCGGCAGGACATTTTTGCGCCGCTTCGACCGCGATAATCCCTACACTGTCTCTGGCAACGACATCACCATGAACCTCATTGCCCCGCCTCAAGGTGAAGCCTGCCGGGCATTTGTTTATTTTGATCTCTATTGCGGAGGCGCTTTCCTTCAACATCTTTGCCAATTCACAAACCCGGATTCACTGCGTCTGCTTCACGTGACCTGCACTCTTCCGCAAAGCACGCCTGATCCCGACTGCTACATCGTCATGCGCGACTCTTCGGCGGCCAGCATTCTTGGCGGATGTGTTTTGACCGACACTCTGTTTGATATCACCGTTGACGCCGATGACGCCCCGGTTGTTCCGCGTGAGTTCGCACTCGAACAGAACTATCCGAATCCGTTCAACCCGTCCACCACGATTGAATACACCGTGCCCAATGAAGGTGTTGCCGAATTGTCCGTGTTCAACGTCGCCGGCCAAAAGGTCGCGACACTGGTCAACGGCAACGTTTCGGCCGGACAACACAACATCCAGTGGAACGCCGCGAACATTTCAACCGGTGTTTATTTCTACCAGTTGAAGATGGGCGACCAGTTCATTACGCGCAAGATGCTCTTGATGAAATAAGATCGATTCTTAGAACATTAAAAAGCCCGGTGCTTTCGCATCGGGCTTTTTGTTTTTCATAGCTTTTCTTATTACCCCGGATCCTTGACCCGCCGTACGGGGGAAACGATCTTCAATTCGGCATTATAGGTCGTGTAGTCCAGCGCCGTGTCGTAGGCAGGCCCCTCGTCGAAGTTGAGATAAAGCATGGTCGTCGAATCCGGAGGGAAGTCCTCACCTCGCAACGACGGTGTGAACTCCTTGGTCCATCGGCAGACATTGCTGACGCGAATGTCGTCGAGCCAGCCATCGAAACCACGCGTCGAATTATCCTCCCCTACTCCGTTGCCAACGTGAATCGGCTTCTTAGTAATAACCAGTGGTGCGTCGCTCGGCGTGGCAGTCAGGAGCTTTCCATTTACAAAGAAGCGCAGGTACTTTCCGTCTGACGTGACTGCGATGTGCTGCCATTCCCAAAACTTTATTGAATTGGGATTCGAAAGCTGCCAGCCAACCTCGCGATTTGGACGAAAGCCAATGCGACCCTCATCCGAAAGATAGAACGTCAAACTTGAAGAAACTTGATCGAGTATCCTGCCGCGACCGCCACCGCCTTGAGTTCGCGGTCGAACCCATGCTTCAAACGTGTAGTTCTTCGCTCCATTGAGCGACTGCAGCCCAACGGTTCGCTCGATTCTTCCATCGGCACTCTTTCCGTCAAAGTCCAAGCAATAGTTCAGACTGCGATGCTGCGCAAAGGCAAGATCGAAAAGCAGAATGACACAAAGCAGGCACTTTTTGCTCACTCCTCTGAAGTCTCCTCAGGTGCGACAAACCTTTCACGGAGCATAGGACCTAAATCGGCTATTTTCGCAGCTTCAAAAATAGGAGTCTTCTTTTCTTTGGCGATGGATTTGAACATTCCATCGTCGTCACCGCCGGACACGACGATCACTTCATCCGCTTTTTCCGCGCCCAAGCGGTTGAACTCGTCAGATAAAGCTCCGCGACGGTTCTTGCCGCCGATGTGTAATGCGAGGACTGGAATACTTTCTTCTCGCGCTTTGTCGAGGAGTTCCGAAATTCGAGCGGATTCCTGCTCCGCGCTTACCTTGGCCGCACCGAGTCCCTTGCTGGAGCCGCCCAGCACGATCACAACCGTCGCATGGTTTTCAAGGTCCTTGGACGTCGCCTGCAAATTCAGGTCATAGGGAATTTTCTCGCGCATCAAAAGCGTTTTCACCATTTGTGCGTCCGCGCTTTGCCCTCCGGAAGTCAGCAATATCGGCGCGGCGAACTCTTCTGCAATTGCGAAAGAAGCGAGCAGAAGGACCAAGCATGTTGTCCAGAGCGTCTTCATCGTTGCCCTTTCTATTGTGATGATGCCGTTGGCGTTGAAAGAAAAGCTCCGACACCTTCCGTCTGAAGCTCATCATATGTTGGCAGACCGTCAATTTCGACGGCGCGATCTTCGTAAAGAACGGAGAATGAACTGATCAGTTTTTTTGCGCCTTCAATGTGGCGCCCCACGCGAACCTCAATCGGAATTCCCGCTTCATCGTACGGCACGCGAGTTAGGTCGATCTGCGCGGCGCGAACGTACATCGGGTCTTTGCCGGTCAAGATTACATTCGCGTCGGTCTTACCCCGCAGCCTTCCTTGGATGACATTCGCCGACTCCATCAACGTCGCGTCCGTGGGTGTATGATCTCCCAATTCGCGATGCGAGAGTCCGTGAAAATTCGGAGGCGACGGCTCGAGCGCAAACTCCAACCCTTCTATCTGCAATTCCAAAACAGCCATCGCCGCGCAATCCATCGCACGATCATGGGCGACGATCGCATTGATCACCGGATATTCGAGCGAGGCCTCGTGCAAATCAATGACCAAGTCGACTTTCTCTTGGTCGACCAAAGTAGTGATCGCGTAGGCAATTCTCTCCGTAAAGCGACCGTCCGCGCGGCCCGGATAGCACCGATTCAAGTTACGGCTGTCGGCGCCGGAAAGTTCCTGATTAGACGGATAGTGCAAATAAACTTCTGGATCGGGCCATTGATCCAGCGGATTCGTATAGCGGCAGCCCATTCGAAATTGCCGCGAACCGGTCTCCGTTTGAATATCAAAATGTTGCGGATGGGCTTCGCCGGGCATCGTGTGTGACAGCGCTGAACGGTTGGCTCGTGGAATAACGAGTACTCGACCGCGATTCACTTGCAGCCTCTCGATCAGCATGTAGGCCGCAAGATAACTTGCCGGCTCGTCGCAATGTGTGCCCCCCAAAACCAAAACAGTGCCACCGTCTTGTCCGCTTTGGAACTCATAGACGTCCGTGTCGCCGCGCGTGCCTTTGAGACTGCCAAAATAGTCCGACAGCTTGAACGTCTTCGTCAGTGCCGGAGAAGGATAAAGCGCTTCGTCGATCTGAGATTTGCGAAACCCAAAACCGACCCAAAGAGTTGAGGCGACGACGAGAACGAGTAAAATGACCGCGCGGTAGTTCATGTTCATTTCAACATAAATACCCGCAGCAAAAACGGAATAAGCACGAGCGCGGCAGAAAGTTGCGTGCGCCAATCGCGAACGCGAAGCATCTCCCGCGCCGTCAGAAGCGATAGTAGTGCAGTTAGTATCCAGTAGAGCCAGAAAAGCATATCAGAGCAGCACAAGCAGTTTGGCGAGATCGTTCGCGAAGTAAATCAAAGCGATACACAAGATCGTCGAGAGCACAATCGGAGACGCGCAGAATCTCAGAATTCGAGACGTTTTGGCTTCACCGACAACTTGCCCGGCAAGCAACACAGCGAGTCTCGTCGGAGGCATAAAGTCGCCGATGGAGGCAAGCATGGAGAGCGCAGCGGCAACGAGAATGTTGTTCCGATCCAAAAGCGAAAGCAGAATCGGAACTCCGAGCACGACACTCGATCCGTAGGCAGAAACTCCGCCAAAAAGCGGAACCAATACTGCCATGCCGAGATAGAGCTGCCAGTCCGGCAACGACAAAAGGTTAATCACGATCCAACCGCGGGCGCCCGACAGTGTGAGGACTTCAATAAACGCACCGATGCCCGCAAGCAACGCGAGAATAGAAAGTGATTGCGACAATGACCATTTCGCTGTATCAAAGAGTTTCACTTTGTCGCCCGTGAAAAAGCCGATTGCCGCACTGACTACGAAGACCATCGGGATTCCCAAGTACGGAATTATTCCCGGCGCGAATTTTTCTCCAAGCAGCAGCGTAGCCAAGACTACGATCGGCAAGAACAACTTCGCGCCGTGTTCGGAATAGCGCGAAGCTGGAAGGTGTGCGGCCGCGTCGCGGGCGTCGAATCTCCAGAAGTATTTGCCAATGAGCAAGAACGCGCTGATCAAGGCGAGGGGAATCGTCGCAACTAAGAGCGGGAAATCGAAACCGATATACGGCATGTCGACGCCCGCACCAATCAACATCGCGGCGATGTTGACAGGCGGCGCAACCATCCCAAAGAATGCTCCCGTCGCGATAAACGCTCCGGCCACCGCTGGCGGAGCACCGGCGGCAAGTATCAACGGAGCGACCATTGCTCCCGTGGTCAAGACGCACGGCGCCGTCAATCCCGTGAACATACCGGGAAACATCACCAAGAACATCAACAAAGAAACCAAAAGGACCGGTTTGTTACCGAAGGCTTTCACGGCCCACACATTGAGTGTACTCAATGCGCCCGAGCGCTCGAAGACCGCCATGAAAAAGAGCGACGTTACAACGATCAACATCGGATCGAGATAGAGCATCGTGCCTTCGTACAAATAATGCAGGCCGATGCCATTGCCGGAAGCCAAACTTCCAGCCGCTGCCGAAAGCAGTAATGAGACACCCGTCGGAATACGCGCGAGAAAAATTCCCGCGACCAGTACAACGACCATGATCAGAAGCACTACACCTTCGGTCACGGGTGCTCCATGTGATAAACTGGAGAGGTTCCGAGACGTGGCAACGGCGCGGGATCGACGGGAATGCCCGCACTTTCGGCAAGGTCTTCGACGTGCAGAAGATTCAGCACGGGAATTCCTGAGAACAAGAAGTCAAAGACCAATCCGCCCGACGTTGCGGAAACGTCCCGCTCCCAAGCCGCGCTTCCGGGCCTGATGAAACCACCGGGGAGCTCCCGGCCTTCGGGCCCCGTCCCCAGCATGAGATGGTTTCCGCCGGCGTTGATCAACAAAGCATAGTTTTTCGGATCGCCGAACAACTGCAGTCGCTCTTCGTATTGCGCGCGTTTGTTGCCTGATTCGATCAACGCATAGCCTAAGCGCGCACATTTGCGGCGAAGCAGCTCTATCGTCTCTTCTTCCAACCCTCCGCCGATGTCGCCCGTTCCGCCCAATGTCACAAAATCACTGCGGTGTTCGAGAAGGCCCTCGCGATAGAGCACATCTTCCATGTCGAGCCACGTCAACTCAATCTGGTTCGCACCGTAACTTGACGAACCCAAACTGGCAATGCGCAAGGATGGAATTTTGAGTTCTTCGAGTGCGCACAACAACGCGAGGTTCAATCCCGGAAACGACCCCGTCATGGTTACCAACACCGTGTCCGTTTTGGAGAGCTTTTGTTCGAGCAACAACTTGGTTAAGTATGCCGCAAAATCTGGATTCGTTGCAGATCTTTTGGCGGGAAGATAGCCGTTGGTCGTCGTAAGCGGCGTGTATTCTTCTCCTACCAAACCCGTGCGATTGAAGTCGTCTTTTTCGTTGACAAGTCCGAGGCTCTGTTTGGTCAGGTAGATTTGCCGTGAAGCTCTTTGCATGTGCTGCGCGGCAGAGAGCATGTGGTCATTGGCACTTGTCTTCTTTGCCGCAAACGAAAGCAACGGTTCGACAAGTCCAACCGAACAAACCAACAGAAAGACGAGGGCGCGCGACATCATGGAGTTCTTAGTAACCGTCTGCCGCTCCATCGCGCCGAGGGTCGGAGCTTCCGACCATTTGCGGGCTGTTCTTGGGGAAATGAATCGCTTGCACTCCACCGAAATAGTTGCTGAGCGGTTCGTTGGGATAAGGCTTCCACCCTTTCGCGGCTAACGCGTCCATCGTCTCTTGCGGGATCCTGGTTTCATACACGAGATAGGTGCCTGCCGGGAAAAAACGCGGCAGGTCAAGTGCTTCGTTCAATGGAACGTCAAACTCAAGAACGGCCAGAATCACTTCGACCATAGCGGCGGGAATGCGCGGACCACCGGGAGTTCCAATAATCAGAACAGGATTTCCATCTTTGAGGATGATAGTTGGAGCCATACTTGAGACTGGGCGGTGCAGCGGAGCAATCGGATTCGGACCCGTCGTGTCGCTTTGAAAATCCGCGCAATGGTTATTGAGCAAAAGTCCCAATTCCGGGACCATGACACCCGATCCGAAAAAGTAGTTGATGGACTGCGTCAAGGTCACCAAATTGCCGTCTTTGTCGGCGACGACGAGATGTGTCGTATTCCCCGGACCAAACGCACGAATTGAATCCAGCGCGGTCAGTCTTTTCGGCACGGAGTCCATGGACATCGAATCACGCACTTCTGCAAGATACGCCGGAGAAAGCATCGTGTCTACAGGTATGCGCGCAAAGTCTGGATCGCCAAGCCAGTCGGCGGCATCCGTGCGAGCCTGACGAATTGCCATCGAAACAGTATGTATGTATTCCGGCGTCAGCAAACCTAATTTCTGAATATCGTAGGCTTCCAGAAGTTTCAGCGTTTCGAGCATGATCAATCCGCCGCCCGCAGGTGGCGACGTCGTGATGATGTCGTAGTCACGGTACTTCATCCGCAGCGGCTTGCGCTCTACGGGCTTGTACGCGTTAAGATCAGAGTCGGTAACTTGTCCGCCATGTGCGCGAATTGCATTCGCCACTTCAGTGGAATACGGCGGAAAGTAGAAATTTTCTAAACGTGTGCTGGAGAGAAAACTCAATAGTTGGCCAAGTTTGGGCTGAGTGATTCGGAATCCCGCCGAAGGCGGAAGTCCGTCTTCAAGAAAGATTCTGGACATAGCCGAATCTTCCATCAGTTCTTCAGCATGATCAAAAATGATCGCGGCTTGCTTTTCGGAAATCGTGTAGCCTGTGTCTGCAATTGCTATTGCATCGGCGAAGAGTTCGGGCATTGTGCGGGTTCCGAACCGTCTGTGCAGTTGCTGCCAACCTGCCGCGGCCCCCGGAACCAAAACCGATGTGCCTCCGGAGCGCTGCACGAGTTTCAACGTGTCGTCCGGCTGGAAGTAAATGTCTCGTTTCATTCTTGCCGGCGCGCGCTCGCGATAGTCGAGCATATACACCGAATCGCCGGACGCGTCATAATACAAAGCAAAGCCGCCGCCGCCCAAGCCGCTCGCGTGAGGTTCGACGACGTTCAAGGTTGCCAAAGCTGCAAGCGCAGCATCCATCGCGTTGCCGCCGGAGGCAAGTACTTTTTTTCCAGCAGCCGCAGCCAGCGGATGCGCACACACAACAATGCCGCTGTCAAATGACGCGGACAGCGCTCGCGCGAAGTTCGTGTCGACCGGAGCTTCAGGGGGTGTCAATTCAGTGGCCGGCGGCGTGGTCGAAGCGCAACCGTAAAGCAAAAGGCCAAGAAATCCGATTCGGATCAAGGCACTCCAGGAGGTAGCTAAGTTGAGAATTCTCATAGACCTTAAATGAACAAAAACCAGCGGCTAAAGTCAAGGAAACCGCAGTCATTTGGAAGGACCTCGGAGGACTCGACAATCCTCGGCACGTTCACGTTGTATTCTTAAACTATTTGTTAATTAACATCTTAGGATTATTGACTTGACTTGCTATGGACTTAATTCGTTTGTACCTTGTAACTTCTTACATAAATTTTGTGTTCTAATTTCATGAGGACTGAATTGAAGTTCGTCATAGACGATGTATTTCCGGCTTGGTGCAACCGTGCGGCCTTTGTCTTTCGGTCTGTTTTTTCGGAACGGGCCGAGGTCTTGGGACTAAATTGGGCCGAAGGGGTGATCCTGCTCAAAATGAGTGCAGGGCACAACACCCTCGCAGATTTGTCCCGCCACCTCGAGCATTCTCATCCCGCGATCTTGCGACATATTGACAAGCTGGAAGAGCTTGGATTCGTCGAACGCACAGCACATCCGGACGACCGCAGAGTGAAAATTCTTGTGATGACCGACAAAGGACATCAAACAACGAAGGCGCTGCAAGACATGGCACGATCCTATTCAAAGGAGATTGAGGAGAAATTCGGAAGAGATCGAGTTGCAGCGGCCACCGCTCTCCTCAAAGACATCGTCGCAGAATACTCAAATATCGATTTCATGGGATGTCCGAAAGGCAAAGAAGAATGATATCAAGAAAACATAGGCCATTCATGAAAATGAAATACCTTGCTCTGCTGGGTGCGGCGCTTTGGCTTGGCGGGTGTGGTTATGTACAACGACACAACGCACCAAAGGTTGACAGTCCGGAAACTTATCACAATGCGTCTCTGGATACCGCATTTCGCGACGGAGCGTGGTGGAAGGATTTCGGTGACGAATCGCTCAACACATTGATGGACGAAGCCATCGCGAACAGTCCGAGCCTCGAAGTCTCATTGGCTCGTCTGCAGCAGTTTCGCGCTCTGAGCCGTTCAACGCGCGCGTCGCTTTTTCCTTCTGTGACAGTCAACGGATCTTATCAAGACGGTGAGCGCGCCTTCGGAGGAATCGGCAAGATCAATCTTGACTATTATGACGTAAGCGCGGTCGCACAATACGAAATCGATCTGTGGGGCAAATTATCGGCTCGGCGGAGGGCCGCATTTGGCGACTTGCTGGCCTCTGAGAACGACACTCGCACAGCGCTCTTGACGCTCACGTCGCAAGTGGCGCGCACGTACTTTCAAATTGTGGATTTGAAGGAGCAGCAGCGACTTTTGGAGCAGACGCTCGCATCAAATCAAAGCGCGTACGACATCGTGTCGCACCGTTACTTGCTGGGCGTCGTCACCTCGCTTGACGTTTATCAATCGGAAGCGAATCTCGCCCAGACCAAAGCACAAAAGGCAACCGTAGACGCGACATTAGCGACGACCGAACATCTGCTTTCCGTTCTCCTGGGACGTTATCCGGAGTCGGACATTTCCGGTATCGCGAGTGCGCTGCCCCCAAAAGTATTGGATATTGGGCAGGGAATTCCCACAGACCTGTTGGCCCGCCGACCTGACATTCGCGCGGCACGCGCGAGACTCTTGGCAAATGACGCGCGTTGGGCTTCGGCAAACGCCGCGCTGCTGCCAAGTTTCAATTTGACGGGTACGCTGGGCAACGTAAACAAAGACCTTGAAAAAGCTCTCGATCCCGAGGAGCTGCTATGGAATCTCGTTGCGGGTTTGACTGCTCCGATTTTTCAAGGCGGCAGGCTCGCGGGCGAAGCGCAACGCAACGAAGCGGCGTTCTATGAATCGGCCGCGACTTACAAACAAGTTGTTCTCAACGCGTTTCGAGAAGTCGAGGATGCGCTGGTGCGAGGCGATAAGATGCGGGAACGAATCACGCAACTTGAAACCCAAACTGAGGCTGCCGGCAACTCTCTGCGCGTTGCCGAAGAACAATACCAGCAAGGCATCATCGGATACCTGCAAGTTTTGATTGCGCAGAATTCATACTATCAAGCTCAAAGCTCGCTGATTTCGGCGCGCCGCGAGCTGCTTAATAACCGAGTTGATCTGGCTACGGCGCTGGGCGGTTCGTGGACCGACGAAGTGCTGCGCTCTCGTGAGCCGTCTCCCAAACTACATGCGGAGGTTCGCTAAACCATGACAGCGGAAACGATGAAGAAAAGTAAACGTATTCTTGTCCCCGTGCTTATAATAGTCGGCGGCTTCTTGGTGATGTTTGGACTTATTGCCAGTCGCAAGAAACCTGAATCTATCATCCCCGAGTTTCCCGGCGTGCTCGTCGAAACTATCAACGTTTCGCCTGAGGCGCACAGTGCTACAATTTACGGAACGGGAACTGTACGCGCCAAACACGAAGTCGCGCTGGCGCCGCAGGTTGGAGGAAAGGTCGATTGGATCAGCGACCAGTGCGCCGCAGGCGGCTCGTTCAAGAAAGCCGACGTGCTGTTTCGAATCGAGTCTATCGATTACGAGCTCGCGGTTGAACAGGCGAAAGCCCGTGTCGCGCAGGCAGACTATCAACTTTCCATTGAACAAGCACAAGCCGATGTTGCGAAACGGGAATGGCAAAGAATGTCCGAGAGCAAATCGAATAGTGACGATCCTTCTTCGCTCGTTCTGCGCGAACCGCAGTTGCGGCAAGCTGAATCGAATTCGGCGTCGGCGAATGCGTCTCTGCGCCAAGCGGAACTCGCTTTGGAAAGAACGCAAGTCCGCGCGCCCTTCAACGGCCGCGTTCGACGAGAATCCGTGGACATCGGACAGACCGTTTCGCCGGGAATGCCGGTGGGTGTGCTCTACTCCACGGACGTTGCGGAGATCGAAGTCGGATTGCCGCTCGACGAGCTGATGTGGCTCGATATTCCCGGTTCAAAGGCGATTGTTACAATGAACGTCGCCGGAAAAAACTATTCGTGGGAAGGCGAAGCGGTACGTTGGGTGGGAGCGCTCGACAGCGTCGGGAGGCTTGCCCGCGCGATTGTTGAAGTCGAGAATCCTTACGCACCGCGAGATGACGGCGGCCCCGAACTTGCCGTCGGCAGTTTTGTCGACGTTGAGTTCACTGGCAAAATGATTCAGAACGCAGTTAGATTACCGCGCGGG
This sequence comes from Calditrichota bacterium, assembly GCA_020637445.1. Classification (NCBI taxonomy): domain Bacteria; kingdom Pseudomonadati; phylum Calditrichota; species Calditrichota bacterium. The sequence goes on along the minus strand of JACJVZ010000001.1, from coordinate 478,636 downwards.
TCAATCCGCAGCGGCGATGTCGTTTGGATTGCGACTCCTCAAAATACTTTGGAGATCCGCGACGTGGTCATGCCGCTGCGCACGCGCGACTACGTCTACGTTACAGAAGGCCTGAATGCCGGTGACCAGATTGTTACGTCCCCGATATCCGGAGCGGCCAACGGCCTTAAGGTGCGCGTCGCGGAGGGAGGTGCTCGCGAATGAACTCTTGGATCAAATGGATGGCCGGCAATCACGTCGCGGCGAACATGCTGTTGCTCATGTTTATCGTCGGTGGCTTTTTGCTCGCGCCGACGATCAAACAGGAGGTTTTTCCGGAAGTGGAACTTGACCAGATTCAAGTCGCCGTGACATTTCCGGGTGCCGGTCCGATTGAAGTTGAAGATGGAATTGTCCGGCCGATAGAGCAGGCAGTTTCGGGAGTCGACAATGTAAAAAAGATTCGCGGTTCGGCTATGGAAGGCCGCGGGACAGTGACGATTGAGCTGATCGAAGGCGCGGACCCGGATATTGCGCTGAACGACATTAAATCGGAAGTGGACCGTATCACGACCTTTCCCGAACAGGCCGAAGAGCCGGTCGTCAGCAAAATGACGAACCGCCGTGAAGCGATTTCACTGATGATTTACGGTGACGCGAGCGAGCTTGCCTTGAGGCAACAAGCGGAAAGAATTCGCGACGAGTTGCTCTCGGAGCCTGAAATCTCGCAAGTCGAGCTCGCGGCGGTCAAGCCCTACGAGATTTCGGTTGAAGTCTCCGAACAGACGCTGCGCGAATATAACCTGACGCTCAACGACGTTGCGGGCATTGTCCGCCGCGCTTCGTTGGATTTGCCCGGCGGCACGGTCAAAACATCCGGCGGCGAAGTCCTTTTGCGCACGACGGAGAAGAAATACACCGGAAATGAGTTTTCAAAAGTCGTCGTTCTGACGCGGCCGGACGGCAGCGAAGTTACGCTGGATCAGATTGCGACAATTGACGACAACTTTGAGGAAACAGATCAACAGGCATTTTTCGACGGTAAGCCTGCCGCGATGATCAAAGTTTTCAGAGTCGGCAAGCAAAAACCGACGGTTGTCGCAAAGGCCGTGCGCGACTTTATGGAAACGTACCGCGCGCAACTGCCGCCATCCATACATGTAGACGTGTGGCAGGATTGGTCCGTGATTTTCCAACAGCGCATGGATCTTCTGCAGCGCAACGGTATCATGGGATTGATTCTTGTCGTGCTGATTTTGGCGATGTTCCTCGAGTTGCGGTTGGCATTCTGGGTGTCGATGGGTATTCCCGCTTCCTTTCTTGGCGCGCTGATGCTGATGCCTGCGTGGGACGTATCGATCAACATGTTGTCGCTGTTCGCATTTATTCTCGTTTTGGGTATGGTAGTTGACGACGCCATTGTCGTAGGTGAGAACATTTTTCAGCACAGGTTGATGGGCAAGTCCTACTTTCAGGCCTCTATCGACGGAGCGTCGGAAGTCGCCGGACCTGTCACATTTTCGGTGCTCACCACGGTCGCCGCGTTTTCGCCGTTGATGTTCGTTTCAGGTACGATGGGCAAGTTCATGTTTGTGATTCCCGCCATCGTGATATCCGTGCTTCTCATCTCGATGATTGAAGCGTTTTTCGTGATGCCCGCGCATTTGTCCGGCAAACTCAGCCAGAGTCAAGCGCCGATTTGGAAGAAGATTGAACGCGTTCGCCATCACTTTGACGACTGGCTGCAAACATTTATCGATAAGGTCTACTCCCCCACTCTGGCGGCGGCGACCAAGCACCGCTACGTGACCTTCGCGCTGGCGACCGCTCTGTTGTTAGCAACGGTCGGAATCATCGGCGGAGGCTTAATCAAGTTCGAGTTCTTACCGTCGATTGACGCGGACATCATCAACGTGCAAGTGACTATGCCGCCGGGAACTCCGATTGAAGAGACTCGAAAAGTGACGGAGCAAGTTCGGCAAGCGGGGCTGCATGCGATCGAAGAGTCGAACGGCAATCAGGAAGACGGAAAATCAAATCTCGAGCACATGTTCATCGCGACGGGATTTCAGGTTTTTGAAGGCGGACCGCAAGGTGTACGAGAAAACATCGGTTCAAACCTCGGGCAATTGCGGGTTCTGCTTGTGCAACCTGAATTCCGCAGCATGCGGACTCCGGATATCGTGAATTTGTGGCGCAAGGAGGTCGGCGAGATTCCCGGCGTCGAGCAGATCCAGTTTAACGCGAGCCTTATGTCACAGGGCGCGGATATCGGAATCGAACTCTCGAGCGATAATTTTGGTCAACTTCTTGCCGCTGTGGACCGTCTCAAAGAGAAACTTGACACGTACGACGGCGTCTATGATATTTCCGACAGTCATCTCGAAGGCAAACGTGAGTTGCAATTGACGCTCAAACCGGACGCGCGCACGCTTGGCATTACAGAGAGTGATTTGGCTACGCAGGTGCGTTCGGCTTTTTACGGAGCAGAGGCGCTGCGCTTGCAGCGCGGACGCGATGAAGTCAAGGTAATGGTGCGATATCCGAAGGACGAGCGACGTTCGCTGGCGAACGTCGACAACATGCTGATTCGCACCCGAAGCGGCGGAGAGATTCCGTTCCATTCCGCCGCGAAAGTGATTGACGCTATCGGCTACAGTGGAATTACACGCACGGATCAGAAACGAGTCGTTGTCGTGAATGCGTCCGTGGACCCGAAAGCTGCCAACGCAAGCGAAATCACCGCCGCGCTTGAGTCGGGAATCCTCGCGCAGTTAAGGTCCGACTATCCGGGTTTGCAGTACGACTACGAAGGTCAATCGAGAGACCGTCAGGAATCTTTGCAGAGTCTTGCGACCGGTTTCGTGTTCGCTCTTTTCCTGATCTTCGGCCTGATCGCAATTCCGCTGCGAAGTTTCACGCAGCCGCTCGTAATCATGAGCGTCATTCCGTTTGGGTTTGTCGGAGCGATTTTTGGACATATGTTGTTCGGCTTCAACATGAGCCTGATGTCGATGTTCGGATTCGTCGCACTGACTGGCGTCGTCGTGAACGGAGGAATTGTGATGATCGACTTCATCAACCGTGCGCGAGACGGCGGATTGCCTGTGCGTGAAGCAATTTTGCAGTCGGGCGTGCGGCGATTCCGCGCAATTATGTTAACTTCGACGACGACGTTTTTCGGACTGGTGCCGCTCATTCTTGAAAAGTCGGTACAGGCGCAGTTTCTTGTGCCGATGGCGATCAGTTTGGGATTCGGCGTGATGTTCAGCGGGTTCTTGATTACGCTGATTGTGCTGCCCGCGATGTATCTCATTTTGGAAGACGCACACGATCTGGTTGGCGCAAAGAGCCGCCACCTCGCCGGAGAAGGCAGTGACGTTCACGACGAACCGGTCTTGCAGAATCCGTAATGTGACCTAAGACTAAAAAGAAAACGGGCGGCCTTGCGGTCGCCCGTTTTTCATTCAGTGTTTGTTAAGACTTAGCTGCAGCCACTGGTGCCGCCGCAGGTCGCGCACTTCAGGCACGTCCCGTTGCGGACCATGGTGAAGCTGCCGCATTCGGAACAGGCGTCTCCTTCGTAGCCTTGAATGCGGGCGATTTCTCTTAGTTTTGCTTTGGCGTTTCCGTTTCCGTTGCCGTTGGTGTAAGTGGCTTCGGCGTACGTTGCTTGAGGTGTTTCGATTTCCGTGTGAACTTCTGCAACTGGAGCAGCAGAAGCAGGTGCATGCGCCTGCGGCGAGAGGGTGTCTTCTTCACGGTCGGCCTTCTCCTCAATGGTGTCATGGGCGATCGGAATAACGGCGGCTTCCCCGTCGTGGTTTTTGCCGCCGTTGATGGCGTCACTGCGCGAGGTTTCGGAATGGGCATCGACGACGTGCGCGAGATCGTGGCGATCCAAATAAGTGATCGCCAATTCACGGAACACATAGTCAATGACCGAGGTTGCGTATTTGATATGATCGTTGCCGCCAACGGGACCGTTGGGGTCGAAACGCGTGAACACGAACGCGTCCACGTATTCATCCAGCGGCACGCCGTGCTGCAAGCCCAAACTTACGGCAATCGCGAAACAGTTCATCAAGCTGCGGAAGGACGCGCCTTCCTTGTGCATATCGAGGAAGATTTCGCCGAGCGAACCGTCATTGTAGTCACCGGTCCGCAAATAAATCTTGTGCCCGCCGATGCGCGCCTTTTGCGTATAGCCGCGACGACGGTCAGGCAATCTGCGACGGCGCGTTTCGTAGATGATTTTTTCGACGGCAGAGCTGACGGCGTCGGTTTCCTGCGCGCCCTCTTCAAGACCGAGCGATGCAATGCCGAAATCGTCCGACGTGGAATTCAAGGGCTGAGAAAGTTTTGAGCCGTCGCGATAGAGCGCGACCGCTTTCAACATCATGCGCCAGCTCTGGTAGTAGGCGTCCTTAATCTTCTCGACCGACGCGTGACGCGGAAGATTGATGGTTTTGGAGATTGCTCCGCTGATGAACGGCTGCGCGGACGCCATCATCTTCAAGTGCGCGAGCGGCTGAATGTAGCGCTGTCCATAGGCACCGCACTGATTGGCGCAATCAAAAACGGGCAGATGCTCGGATTTCAGATGCGGTGCGCCTTCAATGGTCATGCGGCCGCAGATGAAATCGTTTGCCAAACGAATCTGCTCTTTGGAAAAATCCAGCGCAGTCAACAAGTCGCCGCCTGCTTCGCGCAAATTCGCGTCCGTGATTTTCAGACGATCGCGCACGACGTCCGCACCGATCACCCACGGAGTAACCGCGAAATTAATGCTGAAAGCGCCCTTAAGTTGCGCGTCGATTTTGTCGAGAGCTTCTTCGGGCAGACCTTTAGCCCGCAGAGTTTCCCTGTTAATGTGCGGCGCGCCTTCCAGTTTGCTCGTGCCGGAAACGTACTGTGTGATCTGACGGATTTGAGCTTCGCCGTACCCCAAATTTTCGAGCGCAATCGGCACGCTGCTGTTGATAATACGGAAGTAGCCGCCGCCGGCGAGTTTTTTGTACTTGACGAGCGCGTAATCCGGTTCTATTCCCGTCGTGTCGCAATCCATGACCAGGCCGATCGTACCGGTGGGCGCAATCACCGTTGCTTGCGCATTGCGGTAACCGTTCTGAACGCCAAGGGCAAGCGCTTCGTCCCACACGTCACGCGCGGCATCGGCCAGTTCACTCGGACAATGAGCGACATCAAGCGGCTGCGGCAATACCGTCAACCCTTCATAGCCGTCTAACGTGCCGCCATAAGCCGCGCGGCGGTGGTTACGAATCACACGAAGCATCGGTTCGTGGTTGCGCATATACGCCGGAAACGATCCAAGTTTGGCGGCCATTTCACCGGACGTTCGATACGATTCGCCGGTCAAGATCGCCGTCAACGCCCCGCACCACGCACGGGCCTCGGGGCTGTCATAGCCCATGCCCATCACCATCGCAAGCGTGCCAAGATTGGCGTAGCCCAAACCAAGCGTGCGATATTCATACGAGCGACGAGCGATGTTTTGCGATGGGAACTGTGCCATCTCAACGGAAATATCGAGCACGACAGTCCACGTTCGAATGGCATGACGGTATGAGTCTACGTCAAACTTCCCTTCAGACGTGTTCAAAAACTTAGTCAGATTCAAACTCGCCAAATTGCACGCCGTGTCGTCGAGGAACATGTACTCGGAACACGGGTTGCTGGCTTCAATCCGGCCGTCGAGCGGACAGGTGTTCCACTCGTTGATCGTCGTGTCGTATTGAATTCCCGGATCGGCGCTGGCCCATGCGGCTTCTGCAATTTCGTTCCAGAGATCGTGCGCACGCATGGTCTTCGTGACACGGCCATCGGTGCGAGCTTTGAGTTCCCATTTCTCGTCGCGTTCGACCGCCTTCATGAACTTGTTGTTCAAACGCACGGAGTTGTTGGAATTTTGTCCGCTCACCGTTTGATAAGCGGCGTTGTTCCAGTCCGTGTCGTAGGTGTCGATACGCATCTCGGTGTAGCCTTGAGACGCGAATTGCAGAGTACGATGAATATACGGGTCGGGGATAAAATCTTTTCTGGCGCGCAAAATCGCAGTGCGCAAGCGGGAATTGAACTTCGGATTTAGACGTGAATCGGTTGGAACAGTCTGATCGTGTGAGGCCTTCAAAATTTCATTGAGACGCGACTCGCAAACTTTGGAGCCTGCGACCAACGCGGCGACTTTCTGTTCTTCCACGACCTTCCATTGAACGAACTCTTCGATATCCGGGTGATCGGCGTCCAAGCAGACCATCTTGGCCGCCCGACGTGTCGTGCCGCCTGACTTGATCGCTCCTGCCGCACGGTCGCCGATCTTGAGAAAACTCATCAGGCCGCTCGAGACTCCGCCGCCCGAAAGACCTTCTTCGTCGCCGCGAATTTTCGAGAAATTCGTGCCCGTGCCCGAGCCGTACTTGAAGAGTCTGGCTTCACGAACCCACAGATCCATGATGCCGCCTTCGTTGACCAGATCGTCGTCGACGGACTGGATGAAACAAGCGTGCGGCTGAGGACGAGCGTAGGCGCTCTGGGAACGCTCCAATTCCCCTGTCTTGGGATTCACGAAGTAGTGGCCCTGCGCATGTCCTTCAATAGAATACGCCCAATGGAGCCCGGTGTTAAACCACTGCGGACTATTGGGCGCACAAATTTGAGCCGCCAGCATGTACTGCAGCTCATCGAAGAAAATGTGAGCGTCGTGCTCACCGTCGAAGTAGCCGGCCTTCCAGCCCCAGTACGTCCAGCAACCGGACAAACGGCGGAACACCTGCCGGGCATCGCGTTCGCCTCCGAAACGGGAAGTTTCCGGCATCTTGTCCAAAATGGACCAGTCAGGTTCGTGCCTGAGCAGCCATTCCGGGACACCTTCTTCCCAAACCGGCCGGGAAGCCATTGGTACGCCCGCCTTGCGCAGATATTTCTGGGCGAGCACATCAACAGCCACCTGCGACCAGCCCTCGGGGGCGAAGATCTCTTTGGCCTCGAACAGGACTTTGCCCTCGGGCGACGTCAGCTTGGACGCCCAAGGCGTGAAGCGAATGTCCGCATAGACATCCTGACCTTCACGAGTATAAAAACGTGTGAATTTCAAAGCGGCTCCTGGTACTCCAAAAGGTTCTATCTTCCCTGTCATCCATTAAGCAACCACGTCCCTGTACCATATATGCAAGCCTCTCTATCCACATCATCATACCGCATGTATGCGCCGCGCTCATCAAAACCACAATATCTGGTGGTGCATCGTTGGGGCCGTAATATATAACAGGACTGGCGCTCTGTCAATAGACTTAACATTGTTTTCCGAAATGTTTTCCACATCACAATTCCCTAAAATTCATCAATTTCAAACGCGAAAAGAGCAAAAACAATGAGATAGCAATGAGGAGTTCCTAAGCTGAGCTATTTCTGTTGATTGCACGTTGTGAAATCGTAAGAAACTGAGGAATAGCGGATTGCTAAACATCTGAGCAGACCTCTTGCTAACAGTTAGATAACATAAATGCCTCTCGAAGATATGCAATTTTATTCATATGTTCAACCTTTGTGCTGCTTTTTTCTAACTTATGACTGCCTCCAAAGGCGCAAAATAGACCGAAATTTGCCTTGACATTCCAAATCCCTTCTCTTATATTTTGAGGCTTACGCCGAACCCGGCGCAATTTTCATTTTTGAGACCCCCTATGGCTTTTCAGAAACCCCGTCAACGCAGCAACAGCGCAACCCGTATCCGGACCGGAATGGCCCGCAAGCCCTCCTATCTCGAAGAACACGGGATCAAGCATATCGACTACAAAGACACCAAGCTGCTGCAACGCTTCATTGGCGCCAACGGCCGGATCCTTCCGCGCCGCTTGACCCGTCTCGACCGTCAACAACAGCGCCTGATGACGCTCGCTATTAAGCGCGCGCGCCACATCGCCCTGTTGCCGTTCGTTCAGGAAGCCGAAGCGTTCTAAGAAACCGAGCACCCCGCTCGCTAACCAGAGAAGATCATGTCACGTACTTGTCCGATAACCGGCCGCGGCCGTCACAAGGCGCACAACGTCAGCCACGCGAACAATAAGACGCGTAAGTGGCAGTACCCGAACCTGCGCACCAAGCGCTTCTTCGACGAAGCGACGGGAACATGGATCCGCGTCCGAGTTTCCGCACGCGGTCTGAAGACCCTGACGAAGAACGGTTTGCCCGCCGAATGGCGCAAGCAGCTTGAATTGCACGCGGCGCTGCATAAGCACGAACACCACGAAGGCTAAGGAGCAGAATCATGGCGAAAAAGACCAAAGAAGGACGCATCATCGTGATACTCGAGTGCACTGAGGCGCGCGCCAAGGGTTTGACTCCGAGCCGTTACAACACGATGAAGAACCGCAAGAATACGCCGGATCGTCTGGAATTGATGAAATACAACAAGAACCTGCGCAAGATGACGTTGCACCGCGAAGTCCGTTAGGGCGATGCGCGGAGTTTTCTGCGAGTTTTATTACGTTTGTTTGCTCGGGCCACACTGTTGGCCCGTTTTCTTTTCAGGAGAATTCCGATGCTGAAATCCCCACTATTTCTGCGAGCAACACTCTGGACACTCGTGGCCGGCGCAGTTTTGACCGCCGTGAGCCTGTTCGTGTTTCAGCGCGTCGTGACGTCACGCGTCCGCGGCACGGTCGGCGACGAGCTCATGACCAGCCAGCGAGTCGTGCGGCAGCTCCTTGACCAACAAGAGGAATTCTTGCACGCCGTTGCCATCAATCAAGCTGAGTATATTTCGATGATGGACATGCACGAATCTCCGGACAGCGCGACGCATTGGGGAAAACACTATCTTGACATGGCGATGCTTGACCTGCTGCAAATTGAAGACAGCACCGGACACGTCGTGACAAGTGTTATCCGCGGCGAAGAGACACCTAGCGATTCCGAGCTGTTCAAACTGATGGGTCTGAGGTTTCAGTATGACGATATGTACTTGTACCAGATTGCGTCGGCGGAACTTCCGGATCATTCGGGCAAACGGGTTTACGTCGGCAAGCGGTTGGATACGCGCTGGCTGTGGGGACTTTCAGAGATTACGCGCAGCCGCATGGCCGTCTACACAGGTAACAAGTTCCTCTTCGTCAGTGTAGATTCAACGTTGATCAATCCAATTGGATCTTCGATGCCGTGGGACATGTCGGCGATGATGCATCCACTCGAGATGAAGATTGCCGATCAAGACATGCTGGTGATGTGTGAAGGATTGCCGGACGGACCTTCGCCGGATTTGTGCGTGCTGCTCGTGCGGGACTTGGAACCGGAACTTGCCATTCTAAAAGATATCAAACTCAGCGTCGGCGTGCTTGCCGGAGTGATCTTATTACTGATGACGGTAATCGCTGGATTTGGCGTCGCCAAGTTGGTCGGACGGGTGCGCGCGTTGAACAGCGCCGCGGCGGCACTTGAGCGCGGCGAAGCGGATACAGTCCTGCTCGGCGGAGGCCACGACGAAATCGGCAGTCTAACGAAGCGGTTCGGTGCGATGCGTGAAAAGCTGCACGAACGGCAGAAGCAGTTGGAGTTCTTGAACAAACGGCTGTCGGAACAGATGAAAGAACTTAGGCAGACCCAGCGGCAACTCATCCAATCCGAGAAACTAAGTACCGTAGGAAGACTTTCGGCACAGCTTTCACATGAGCTTAACAATCCGATTTGTAATATTCAAAACTGCGTCGAAGTCTTAGGCCGTCCGACAATTGCTAAAGACGAAGCTCAAGAGTATGTGCATCTAATTAGAGATGAAGTCGGGCGCATGGCGAAACTGACCAGACAATTGCTTGACTTTCACAGACCGGCCAAGGAAGAGTTCAGGCAGATGAACCTCAACGCGGTCGTAGAGTCCGTCTTGAAGGTGTCTACGCCGCAGCTTGATTCCAAAGGAGTCAAATCCATCTTGGAACTTGACAGCTCCCTCCCTGCCATGTGGGGTGACGCGGATCAGATTAAGCAAGTGCTGCTTAACTTGATTCTGAACTCTGTGGATGCCATGCCCGGTGGAGGCACAATCACCGTCAGAACCCATGCGGAAGAAGAGCAAGTCGTCATGGAAGTAAGTGACACGGGAATCGGAATGGACGAGGCCACGCGGGACAAAATCTTTGACGCATTTTTCACGACCAAATCAGAAGTCGCCGGCGTGGGATTGGGTTTATTCGTTTGCTACAAGATCATTCGTTTGCACGGCGGCTTCGTCGACGTGAATTCCGTTCCGGGTGAAGGCTCAACTTTTAGCGTCAAACTACCACTCAAGCCTGCCCATATTTCCGTCGAAGAAGGCGAGTTGGTATGAGCACGACGCGAATACTGCTTGTGGACGACGATTTGGCTTTCCGCAAATCAACGTCCAAACTGCTCGAGAACGATTTCTGTATCATTGAAACCGCAGCGTCCGGCGAAGCGGCCTTGGCACGCTTTGCGGAAATCCGTTTTGATGCGGTCTTGTGCGACTTGGTCATGCAGGGTATGAGCGGGCTTGAACTGCTGCCGAAACTAATTGAGATCGACCCGCATGTGCCGGTCATCATGGTCACAGGGCACGGATCGATTGACTCGGCAATCGCCGCAATGAAAGCGGGCGCCGTGGATTACGTGACAAAACCGTTTGACTCGGACGAATTGCGCCTGCGTTTGATGCGCGCAGTTGAGCAAGAACGCCAACGCAAAGAGTTTGAAATACTCCAAGATCAGCTTCTGACGCGCACGGGATTTTCCGGCATGCTCGGGCGGAGCAGAGCGATGGAAGACGTATTCGCTCTCGCGAACAAAGTGGCGTCAAGCGACATTACGGTTCTGGTCTTGGGCGAAACGGGAACGGGAAAGGGTCTGCTCGCGCAGGCTATTCATGCAAACTCGGCGCGCGCAAAAAAACCGTACGTGAGCGTAAACTGCGCGGCGCTGACGCCGACTCTCCTCGAAAGCGAACTCTTCGGTCACGAGAAAGGCGCGTTTACGGGAGCAATTGAGCGGCGCATCGGAAGATTTGAACTTGCGGATTCAGGAACGTTGTTTCTCGATGAGATAGGCGAGCTCACTCCCGAGCTGCAAACGAAGCTCTTGGACGTCGTGCAGGAAAAAAAGTTCGAACGTGTCGGCGGTTCACAAACGATTCAGGTGGACGTCAGACTTATCACCGCAACGAACCGAAACTTGGTTGAGCGTGTAAAGGCCGGAAAATTTCGTGAGGACTTGTATTACCGTCTGAACGTCGTGCCGATTTCGATTCCGCCACTCCGTGCGCGGAGGGATGATATCGAGTTGCTTGCAGCACATTTTCTGTCACAGGCAGGCGAACGAATCGGAAAACCCGAAATTAAGTTTGCGTCTGCCGCGTGGCGAAAACTTCTGGAACACTCGTGGCCGGGAAATGTGCGGGAGTTGCAAAACGCTATCGAACGAGCGGCGGTGCTTGCAGAGGGCGGCGAGGTTACGGAGATTCTGTTTGCAGAAATCGCTTCGACCGAACTACAGACAGCTCTGCCAACAGACCGGCCGCTTAAGGACCTTTTGAAGGATGAGACAGAACGGATCGAGAAAGCCTATTTGGCAGCCTTGCTGGGCCGCTTTGGAGGCAGTGTCAGCAAAACCGCAGAGCATGCTGGCTTGGACCGGAGAACGATTTTCGAGAAAATGAAGCAATATGACCTTCGAAAAGAAGACTATAAGTGACCCCTCAATGGGAGATTTCCCTCCCATTGGGAATGTGACTTCACAAAAGCGACGCAATTTGCGTCGTTTTTCTTGTTGTAACCTTCTGTTCCTTCACATCCTATGGATTCAAGATGTTATGGCATGATGGTTGTAATAAGGACTTATAGATTTAATCGAAGCTGCAGGAAGGCGAAGGGATGGCGCGAGACTTCAAATTCCAATTGTAAGCAGCATCGTTCGCCAGCGAGGGTGGTTACTTCCCCAGGCCCATCTTCGCTGACACTTTAGAAAAGCCCCCGACATATAACGTGTCGGGGGCTTTTTCTGTTCAGAAAAAAGGAGTCAGCTTAGAGTTTTGGCTTGCGCTCCAAGTTGGCGATCTGTGAATCCGCGCGCGGCGGCAGATAGGTCACAGTCGTTCCGCTGAAGTTAAACCTCGCGACTTCGATGTTGCCGTCTTGCGGAACCGTCGCGCTATAGGTTCTGGTTGTGCCGCGAACGACCGTCCGGACATTTACCGCTTGCGACGCGATGTCGTTGCCGCAAGCAGAGAACCAATCGACGAATACCACGTATTCACCTACGGGCGGTGACGACGTCCAGTAGATATTTTCCGGGCGTCCGTTCTCGTAGTTGCCGCAAAGATTGTCGCGATCCAAGACTCCGCCTGAACTCGATGGATTATTGCCGTAATAGCAATACTCGCTGTCCGGATCGAGCACAAACAGGTCGAGGTCAAGCGCCAAACTATTAAACCAAGTCAGTGTAACTTGAATATCGCCTGTTCCAACCGGAGTCGTCGGCACAGGAGTACAGTCGCAACGTCCGTCCGTGTACTCTGCTCCGATTCCGTCCCCGCCCACTGTCAATTCTGTGCAATCGTAGTTGTGCAATCCATTCCATGAAGGCCTTGCCGCATTGTCAACCACATATTGCGAAGTTAGCCAGCGATGCGTATAGATGGGATCGTGCTCGCTGGGATCATGGCTGTATGTTACGCAGATATGGTACCAGCCTTGCGGCATCCACCACTGCCCATTGTTGGTCACACCGATATTGTGATTCCATGGCGCCCAGAAAGATTGTAACCCTTCTGCCGGTATCCATTGAGCATCGCGCTGCGGATATCGCAAACTGTCCGGGACAGCACAAAGCCCTACCCACTTCGATGAGTTGTTGTCTACCCAAATACAGCCTACTCCTTGCGGATCAACTTGGCGACAACTTAGGAACCAAGGTGAAAAGTGAAAGGTCTGAGCGCTGACAGATCGTGTATCCGCGTGATAGTCACCCGCAAACAGCTCTACTTGACCCGTGGCCGGATTTACGCGATAAAGATTGACTTCCATGTCGCCCGGATCGCGGTCGTCCAAGAGGGGAATCTCCACGGTTACCTCCCGTGCGAACACGAATCCCTCAGGTCCCAACCTGTAGAGGCGCGAATCCATGGTTTCACCCGCAGGTGGGGTAATGCTTGCGTCTTCGTACGCTTCAATGGAAAAGACCATCGTCGACGGCGACCCGTCTGCTTGTGTCGGCACTGCACCTTCGGGAACATAGAGCCTCGCGCCGGCCGGAGTTTCGATTACACCTTCTTGTGACGATGTGAACGTGCCGCTGGCAACGTCGTCGCTTGTAGACGGCTCTTGTGTGTCATCATTATTGTCTTTTGGACATCCAATGATAAATAATGCGGCAGATAAAAACAGAATTAGTACTTTTCTTAAATCCACGGGGCACCTCCATTAGGATAAAGCTACCGAAGTATCTGAAAGTTTCGAATAGCATAATTTAATCAATGACTGTCGACAAAAAAAGACGTCGAAAAGGAGCGATGTCTTGCTTTCCAAAAACATGGCGGGTATTCGTTGACAAAACGTGTCAATGAGTAGTCCTCATACTTCAAAGGAAATGTTGAAAAGTCACATAGAGGTATTTATCTCGATTGTGCGAACAAAAAGCGGGGCAGCCTTGTTGGACTGCCCCGCTTTTGATATCCGCCCTACTCCGTTTACGGAATTTCCACTTCGGGCGAGTACATCGTTACGACGTAGAAGTAGCGTTCCGATTCGTCTCCCAGAGCTTGATCATCGCGGAAGAACGGCTCCGTCGTCGTGCCTATGACGGTTTGATCGGACGGTTCGAAGTCCGGTCGTGTACTCCGATGCACGTAGTACACGGGCTCAGTGTCGTCAGGCTCCCAATTCAAACTGATGCCCGTTGCGTCTTTGTGGATCACAACGTGAATGACAAAGCACTTTCCGCAACTCAAGCGCATCTGGTAGTCGGAACAAGAATATCCGTTGTAAACCGTCGGTGCGACGTACAAGTAGTACGTACCCGGGGGCAGGCATTTGCGAATAATCTGTTTTGACTGGCAGGCAAATCCGGTTGCATAGGCCACCGACTGCATAAGACTACAATCAGGCACCGGATGCAGAATGGACATCTCGTAGGGGAACTCCGCCCGCACTCTCCACTGGATTCGGCGCGGAGCTGTCAAAGTGAATTCGTACCAGTCGGTATCACGCGAGCCTCCCATCGCCCACGACGTGCCGCACAACTGATCACCGCATGAAATCGAACTGAACGTCGGAGGAGTCGAATTGCAGCCTTCGTTGAACGGAGGTCCGAATAGGTTCGGACATGGTTCGCCCTCTGACGGCAGCGAAGCATCGCAGTCGAATTGGCACGGACAATGACACGGTTGACAGGTAACCGTAATCACGTACGGCCCGGACGTGCCGACATTACTCTCGATCATGAAGTTGTAGAGTCCCGACTGCAAACAACCTGAGGTCAAGCGAGCATCCGAACCAATCCCCGAATCGTAATCGAATTCGAGAATGGTCGCGCAATCCGCCGCGTAGAGCCAAATATTCGGATCGAGTCCGCCGCCAAAAGCCGTGAATGCCGGATCATCATTCGCATGCACGTCAATAATCAGTGAATAGCAACCCGTGGACGGAACCAAAACAGAATACCAGTCTTGATCGGGCGGAGTTCCGGGAATTGACTGTGAAATTTCTCCGCACGCCGTATCGGAACACGCTATTAACGGATTGTTGGCCGTGCAGGTATTATTCAAAGGCTCAATGTCGATATCGGGATACGGGCAATTGGTGTTGCAAGGACAGTCATGGCAGTCGGCAGAGAAGACATAGGGACCGGTGCTGCCACCTACCCCGGCGATTCTGACCATATACTGCCCGGGACTCAGACACGCGGAAACCAGTCGGCTGTCATTTGCGATTCCCGAATTGTCGTCCAAGGCAATTTGTGTTGTGCAGGCCGCGTCCCACAACTCGACGACGGGATCAAGTCCCGCGAGATAGCCGTAGTATCCCGGAGTTCCGTTTGCGAACACGTCCAGCGTAATGCGTTGACAATTTGGACCGAACACGAAGAACAGATACCAATCTTGATCCACAGTTGGGCCGAGCAGGATCTCGCCGCACAAGGTATCTCCGCATATGAACTCCGCAGGGGCTGTGGAGCATGCGTCATTTGCAGGCTCAAAGTCGCGGCTCTGATAAGGACATGGCGGCGGACAGGCGCATGGGAAACACGTAATCGATAAGACATACGGGCCGACCGTATTCAAGACTCCGGCTACGCGAATGTGGTACCAACCGGGTGTTAGACATGTCGTGGTCAGGAGAGCATCGTTGCCGAAACCGCCGTTGTTGTCTTGTCCGACAAGCGTCGTGCAATCGGCGGCGTAGAGCTGGATGGCAGGATCGAGTCCTTGCGCGAACGGGAAAAAGCCGGGCGTATCATTTCCGTAGACGTTCATCAATACTCGCTGGCACGGCGTACCGGCGGGAATTTCGAATGTGTACCAGTCGTCGTCCGGCACAGGTCCTTGAACGATTTCGCCGCAGATCGTGTCTGTACAAGTCAATTGCACATTGTTGAAACCGCAAGCGTCGTTTGCGGGATCGAAATCGAGATCAGGATAGATGCACGTCTGACCACCGGGACAAGGCGCGCAATTTACAGATGCGACGTACTCTTTACAAGCGGGAGGACTGCCAAAATCCGCGGAATTCGTAGGAAGAACAGTCAACCAATAGATACCGGGATCCAGACAGATCGACAAACAGAGCGGCACGCAAGCGGGTGCGGTTCCTTGTGTGTAGATGACCGGACTCGTACAGCTTGTATAGGCCATCATGATAGACGCCGCAACGTCAAAGTCCGCAGTGACGCACCACGTCAGCGTATCACGCGACGTGATTGTTACTTCATAGAAGTCCCAATCAGGCAAATCGTGATGGTAGCTCGATCCGCAGATGGTATCGCCGCAATGTACATGCACGGCAGACGGCGGATAGGAGTAACAGCCTGAGTTGTATTGGTCGTTGTAATTCGGACAAGGTTCGCCTTCGGGAATCGCTGTTCCTGACAAAGGACATTCCACGCATCCGGCTGAGCAGGGATAGCAATCGACGCGCGCCGTGTAAGGCTCACAATAGCCGGGCAGAGAATAAGCGTTGATTTTCAGCCAATAGGTTCCCGGCGGAAGGCAGACTCCGACTTCCAGCGATTCACACTTGGCCGAATAGTAACTCGTGGCCCACGTGATTTCTCCAGCGCAGCCTGCGAGAGGTTCAGTGATAGAAATCGTGGCCGCGACGTTTGAATGCACTCTCCACACGACGCTGTCGTGTTCCGCGAGCACAAGTTCATAGACATCCACGTCCTGTACGTTGTACCACGAAGACTGAGGTACCGCCCAACTCGTGCCGCAGACTTCCATGCCGCACTCAATCGGCGACACAAAAACACCCGCCGCCGTGCAACCGCCGTTAAACGTGTCGGGATCGTTGGGGCAAGGTTCGCCTTCCGCGACTCCCGCAGGTCCGCATTCGGGACAGGGAATACAAGGCTGGCAATCCAAAGTTACCGTGTAGTTGCCGTTCGCGCAGGTTACGCTTCCGACAGGGCCGCTGGGTTCAATTACGATGAAATACGATCCCGGTTCAAAACATCCGCCGATACAAACTGTGTCACAAGCCAGACCACCGGTCGAGCTAATCGGCATGACTCAAGCAGGCGCGTATTCATAGATTGTAACGGTCAAATCAAACTCCGCCAAAATGCAGAAGCGAATCGAGTCGCGCTGCGTCAGTGTAACCCAGTATGCGTCTTTGTCCAACCACGTGGCTGTGTGCGTGGCTTTGCCGCACATCGTTTCACCGCAGGCGATGGTCTCGTAGCCGCTGCCGAAACACGCTGGCCCGGCATTGGGATCCGGATAGACCGCCGGGCAAACTTCGGTTTCGTATGAAGCGCCGGGGGGGCAGACGACGCAGCCTGTTCCCACAAAACACGACGGCAGAACGGAAAGATCAACCGTCAATTGATAGTTGCCGGATTGTCCCGGCGCGCCATCCACGACGAAGTAATAGGCGATGCTGCGCGCGAGGTCGATTCCGGAACAGCAGCTTTGGGGAGCGCAGTCGGGTGAATCGTCGTTGCAGCAGATGAGAATTGGTTGATCCGTGCCGGGACAGTCACGCCAAACGCTGAGCACCGTGTTGTACGAAGATCCGCACAGAGAAACGTCGACGGTCATGTCAACGTTCGGAGTGAATCTGTAGACCACATCGGGAGCGCTGCCACCGGGAAAACAGATTGTCGTGAAATCATCATTGTAACCCGCGGTCGTTCCCGTGTCTGTGTAGGGCAGCGATGGAATGACGGTCACTGAAGTGCAATTGTCTCCGCCTTGATCAAGAGAGCTTCCACGCTCTCGACGGCGTTCGTCAAGCTGTACCGCAAGTTGATTCAATTGCTCTTGCAGCGGTGCGACGGCATCCACGCCTGCACAAGCAAGCGAGAGGCGCCAAATTTCTGCATCGAGCCTGTGCATCTCAGCAGTGATGCCGTCTATTTCCGTCGGCACACTGGAATCGTTGTTTTGACTTTGCCCGGCCCGCAACACAAGCACTCCGGACAGCAAGACTACAAAGCTGATAACAAGAAGACCACGCAAATTCATGGGGGACCTGCCTTTTCAATTTGCTAACGAATTACTAACAATTTACAACGTTTAGTCACAACTGACAACGATTTACCTCCTCATCTTTTTGAAAGTTTTGGACGAATTGGTCAGGTTATCGACCCCTTTAGAGTATCAAAATCAACATTTTGACACGGAATGGCAGCAGGCCTTGTACTGCTTGTGACGAAAAAGAGGCGTCCGACTTCTGAGCAAAAAGAAAGGGCGTCCGAGGGACGCCCTTTCTATGCAAACAGGAAGTACTATTGAGTTGGACCAGTCGCCGCCTTGATTGGGAACGGCGGCATCGGTACGTCTTTGCGGGGTTCTTTCTTGATCATATCGCGGCACCACTTGATGGCATAATCGAGCTGATCGTCCGTGCCATTCAAAAGGTGCTTGACGTTTTGGTCGACCTCGACATCCGGAGTCACGCCGGGCCCTTCAATCAACCATTTGCCATCCGCGCCCCAGCCTGTGAACTCAGGTTGAGTGGATCCACCGCCGTCAATGAAAGGCTTGCCGCCGCGAATGCCAACCCATCCGCCCCACGTGCGCTTGCCAACCAACGGTCCGAGCTCGAGGCGCTTCCAGCCTTCCGAAAACGTTTCGCCGTCGGAACCAGTTTGTTCGTCGCACAGCGCAATCATTTGACCTTGGAAAGCCGAGCTGGGATCGTGATCGCGCGAACCGTTGCGCGCCATTCCCCACGACCAAATTTTCCGGTCAAGCTGGCTGAGGATCCAGCGGGCAATGTTGCCGCCGCCATTGTTTCGGACATCAAAGATGAACGCCTTCTTGCCGTAAACCTGCGGGTAGTATTCGCGCATGAACTGTTCCATTCCCGGAGGGCTCATATCCGACAAGTGCAGATATGCAATATCATCTCCGCCGTGTTCCTTGACATACGCCATCCGGCCCTTGACCCAATCCCAGTATCGAAGATCACCTTCGTCGCCCATCGCCTTAACGACGAACTCGCGCGCGCCTTCCACTGAAGGCTTGTCGTTGACCGAGACCATCACGAGCTTGCCGCTCTTGTTACTCAAGAGTTCGAAGTAGTTGCTCACGGAGTTCACGGGCTTGCGATCGATGGCAACCAGATAGTCGCCGGCTTTCACATCCAAACCAACCTGTGACAGCGGACTCGTTCGGTCTTTGTCCCACGGATCGGGCGCAAGAATCTTGTCGATCTTGTAGAAGCCGTTGCTCTCGCGCGTGACGTCGATGCCGAGCATACCGACTCCGATGTGCTTGGAGCGTTCGCGGTCGCCGCCGAAAATATAGGCGTGGCCGGCATTCAATTCTCCGAAGAGCTGACCGAGGATGTCATTCAATTCGTCACGAGACGTGATGCGGTCAATCAAAGCCGCATAGCGGTCACCCTGCTTCTTCCAATCCACGCCGTGCATGTTGGGATCGTAGAAGAAGTCGCGATCAAGCCGCCATGCTTCCCAGTAAATCTGCTTCCACTCCGCTCGGGGATTGACGTCATACGACCATTCTTCGAGATGCAGACCCTTGTCTTTGTCGTCCTTGTCCGGCTCCGGCTCTTTGGTGTCACCAGCATCCATGATGATGAAGTCGTTCTTCTTGCGAACCACCATCTTCTTGCCGTCCAGCGAGAAGCTGTATCCGCGCGCGCCGTCGACCACCACATTGTCTTTCTTCTTTTTGATCTCGAAGCAGCGCAAGGCAACAGCAGGATCTTCGTCAAAATCGTGGAAGTCGCCGTCTTTCCATCCGCGCACGTCAAAAGCGACATAGTAGAGCTTGCCTTCCGTCGCACCCAATCCGCCGTAACGGCCCGGATCAGACGGCAACAGGACAATACGGTTAACGATTCCGTCCCAGTCAATCTTGACTTCGACTTTCTTCTCGTCTTTCTTGTCCTTGTCTTTGTCTTTGTCTTTGTCTTTGTCCTTCTTGTCGTCCTCTTTCTTCTCGTCGTCCTTCTTGTCACTCGCGATACTATTGTCTTCGGGCAGATACGGACTCTTGGTGTCTTTCGCGAGCGCGAGCATGAAAAGTTGGCTCGTTTTCAGCGTGATGAAAGAGTAATCGTTCTCGCCGTAGAAGGCATTTTGATTGCGGCGTGACGTGAAGTAGAGCCATTTGCCTTCGGGATCCCACGTCGGCGAATCGCTGTCAAACATCGGATCCGTGACAAGGTGAATCTTCTTCTCTTTCATGTCATAGATCTTGATCGCGCCAAACTTGTTGGGCATCGTCACGCTGTAGGCGATATAACGAGAATCGGGAGACCATTCGTACCCGTAGATTTCCCAGTCCGAAGAATCCAGCACGGACGTTGATCCGGTCTTGAGATTGATCAGAGCAAGTGTTCTGTCCTTGTTGCCGCAAACTCCCCATTCGCCGTCGGGGGACATGGCGACACTAAAGTTATACGTAGACGGTCCGGGAGCGACTTTGCGAGGCTCACCCTTGCCGTCGGCCGGAAACGCCCACAAAGTTTGGTCACCCATGCGGTCTGACCACGCGAAAATTTCTTTTCCGTCTTTGCTGTAGAACGGCGATTTCTGGCGCTCGCCCTGCTCGCTTGAAGATTGCAGAATAACACCGCGGCGCTCGGTCGAGGCCGTGAACAACGCACCGCGCGCACCGAGAACGATGCGTGAGCCGTCAGGCGAAAGTCCGTAGTCATTGGTGTAATCGTCGGGGGAAATGAACTTGTCGCGAGCCAAGAGCATTTCGCTGGGCAGCATCAGGTCGACTTTGCGTGTTTGCCCCGCGGCGATATCGTAGACATAAACGTCCGCACCGACTGTGTAGGCGATCTTGCCGTCGGCAAGGCTCGGCCACCGCACGTCGTAATCCCGATGCTGAGTCAACTGCTGAATATCCGAACCGTCGGGATTCATGCAGTAGAGATTGTCGCGATCGTCGTTGTTGCGCACGTAGAAGATTTTTCCGCCGTACCACATCGGAGTAGCGTTGTTGCCCTCCCACGTGGTCACTTGTTTGTAATCTTGCGCCTTCTGGCTGCCGACAATAATCTGCTCTGCCCATCCGCCTTTGTAGCGTTTCCACGTGCGGAATCCGAGCGAGAAGCGAGTATACGCGATACGATCTCCGCCGGGCTCAAAGGCGATATGCGCGGCTTCGGGAAGCGCCATTTTTTCCGGCCAACCGCCGTCCGTGCCGATCAAGTACATCTCGTACTGACGCATGCCGTTGTCGGAGTAATTACGATAAGCAACTCGTCCGTCATTCGTCCAAGCAGCGACCCAGTCGGCCCCCGGATGGTACGTCAGACGACGGGGCTCTCCGCCTTCCGGTGAAATGATATAGACATCAATGTTTCCGTCATAGTTTGCGCTAAAGGCAATCCACTTCCCGTCCGGTGAAAACATGGCGAAACGTTCTTCTCCGGGTGCGGAGGTCAGACGACGCGCGGCGCCGCCATTCAGCGGGGCGATCCAAAGGTCGTTGTCCGCGGTAAATGCGACCTGATTGCCATAGGCCGTCGGCCAGCGGTAATAGCCTTCCGTCGGCGCGGCATACAGCGAATATGCGGACAGGAGCAGTGTGACAAAGGTGATGAACAGATTCATGCGGGTTCCTTACTATCTGAGAGAGGAAAAGGCGAAGGGAATCGTCGTGCAAACGAGTGTAGGAGAAACGAGAACCATGCAGACAAAATGGCCCCCGAAGTATAAGACTCCGGGGGCCATAATTTGTTGCATTTTGTTACTTAAGCAGCATCATCTTGCGCACAGACGTAAAGTCTCCCGCATCCAAGCGGTAGAAGTACAGTCCTGTTGGCAAATTAGCGCCGTCGAAGGTGGCATTGTAGGTGCCCGCAGAATAGCGGCCACTGGCCAAAACGGCCACTTCTTGACCCAGCATGTTCACGATCGTCAAACGTACGTTTGACTGAACCGGAAGCGAGAACTGAATCTCGGTGGACGGGTTGAAGGGATTCGGATAATTCTGACCCAGTGAGAATTCCGCCGGCAACGGCAGATCAATCTGATTGACGTCATCCGTCGCAGTAGTATCACCGACGCCGCGCAGAAGCACGACATAAGCCGTGTCGTTGAACGCGTTGCTGTAGATCGTAATCAGGCCCGGCCACGAACGGTGGATCGGCGGATCGAAGGTCACTGTCACATCATGACTGCCGCCTGCGGGAATCGTGAATGAAGTGGGTTCGATATCATACGCGGGAGTTACGTTCGGCGGAGACACCGCAACGTTTGAAACAACCAAAGGATCTTCACTTCCTTCATTGTAAATCGTCAGCGTCCGTGTGGCGGGCGGCCAGGCCGGATTCCAGTGACCGAAGTCAATTGTATCCGTGTTAGTCGCCACCACGGGGTTGGGATTCGAGGCTGAAGAAGAATCGAAGAACGCCTGAATGCAGAGGTTACCGCCGTCGTCAAAGAAGATCGAGTTGCCGCTGTTGGCAAGCTGATAGGCAATCGTATCCATTTGAGGAATGTCGGCGCAGTTCGGCGGATCCGTATCGTATCCCATGTTGATGCCGGTTTGGAACAGATATCCGAACGTAATTCCCTGTCCGTCAAAAAGGTCGATCGGCGGAGTTATGGGGATTTCGTTCCAGCCTTGAACAACTGCGGGCGTGCCGGTCCAAACTGTCGGGAACGTCGGCAAACCATTCAAGTCGTTCATCCAAATCATGAAGTTACCGGTGCCAGATCCACCAAGGTCAATGCGAATGCTGGTCAAGCGGGCGGGCCATTCATCGGGCTCAAGTTTCAAGGCCCAGCCGTTTCCTGCCGAGAAGCCGGTATACGAATCGGCACCTTCATCGTCGTCATAGCGGTACCAACGACCATTCCCGCCGACGAAGAAGCGCAGATAAGACATATTGTTGTCAGCGTTGTCGTCGCCGTCGGCAAGCACGTTGCACGAGGCAACATATTCACCTTCTGCATCAGGCGTGAAGGCGGCAGTCGAAGCAACAATCAGCGCACCCGGATCGAGATTCGTTCCAACGAAATCTTCGCTGAAAACTTCCGTCCCTCCCGGTCCGGTCACAGAGAATTCCGCGACATAAGCCGTTGCGGCCTGCGTTCCGATATTTTCGATCATTTGGTTCAACGCGACTTCTTCGCCTAAATGGAAGTTGAACTTAGGTTCGCCGTTGACGTCGTTATACAAATCACCTGCGGCCAAGTCCGTAAACACACCACCTGAAATGCCGCCGACGCGAATCATCCAGTCGCCGTTGGCAGCGGTATAGGTGCCGAAGCGGCCTGTTGTGGCAAAAGAGCTGCGGGACGCCGTGGGTGCGTTGTCATAAACAGGATTCCAGTGGCCATTGCCCTGAGTGCCGCCGGGAATCGGACCAAACACTACGTAGAAATCTTGGCCGCCTGCAACGTCAATCGTGTCGTTGAAATTGCGGTCCATAAACTCAAACTCGGGGAACGGGGCATTGAAGATTGCGTAGCCCTGCTCGCCACCGGGGGCCGGTGTAGCCGTGTAAACAAACGCAGAACAGGCAGGATCGACTGAGTTGCCGTCAATCGTGAGCAAATAGCAACTAATTATCGAAAAATCAACCTGCGGTGTGAAGCGAACACGAGCGTAAAAGTTCTGAGATGTGATTAGTGCTGCCGGTGCATTATTGTCATAAAGCAACGTGTCCGGCTGCGGATCGTCAAGCGCTCCGGATGGGAGCATACGGGTGTCCAGATCACTCGGCAATAGCACTGTCGCATTGTCCGAGGCCATGGCGGACATCGCAGTAGTTAAGCAAAGGAGCAGGAGCCAGTGGGTCCAACGCATGGGGGTCCTCCAATTCTTGGTATCTACAAACATATCAACAACTTCCGGGATTTTACCACCTTAAATGAAGTGAAATCAATAGGTGCCCTACAGGGGCCTAAACTAAAAGATAGGGAATTTGCGTGTGAAAGGAAAGAGATTTGTTAGCAACGGTCGCTTTTACTCTACCGATAGAGTTGGTGTTCTTCGATATAGTTGCGCACTGTTGCCGGCAGCCACGGAGAGGTGTCTTGCCCTCCGCGGATTGCCCTGCGAATCTCTGTAGCGGAAATCGGAATGAGCGGTGTCTCCAGAATCCGAACTCGGTTAACGTACTTGGACGGAGCATCAGCCAAGTCAACCCCCGGACGTCTCAAGGCGGCGACATGCGCGGTTTCGAACAGATCCTCGGGGTTTTTCCACTTTGGAAGCTCAACCAATGAATCGGCTCCGACAATGAGCCAAAGCTCTTTTGGCTCGTTTTCCGGAAACAACTTGACAACTCGCCGAATAGTCTCCGTCGTGTAGGCAGGTCCGTCGACACGTTCTTCGGTGTCAGAGAGCTTGAGCGCAGGGAATTCTGCCAACGCAAGCCTGAGCATCTCTTTGCGATGCGAATAAGGCGTCATCTCGAGATGCAGCTTGTGCGGAGGATGCGGATTGGGCAACATCCAAATTTCCGGCAATTCAAGTTCTTGGCGCGCAGCTTCAACCGTTCGCAAATGGCCGTAGTGAATGGGATCGAACGTGCCGCCGAAAAGCCCTAGCCTGATCATTGCTTTGCGGCCTGATCCTCCGTGGCGTGCAAACTACTCTCGATCGAAATGATTCGTTGCAAAAACTTGCCGTCCGGAAATCTCCGTTTGTAGTCCGCAACCGCCGCCACGGCCTTTTCACTTTCTTTCAATTTGACCAATGATCTCACTTTTTCGAACGCCGCTTCATCGGCATATTTCGTGTCGTAAAAGTCCGAGAGAATCGCGTCAGAGTAAATCACGGCCGAGGCATATTCCTGCAATCGAAGGTACAGCTTCAGCGCCATGTATCTCTTTTCGGCGAGTTTGTCGCGACACTTGCCCATGTACGTATAAGCACTGTCAGCAAACTCGTTTTGCGGATAGTCTTCGAGGTATCTTTGAAACTCGTCAAAGGCTTGCTCGGTAAACGTTTGATCGAGCCTGTAGTCCGGCGCCATTTCGTAGTTGCAGCGAGCTTCGAAATAGGCCGCATTGCCGGCAAGATGGCTTGAGGGAAACTGCTGAACCAATCTGCGAAAATCGTCCGCGGCAACGAAGTAATCCTGTTGTTCGAAGCCCGACAACGCAAGATAATAGTACGCCGAATCAATAAACGCCGAACCCGAGTAGTTCAACGTGATATCCCGCAGAAGCTGCGAGGCTTTGTAATAGCGTTCCCGCTCGAACAGACTTTTGGCGCGATTCCAGTCGCTGTCCGCGCCTTCGTCGGAAATGAACCTCGTTTGCGACGTGCATCCAATCAGGAGCGCCACTACGAGAATTAGGTATGCGTAGCTGAGAAATTTTGACATTACTTACTGCGAGCGGTGAACAAAATGATGAATACTCCGGCGGTCGCGCCGATGACCGTCAAAGGAAGGAGCCAGTTTACGGCAGGGGAATGGCTCCGGCTTGCGCTGGAATCATCCAGTTGGATCGACAGGGTCGTATCGGAAAGAAGCGAATCGCGTTCGGCAAGGTCGGTTTCAACCGCAAATGCAAGCGATGAAATCCAAAGCACTAACAAGAATCTGGTCAGAATCGCCATGCCAACGTCATCGTGGTAAACCCTTGCACCGGTCGTCCGGCATCATACAATATCCCCATCGCCGCCGACAAGACGTCTTCCGGGACTTCCAGCCGGTTATCGTGGTGCCTAAACCAATTTGCATCGAGAAGGCCAACCCCCGCCGTTGCAGCGGCACCACGGCTGCGAGTGAACAGGCTTCCTCCAGCACGCAAAGCCACTGCGCGCCATGGCCGCCACTCCGCACCGACTCGCGGCTCGAGAAAGCCAAGCAGGTCCGATTCGCTGAGGTTTGAGAGCTGAAATGCCAGGGTATATTCAGGGCGTTGGATCGCGACCGACGCCGTCGTTCCTTGATCAACCCGGCGGTCGAGCGGATGCAGCCAGCGCGGTCCGGTTACGGGAAACCTTTGATAGTGTAAACCCACTTGCATGCCGCGAGGTTTCAATATCACCCCGTAGCTGAATCCTTCACCATCGCCTTTAAAGCCATGCGAATAAAAATCAACGCGCCCGCCAACCCGCACACGAGGATGCAGAAGCAGATTCAACAGGACGCTTGTCTGATATTCTGACAAAGCGTGCTTGGAAGGGCTGTTGTCAAATCGCGTCGTTTCGTCACGACGCATCACAGGTTCCGCCAAAATTGCTGACGCTGTTGCCCAACGGTGCTTGGCCGATATGGATCGTACGAACAAGCTCGCCACGTCTCCTACCTGACTGACGGTCGAGCGCGTGTCCTTGACCTGATCAAGGTAATCCGCTATGGAGAGGAATCCTGATCCTTGGACCACTGCGGTGACTCCCGTGCGGGTAGCCTTTGGAAAGGCAATAAAACCGGCGGGGTTTGCACTGCCTTCGGAAAGCGAGCCAAACATCGCCGACGTCGCATTTCCCATCGCAAACGAGCGGGCAACGCCGGGTTGAATGAGGAGCGAAGTCCATTCGAATGCAAACGCCCGGCTGGCGAGCAACAGAACTAAGATCAGCCTGCTCATCATACTCCGGTCATACCGTAGCGTTGGGCCCGCATCCACACAATGGCCAGTACGACGGCGAACAATCCATAGTAAAGCATTGACCAGAGCTTTGCCAACTCAACCGCAAGTGTTACGTCTTGACGCGCTGGAACGTCGCCGCGGATGACTCCGGCTTTGTCGTATCCTAAGGATTCGACAAAACGGCCGCTGGGCAAGATCAACGCGCTGATCCCGGTATTGGCGGCACGGACAATGGACCGTCTTGTTGCTACGGCTCGTAATTTGGAAAGAGCAAGATGCTGGTAAGGGCCGCTTGAGTGTCCGTACCAGCCGTCATTGGTCACATGCCCAAAGAACTGCGCGCCTTTCTTAACAGCGTCCGCTGCGATATCAGAATATACAACTTCAAAGCAGATCAAACATGAAAACGGCGGAATCTTCTTGCCAGAGAAGACGACTACGGAATCGCCGGGTTTGAATTCAGCTTGTCCCAAGTGAAGGTCATGCAAAAATGGGAACCAGCGTTGTCCGGGGATGCGTTCGCCGAAAGGCACGAGGTGAATCTTGGCCGAACGCTGGAATCCGAACGTGTCCGGTCGAATTACAAACGCGGCGTTGTAGGGAATTTCCGTCCCGCCACTGACGTCGTAGTCCGTCGCTCCGGTGAGAATCGTGACGTTGTTTCGCTCCGCCACACTACGCAGCGTGTCGGCAGCCCATTGGCGAAACCGAATTGCCGTCGGAACCGCGGTTTCAGGCCAACAAACGAACTCTGTGTTTGAACCCGCCAAGCTATCCGTCAGCACGACATGATCTTCAAGAATCTCCGCCGCGCTCATCTGCCACTTTGTTTCCGCCGGTGTGTTTGCTTGTACACTGGCAGCATGAATCATGCGTGCCGTGGTGTCAACTTGATTCGCGCGGTATGCTCCCCAGACCAAAGGCAGCACGATCAACGCCAAACCGATTGCGAGGTAGGTGCGCTTGCGCGTCACCCAAAAAAGAAACAGCAGTGCGTTAACGGTCAGCACGAGGAACGCAATGCCCTGCGAGTCAATCCACTCCGCAATCTGCATCGCCGGATAGAACGCGGTCATCGGCATCGCCCACGTCGCCCACGGAAAGCTCAGTTCACCGGTGCCCCAGAACACCTCGAGTGCTTGATAACCGACCACAAACAGCATCGCCGCTTCGATCACGGAGAGATTTTTTGCCGCTCGATTTACTGCCCATGCGACCATGGCCCA
Source organism: Calditrichota bacterium (assembly GCA_020637445.1). Taxonomy (NCBI): domain Bacteria; kingdom Pseudomonadati; phylum Calditrichota; species Calditrichota bacterium. The sequence continues at coordinate 451,205 of JACJVZ010000001.1, read as the reverse complement.
AATCGTCGCAAGAATGCAGATCATTCCGAAAGCTGCGACAATCGAAATCCACAGGGGCGCGCCGGAGTTCAGACCGACCCAATAGAGGACACCGCTATAGAAAAGAACGCCGGCTCTCCAAGCCGGACCAAAGACTTTCGCACGCGTGGTGTCCGTCGCGGCGACCAGAAATGGAATCAATGCGACGTATGCCAGCGGCCAGATGGACACCGGCGGAAAGGCCAATGCACCGAGGATTGCCGCAAGCAGAAACCCCCACCGAGAATTCATGCGCTCACTCTTCCGCGCCGATAACGACTTCCCGATTCTCCGAAGCTGACTTGTAGGCGGCCTCAATCGCTTCCAAGATGTACGCGGAATCTTCCGGCACCGACATCGGCTTCGCCTTCCCCCCAATCACATTATAAAAATGCTCAAGTTCGTACTCAAACGACTTGTTATACAGTGTCTGCGATTTTAACTGCGGTCCGGCAGGAGTCACGTTAACCAAATTCCCGTGGATCTCTTTGGTTATCTTTAGCGGATTCAGTTCCGCGATTCCTTTGTTACCGCTGAAGACTGTCATCGCCGTGGATTCATCAGACATGTAGGCCCACGTCGCGTTGAGTTGCAGAGTCGCGCCTCCATGCAATGTGAAATACGCGGTAAACGTGTCTTCCACTCGCAGGTTGAGCCGGTCTTTGGAAATGCCCGCCGAAACACGCTTAATCTTTGGTTTGCCTAAAGTCCACCAGCAAACGTCGAGGAGCTGTAAGCCTAAGTCCATCAGCACGCCGCCGCCGGAAATGCGCGATTCGTGCAGCCACGGACTGCGGGACCACGTCTCTTTGCGCTTCAGCCACGACGCCCGTACCACTCGCACCGTGCCCAGTTCCCCGCCATGGACGAATTCGTGCAAAATCATCACGTCGGGGCGAAAACGCAGATTCATGCCCACCATCAGATAGCATCCAGCTTTCTTTGCGGCTTGAACCATTCGCTGCGCTTCGGTTGACTTGCGCGCCATCGGTTTCTCGACCAAGACGTGCTTACCCGCCTCAAGAGCCGCAAGCGTCAGTGCCATGTGCGAGTTGGTGGGAGTGTTTATGTGGACGGCGTCGATCTCGGGGTCGGCGAACATCTTCTCGGCATCACGGTAATACTTCGGAATTTTTGAGCGCTCTGCGAGCGTTGCGGCCTTTGCGTAGTCATTGTCCGCGATAGCCACGACATCTGCATATGCGCTCTTTTTCAAGAGAGGGATATGAAAGAGCTGGCTGACACCGCCCGCGCCGACAATACCGACTCTGAATCTGTCCGACATGACCGAGATTACTCCTATTCACGAGGTGTTTGATGTTCGTCCAAAAACGACTGCAGCAGCAATACCGCTGCCGCCATGTCGAGTTTTCCCCGTTGTTTCTTTTGATTGATTCCAGCCTGCGAAAGCGACCTGCTCGCCTGAAACGACGTCATCCGTTCATCCGCCATCATGACCTCGGGTCCCAGCCCGCTGATGCGGACGGCAAATGCACGGGCAGCCTGCGCGGACACGCCTTCTTCGCCCGACAAGGTCAGCGGAAGTCCAACCACAATGAGAGAGATATCCTCTTCGCCGATTGCTCGAACCAGCGAAGGCAGATAATCCGTCTCTTCGGCAGACCATACCGCGTACCCGACGGCCAGGCGCCGCTCAGCGTCCGAGACCGCTACCCCGATGCGACGCGTTCCCCAGTCCAAACCGAGGACGCGTGACATGCCTACTGCTCGCTCGGCGGAATTTGATCCAATGGAGTCTTGAGCGACTCCTTCAGAAGTTTTCCGGGTTTGAAATGCGTCTTCCGTCGAGCTGCAACGTAGATAATCTCGTTGGTCTTGGGATTACGCGCTTTCGGTTTCGGCTTCGTCTTCTTAACTTCGAACACGCCAAAATCACGAATCTCAATTCGTAACTCCGCTTCGTCTCCTGCCATGATCTGGCGCAGCACGGTGAACGTATCGTTGACCACCTTGGCCACCGTATCCGGACGCTCGTTGCTGAGCACGGCTACACGCTCTACCACATCTTTCTTGATGTAAGTTCGCATTCAGCCTCCTCTGCTTTCCTGTGCGATTTGGTACTTGCTATGTATTGAACTAATTTCAAAATCTCTTATGCCGGTTCGATGCCCGGAACGTCCTCATCCAAACGCTCGACGTGGAGCACTCCGGGTATCGCGCGAACGCGTTTGAGCACGCGCTGCAAATGAAGCAGTGATTTCACTTCGAGCACCAACCGGCCTGAAGCGAAATGGTCTTCGCGTTTCATTTCTATGTAGAGCAGATTCACGTCCTCCTTGGCTAACGCGACCGTGATGTCGCCCAAGAGTTGGGCGCGATCTTCGGCCGTGACGCGCACGCGGACGTTGAATTTCGCTTCGCGGTCGGCGTCCCAGTCTACGTGTATGTTGCGCTCGGGCCGTTTCATCAAGAACGGGATGTTCTTGCAATCCACGCGGTGCACCACGACTCCGCGGCCCGTACTGATAAATCCCGTGATTTGATCTCCGGGAAGCGGCTGACAACACGTGCCGAAACTCACGGCAACTTGGTCCATTCCGTGAATGCGGATACCGGTGTCGCTGCCCTTGACGCGGCGAATAACTTTTGAGAGAACATTGGAAACCGGCCCTGCCGGCGACGGCTCGGGAGCCAGTTTGCGAACCACGTTCTCGACAGTCAGGTCACCCGAACCAATCGACGCCAAGAATCCCTCGAGCGAATTGTGACCGAACAATTGCGCGGTCTCCGCGAGGTCTTTGTCCGTTTTCTTGATTCGCAAGCGAGTCAGCTCGCGCGACAGCATTTCCCGGCCCAGCTTCTGCGATTCTTCGAAGTGCTGCTCCTTGAGCCACTTCTTGATCTTGTTGCGCGCGCGGCTGGTCTTTACGAACTGCAGCCAATCGGGGTTCGGTTTTTGGTTCGGCGAGACGATGACCTCGACCAAATCGCCCGATTGCAACGTCGCCTTGAGCGGCGCGATGTGTCCGTTAATCTTTACGGCCATCGCATGCAGGCCGACGTCGGTATGCACGGCGAACGCAAAATCCACGGGAGTCGAACCGACAGGAAGCGTCAACAGTTTGCCGCGCGGCGTGAAGACGAATATCTCGCCTTCAAACAAATTGATCTTGAGATCTTCAAGATACTCGCGCGAATTCCCCGGCTCGGACTGGTTGTCAAGCAGGCCGCGCAGCCATTCGATTTGCCGGTCGAGCTCCTTGCGGCTCTGATCGCCTTCTTTGTAGCGCCAGTGCGCGGCGATACCGTATTCGGCACGGCTGTGCATGTCTTCAGTGCGAATCTGCACTTCGATCTTACGCCCGTCGGGACCGAAAACTTTGGTGTGCAGCGACTGGTACATGTTCGACTTGGGAGTCGCGATGTAGTCGGTGAACTTGTCCTGAATCGGCGTGTAGAGCGAGTGCACGATTCCGAGCGCGAAGTAGCACTCTTCCATCTTCGGAACGATAATGCGGATCGCCAAAAGATCGAGAATCTCTTCGAACGAGTAGCCGCGCGTCCGGATTTTGTTAAAGATCGAATACAGATGTTTGGGACGGCCCACGACTTGACCGCGCACGCCAGCTTTGCGAAGCTCGGCTTGAATGCGGGCGCTTTCACGTTGGATGATGCGCTCGCGTTCGGTCCGTTTCAGCGAAACTTTTTCCGCCAGCTCATGATACGCGCGCGGCTCAAGAACTTTGAACGCAAGGTCTTCAAGCTCCCATTTGATCTGATAGACTCCGAGCCTGTGCGCAAGCGGCGCATACACGTCCATCGTCTCGAGCGCGATTCGTTCCTGCTGTTTGCGCGTCATGTGGTCGATCGTGCGCATGTTGTGCAAACGATCGGCGAACTTGATCAGGATCACACGCAAGTCGTTGACCATCGAAAGCAGCATTTTGTGCAGATTCTCTGCCTGCTGCTTCTCTTTGGACTCATACTTAAGCTCGGGAATTTTGGTGACGCCGTCGACCATCTTGGCGACTCCGTCACCGAAATTACTCCGCAACTCTTCCATCGTGGTCTCGGTGTCTTCCACGGTGTCGTGCAGGAGTCCCGCGGCGATGACGTCTTCACGCATGTGCAATTCGGCCAAGATCTCCGCGACGGCCAGCAAATGCGTAATATAGGGCTCACCCGAAAGCCTGCGCTGGTTCTTGTGCGCATCGTGTGCGAACAGAAAAGCGCGCTCGACTAAGTCAAGATCCGAATTTGGAAAGTTTTGATAAAGAGCAATACGAATCGTGTCAACCGAACGCAGAAACTCCGCATCGATCCCCTCATATCGCGGACCGACCAGCGGCGGCAAACTTACAGGAGACTCCTGCGGAAAAGCTGCCTCGAGTTTTTGTGCTGCATCGGCCATGGTACTGCGCAAAGCTGCTTAGAACGGGTTATCATCTATTGGCGGCAGAGAGTTGTCACCGTAATCTTCCGTCGGTGCTCCGGTCATTGGAGGAACATCCGATTCGAGCGGCGCGAACATCGTATACTCTTTGATGAATGACAGCGCAAGCGATCCTGTCGGGCCGTTACGGTTCTTCGCTACGATGATCTCCGCCAAACCGTCAATCGGGTAAGACTGCGTGCCTATTTCGTACGTCGGGTCTTTCTTACCCTTGAACAAATCTTTGTAATATTCCGGACGGTAAACGAACATCACGACGTCGGCGTCCTGTTCAATCGCTCCGGAGTCGCGCAAATCCGACAGCAGCGGCCTGCGGTCTCCGCCGCGAGATTCCGGCGCGCGTGAAAGCTGCGACAGAACAATGATCGGAATCTTCAGCTCTTTGGCGAGATTTTTTAGCGACGCGGAAACATAGGCGATCCACTGCTGCTGGTTATCCACCATTTTCGGCGGCGTTATGAGCTGCAGGTAGTCGATCACGATCAGGTTGATTCTGTTTTCCAGCCACAACTGGCGCGCACGGGCACGCAGCGTGCTGATATCCAAACCGGGTTGATCGTCAAAGAACAGATGCAGGTCGGCCAAGCGGCCGGCGGACATCGACAGTCTGCCGTATTCTTCCTTGGTCATGCGGCCCGTTCGCACGCGCTGCAAACTGATGTGGGCTTCGCCGGACAGCATACGCAGCACCAACTGACGTACGTCCATTTCCAAAGAGAAAATTGCGACGCGCGCATCGCCATGATGCGCGGCACCGGTTGCGATGTTCATTGCGAGAGCAGTCTTACCCATCGAGGGGCGGGCGGCGATGATGATCAACTCGCCAGGATTAAATCCCGTCGTGAAATCATCCAAGCGCGAGAAGCCCGAAGACACGCCGTGAACATGGCCTTCACGCTGCTTCATGTGCTCAATGTGGTCAATCGTCGTCTTGACCGCGTCGAGCGACGTCAAGGCGTTGCGACCGCGGCGGCGGCCAATCAAGTCCACCAAATCGCTTTGAACTTTTTCAAAAACATCGTCGGCGCGCGCGGTAGGTTCGCTGGCCTTCGAGACGGCTTCGGCGCTCAACGAGATCACGTTGCGCAACAACGCTTTTTCGTGCACGACCGCGGCATAGTGCTCTATGTTTGCGGACGTCGGAACTTCGGCGGCAAGTTCGCTCAAGAACGGTACGCCGCCGATCTCTTCAAGTTTACTTACTCGGCGCAACTCGTCCGTGACCGTGATCAGATCAATGGGCTCGCGCCGCTGGTCGAGCTCGCTTATGCAATGAAACAGCGTGCGATGATTCGGCTTGTAAAAAGAACTTTGCTCGACTAAATGCGCGACGCGCGCAAATGCCGCTCCGTCAGAGAGCAATGCACCCAGCAGCGCGCGCTCCATCTCGGGAGCTTGCGGGGGAACACGGACGCCGGAAAGATCGGGCGTTTGCGAACGCTCTGCGTATGCGGGGTGAGCCAACGGGAAAATCCAATTTACAAGTTACAACTTACATTGAAGCTGCGCGCAACGTCATCGAGGAAGTTTGTCGTACAACTCGCGCAGTAATTTGAAGTCCGCGTCGCCGTGAACTTTTTGCGACATGTTGCGCAGGTAGTAAGCCGGATGGTACGTGACCAGAAGCTGCATACCTTCCCACGGAATCACGCGACCCCGCAGCTCCTTCATCGGCTGATCCGTTCCAAGCAGTTCGTTCGCCGCATGTTTTCCCAGACAAACGATGATGTCGGGACTAATCAGAGAAAGCTGCGTTCGTAAGTACGGCCTGCAGGTTGCTTTCTCCGACGGCAGAGGGTCGCGGTTCCCGGGCGGCCTGCATTTCAGCGTGTTGCAAATATAGACCTGCTTGCGATCGAGTCCTGCCTCGGACAGCATTTCATTGAGCAACTGCCCCGCTCTGCCGACAAACGGAATGCCCGTTTGATCTTCGTCGTGTCCGGGAGCTTCGCCGACAAATACGATGCGCGCTTGGGAGTCACCGTCGCCGAAAACGAACTTCGTGCGAGTCTTACCCAGTTCACACAGAACGCATGTATTGATTTGCCGTTCGAATTCTTCCAGATTTTTCGGCAAAGGAACCACCGAGTCATTCAACACACGCAATTCGCGCGGTGCGGAAGATTTTTGTTCGGTTTTGCGCGGCAGATAGATATCCTCTTCAAAGAGCGACAGAGTCTCGAAATAGTCTCTTACCGCGCGGGAACTCATTCAACGGTTTCGGCAACTTCAGCGTCAGCGGATTTCTTCGCAGATTTCTTCTTGGCCGCCTTGGCCTTGGTGGTCTTTGTTGAAGTCTTCTTGGCCGTTTTCTTCGCGGCTTTCTTCTCGGCAGCTTCAGCGACTTCTTCAGGAGTCTTCTTTACCGCCTTCTTTCGAGTCTTCTTAGCCGCTTTTTTGGCAGGAGCCGCAGCTTCAACCGGCGTGCTCTTGGTCTCTGTAACCTTTGGATCGGGAGAAACTTCTGCCGGGCGCGCTTCAACGGGAGCGGCGGTTTGCGTTTGTCCTGATTGCTGCGCAGCCAATGCCGCCAAGCGTTCGCGGCGTTCGCGAACTCGTCTGCCGCCGCGGCGAGATTTCTTTTTGGCGGCGGTTGCAGCTTGTTGAGCCGGAGCCTCGGCTGGCGATTCGGCAACAAGCGGCTGTTCTTCGCTTGCAGGCGCCGCAGTGTCCACCGGCGCCGACGGAGCGTGTCCGTTTTGCGGAGCGGCAACGCGCTCTTTGTCTTTCTTTTTCTTCTTGTGTTTGGACTTCTTCTTGTCGTGCTTGGGTGCTTCCGGTTTGGAAGTTTCCGTACCTTCCTCGATATCCAAGCCTTCCAAATTCACAAGACCGTGCTCTTCTTCCATCGCATCCGGCAACTCGGGCTCGAAGTCCAACTCAAGATCGGGCTCCACGTCCGGTTCGGGAAGCGGATTGCGATAGAGTTCCATCACCGCATTCAGAATCTCGCGCGCGACTTCACGCTTGGATTGCAGCGGCAAGTCCTGTACACTGCCGTTGCGGTGAATGATAAAGACCTGATTCGTCTCGACCTGAAATCCGCTTCCTTTGGCCAGTGGATTGTTCGCGACGACGATGTCCAAATGCTTTTCGCGAAGTTTTCGCAACGCGTTGTCCAGCACGTTTTCGGTTTCAAGAGCGAAACCGACGATCACTCGGTTGCCTTTGTTCTTGGAGATGCCGCGCAGAATATCTTCCGTTGGAACAAGATTAATTTCGGGGTCGGGATCGCCCTTCTTGATCTTGTTCTGCGCAGTCTGGCCAAAAGTGTAGTCGCTTACGGCCGCCGACATCAGCAAAATATTGCAGTAGTGAAATTCGCGCTTGACGGCTTCGGCCATTTGATGAGCGGTCGTGATGCGGGTCAGACGCACACCGCTCGGGGGAACAACTTCGCTGGGACCGGAAATCAAGGAGACGTCCGCCCCACGTTCCCGCGCTTCTTCAGCCAGCGCAAAACCCATTCTGCCGGAAGCGCGATTGGTCAACACGCGCACGGGGTCCCAACTTTCTTCCGTGCGGCCACCGGTGACCAACACCTTGACGCCGCGCAGGTCTTGCGGCGCGCTCAAGAGATGCTTCACTTCCGCGAAAATTGTCTCGGGTTCAGCGAGTCGTCCGATCCCCAGATCTTCACCGGGGCGCGCCATCTCTCCGTCTTCGGGATTGACGATGCGAAATCCTCGCGTGCGCAGCGTGTTGAGATTCTCTTGCACGGCAGGATTCGCCCACATGCGCGGATTCATCGACGGACAAATTACGCGACGGCGCTCGTAGGCCAAGAGTGTGGTCGTGAGCAGATCGTCACCCAAACCGCAAGCGATGCGGCCAATGTGATCCGCGGTCGCCGGAGCGACGACAACGATTTCCGCCCAAGACGAAAGCTCCGTGTGCCACGGAGACTCTTTCCCGTGTTCGGGAAACATTTCCACAAACACGTCACGGCCGGTAACGGTTTCAAAGGACAACGGAGCAACGAATTTGGTCGCGGCAGAGGTCATGACAACCTGAACTTTTGCTCCTGCTTTCATGAGCAACCGCGCAACTTCGACGGCTTTGTACGCCGCGATGCCCCCCGTTACACCTAAAAGAATTCTTCGACCGCCAAGCTCTCCCGAATAGCGCGCATCCCGATCAGGACGGCGGTTACTCTTCATAGCGCTTCTCGATCTTGCCGTCCACCATTTCGCCGATGGCGAGGACAACTGGTTTCGTGAATTGAATCTTCTCGCGCTCGATCTCTTCGATCTCTACGGAGTCGTCGCCGCTTTCGGCGCGGGCGCGCGCGGCGGCTTGCTCGAGCACTTCGGTTTGGCCAAGGTGACGGTCGATGCGGCGCTTCTGCAACTCGCCGATTTGGCGGGCGCGACGCGCAATTACCAGCACCGCTTCATAGACGTTTTCGGCCTTGCCGACGAAAGATTCGGGATGTGTTTCTCTTGTGTAAGCCATGTTTGTTTCGTTAAATGACACGCGGATCTGCCCCCCAAACGGGATTCCGCACAAAAAATACTTATTCGACCGGCTTCCGTCCGCGCTCGATACAGCGCAAAACTTCGGCTACGGCACGATCAATTTCGTCGTTGACAATCACACAGTCGAATAGCTCGGCCTGTGCAAGTTCCATTTCCGCGCGGGTGAGTCGTTTGGCAATCACCTCGGCGGATTCCGTTCCGCGTTTCTCCAACCGCTCTTTCAGGATTTCGAGGGAGGGAGGTTTGATGAAGACGGTTGTCGCTTCAGGATAAAACCGTTTGATACTCGCGGCGCCCTTTACGTCCAAATCGAGTACCATCGTTTCGCCTTTGGCGAGTGCTTCATCGACAATCGTTCCAAGTGTACCGTAGAGATTTCCATGAACGTCTTCGTATTCCAGAAACTCTCCGGCAGCGACCCGCGCCAAGAACTCGTCGCGCGTCAAAAAATAGTAATCCTGTCCGTCAACTTCCCCCGGCCGGGGAGAGCGCGTCGTCGCACTGCAAGAGAAGAGCCATCCCGGATGAGCCTTCCGAACTGCGCGAATCACTGTAGTCTTGCCTCCCCCTGCTGGAGCGGCAAAGACAATCAATCGGCCAATGCTACTCAAGATTTTGCACCTGCTCGCGCAGCCGCTCGATTTCCTCGCGCACACTTACGGTCAGATGGGAAATTTCCAGACTTGAGGTCTTCGACGAGATCGTGTTCGCTTCGCGATTCATCTCTTGCAGCAGGAAGCCAAGTTTCTTGCCGACGGGACCCGCCGGTTTCAGCAAGGTCTTTCGAAACGCCTGTATATGTCCGTCGAGCCGAACGCATTCTTCGGTGATATCGAGTCTGTCGGCTATCAAAGCCAATTCAAGTTCGAGCCGGTTGTCGTCGTAGCTTTCGTTCGGCACGAGTTTCTGAATCCGGTCTTTGAGTTTTTCCAAAGCGCGAGTCGGCAACCCTTCCTGCGCTTTCCTGATCTCTTCGAGCGCCGAGTGAATCAGATCAAGCCGCTTCAGCATGTCTTTAGTCAGATTCTCGCCTTCTTCGAGCCGCATCTGACGCAGATTTTCGATGGCTTTTTCCGTTGCGGCGACAGACAATTTTAGAATACGATCCGACATTTCCGGCGAATCAACCGGAGTAATTACTTCAGGGAACTGAAGCAAGTGATCCAGATGCACGGACTCCGTAATACTAAGATCATTGCAAAGCTCTTGCAATTGCGCTGAAACCCGCTTTGCGGCCTCCGCGTCGATACGCGTGGCGGTAGGGGCGCCCGCCCGGCTCTCTGTCATATTCAGGCTAATCTTGCCCCGCTCAACCCCTTTGCGGCAGAGCTCGCGCAATTCAGATTCAAAATTGGAAATCGTCCGCGGCGCGCGTAAACCGAAATCAAAATACCGGTTGTTCAGCGTGCGCAGCTCCGCGGTGACGGTAGTACCTTCTTCGCTGGCTTCCCCTCGCCCGAAGCCGGTCATGGAATAGATCATATTTTGGTTTATTGCGAGGTGAATTTCTCGTCGATTAGAATACTACTCCTACGGACACTCGGTGTGTCAACCCAAGATCGTTGTGATCTTCCAGTGCGGCATTCACCGCTAAACTTCCGAACAGCAAACCGGCACCCGCGGTAAAACGGTCGCCTTTCAAGCCCGCGCGCAGAGCAACGGTCTTTGATATTAAGTACTCTGCTCCGATACGCGGCTCAATTGAAACCGGACCGGCAGAAATCACTTCCGCTTCGCCGCGAGTCTCGAATCTCGTCTCCGCATCGGCGACAACGGTTACATCGGCATTCATCGCCTTCAGTGGTGCCGACCAGCGGCCACCAAAACCAACGGTCGGCAGAATCGACTCCGTTCGACCGGTCGACCAAGCCATAGTGCTTGTCGTAATATCCCGAACGACCGCTCCGAACTCGGTGCGACTCCCGATCATACGTTGTAAACCGACGTCAAACCCCAAACCGACCGCCGTTTCCGACGCGACGGATTTGGTCAATATCTTCGCACTGGCTCCGGCATTCCATCCATTGCCAAGCATGCGGCCGCCCGAAGCAATTGCCGCCCATTCGTGATCTCCGGTTTGGCCATCAACTTCAACTCTGTTGCCATCGGAAAGTGGCTGTGTCGGGTCCGCCAAACGAGTCAACGGAATATCCCCAACGCGAGAGTATAGCACCGTAACTGCACCGGACATCTCTCGCTGCATCGGAGTCGCAAACGAGAGATAGTCGTAAGTAAACAGGTTGTCAAACTGCGACGCGTGCATGAATTCAACCGACCGCTTGTCTATTCCAGCTAATCCGGCAGGATTGTAATACCCTGCGGTCGCCGGAAGCGGTGATGCGATAGATGCTCCACCCATGGCGAGTGCACGTGCTCCAGCTCCAAGTGACAAAAACTCGCCAGCATATCTTCCGATAACCCATTGCGCGTTTGCGACTTGGACAAAAAGTGATAAAGTGAGAACTAACCCCAGGCACCGCACGTTGATCATGCCCTGCTCCATTGGCTACGATTCAAGTCAAATTTGTCTTACTCATTGAACTCGCTCAACATAGAATTTGACACGAGACAGAAGAGTAAAAGTACACAGCAGAGATCAAGTTTTGTTGCGCCTTGCGCGGGGACAGTCTCCCACCTTATTCCTATATTCTGTAAAAATAAGGATAAACTAAAGGAGAGTCAAGACTTTTTTGCCGACTTCGCACTCCTGCTACCATTGACCAAGCCCTTGATTTCATAGAGTTTATCAAGCGCCGTGCGGGGAGTTAAGTCGTCCAAATTGAGGTTCTGGAGGGCATCAACCACTCTCTGAGTATCGGATTCAAATAGAGTTAGCTGTAGCTTAGTGGGCTTTTGAGGGGGGATTTCGGCCTGCGGTTTGACGGATTCTTCCCAACCGGGAAGCAATTCACGGGCTCTGGCAACAACACTTTGCGGCAATCCGGCGAGCCGCGCGACTTCGATACCATACGAGCGATCAGTTTCACCGGAAGATATTCTGTGCAAAAAGACGATTCGGTCGCCCCACTCCTCAACATCGACGCGTGCGTTGAAGATGCGCGGGAAAAGAGTGGCCATCTTGTTCAGTTCGTGGTAATGTGTGGCAAAGAGAGTCTTACCCGCAACTTCTGAATGGTCGTGAAGGTATTCGGTGATGGCCCAAGCAAGCGAAAGGCCGTCGTAGGTCGAAGTTCCGCGGCCAACTTCGTCAAGAATCATCAGCGACCTCGGTGTCGCACTACGCAAGATATTGGCGACCTCCGACATTTCCACCAAAAAGGTCGACTCGCCTCCAGCTAAGTTGTCTCCCGCTCCGATGCGAGTAAAAATCCTGTCGACGATTCCGATTTCCGCAAAATCGGCCGGAACAAAAGAGCCCATCTGGGCCATCAGAACGATCAGTGCGGCTTGCCGAAGATATGTAGACTTGCCGGACATGTTGGGACCGGTCAAAATCATGATTTGATTCGTTGCCGTGTCCAGCTCGAGATCGTTGGCAATGAAACCCGTCGCCTGTGAGACCAATCGTTCCACAACAGGGTGCCGGCCCTGCTTGACCGCGAGCTTCGTGCCGTCATTTACGATTGGACGGACATAACGCTGTTCGCGGGCGAGAGTCGCGAGCGAGACAAAAATATCAAGTTCAGCGATTGCGCGAGCGATCTTGGTTAGTTCGGGTCCCCGACTCAACAGTTCCGTACGCAGGGACTCCCAGATTTCTTCTTCAAGCCGCTCGAGTTTTTCCTCCGCGTGGAGGATTTTTTCTTCCCAGACTTTCAGATCGGGTGTTACATACCGTTCCGAACCCGTCAGAGTTTGTTTGCGGATGTAGTCCGCTGGAACTCTGTCTTTGTGCGCGTTCGTGATTTCAATGTAATAACCGAATACTCGATTGTAGCCGATTTTCAGCGACGGAATTCCCGTACGGCCGCGCTCGTGGTTTTGATGTTCCTGCATCCACGTCCGCGCACGTGTGCCAATCGTACGCAAGTCGTCAAGCTCCTCGGAGTACCCGGCGCGAATCGCCCGGCCCTCACCTATTATCGCAGGGGGATCGTCGACGATGATCGATGCGATTAAGCCGCTGATCTCTTTGAGTTCGGTGAGCTCGACTGAAAGTCTGTCAAGCGGAGAGCCCGTGTGTTTTGCAAGCGTCTTTTGAATCAGAGGGAGTTTTTCGAGCGTAGAACGAATTGCAACGGCATCGCGCGGGGATGCTCGCCGGGTGGTCAAGCGCGAAAGCACTCTCTGCAAATCCGACGTTTCGCGCAATTGCTCGGTGAGAATTCCTACAGTTTGCGGATCACTGACCAAAGTCTCCACCGTACTTAGCCGGAGATTAATGTCCGTCAAGTCCGTAAGCGGAGCAAGCAGCCACCGGCGCAGGAGCCTCCCTCCTGCCGCAGTGCGTGTACGATCCATCGCAAACAAAAGTGTCGCATCGCGGCGGCCGCTCGGCGACTCCACAAGTTCCAAATTGCGGCGGGTCGACGAATCCAAAATAAGTTCGCGCCCCGTCGTAAACACGCGCAGGTCCGGCAACAGCGCTTGAGCGTCTTTTTGTTGAGACCGCAAATAGTTGAGCAATGCTCCCGCTGACTGCATCGCGGGCAGCATGTCTGACAAACCGTAGCCTTTCAGATTCGCAACATTCAAGTGCGTTCGCAGAGTTCTGTCCGCACCGTCCGCCGCAAATTGCCACTTTGGCAACGGAGTCAACGAGCAGCTTGGAATCAGCTCAAGCAACTCCTTGGCAAGCTCTTCGTTTTCAAGTTCGACGATCAGCTCCGCAGGCTCCAGAGCCGCAAGTCTCGCGACCAATTCGCTCTGCGGCAAAATGCCCGTGAAAAATTCTTGTGCGGTGATGTCGGCGTAAGCGAGGCCGCAGGTCTCCTCCTGCCATGTTACGGCGGCAAGATAGTTGTTCTTTTGATCGTCAAGCTGCGAGCCAGAGAATGTCGTCCCCGCGCTCACGACTTCGGTTACGCCGCGTTTGACGATGCCTTTGGCTTGTTTCGGATCTTCAAGTTGGTCGCACACCGCGACGCGGTAGCCCGCGCGGGTCATTTTGCTCAAGTAGTTTTCGAGCTGGTGATGCGGAAAACCCGCCAGCGGAACGTCGCCGTTGGCGCCGTTGTTGCGCTTTGTCAATGTCAGTCCAAGGACGTCCGACGCGGTCTTTGCGTCGTCATAAAAAAGCTCATAAAAATCACCCATGCGATAAAACAGGACCACGTCCGGATATTGGGACTTGATCTCTGAGTATTGTTTTAGCATGGGTGTGGACATGAACGACTCGCTTAGGCATGAAGCGCCGCCCCAAGGGACGGCGCGCGTTTTTTCATCTGACGGTTTGCCGCTTAGGGCACGGTCACGAGCACTGCGGGAACGCTGTACTTCTCTTTGATTTGATCGCCAATTGAGCGACCCTCTTCCTTCGTTTGAAAGACTCCTACTCGGACTTGCAGCAAATCGTCGCGCGGCACAAGGTATGTCTTGTAGCCGTCGTGCTCAAGTTTCTTGGACAACTTGCGCGCATTGTCGTGATTGCCGAAGGCGCCGACTTGAATGTACCACCCGTCGGGAGACTTCTTGTCGATATCGTGCGGCGCATTCTGCTCATTAATCGGCTTGACTTTCGACTCCGGCTTCTTTGGAGGCAGCGGAGGATCAGCAATCAAGGAAGCGGCCACGATACCCGTGTCTTTCTTGGTGGGCACCGCTTCGCTATAGTTTAGCGTGGTGCTTTTGGAGGGTTCTTGCTTGGGCTTTGCTTCTACGAGTTCTTCTTTGGCAGCAACAGTTTCGTCAGGCTCTGGTTGTGTCACAAGCGGCTCGCGGCGAACCACTGGCTCCGGTTCTTCGGCGACGGTGTTCGCGAGCTTTGCCGCTTCCTTCACGGTCATCTCTTCCTTTGCGGGCGTGGGTTCCGCGACTTCCGTTTCATCCGGGACCTCCACAGCTTCCGGCTCACCGTCAGTCTTCACGTCCGTCAGCTTGTCGTCCGCAGTGAGCGGCCGCTCAACCTCGTATGTTGCAGAAGCGTCGTGCCATTCGCCGGGCTCCGCGGCGGGAGCGGTTTCCAGAACGAGGGCAGATATGTCAATACCCATCTCAGCCGCTTGCAGGAGCCGCTCTTGCGCAAATACGTCACAATCGGTGCCCGGAAAACGAGCGGAAATTTCCCGATAGAGAAAACACGCTTCAATCGCGTTCGGTTCGCGCAACGCGTCCAATAGCAAATGGTAGCGCTCCGGTGCGTCCGTCTTCTCGAGAATTTGCTGCGCTTCGATCATTCTCCCTTCCCGCAGAAGATCGACGGGAGACTTCTTCACAACGTCGGCCGCAATCGCCGCCGCGCACATGGCCAAAAATATGATCGCTCTATACATTGTAGGAATCCACCTTGTTGCATTTCGGACAAACCCACAAGGGCTCGTGCGACACGTTGCCGCAGTTAGAACAAGAGTATTCGTAGTTTTCTTTCATCACCCGCGACAGCACGTCGCGCGACATATTCAACACTCCGTCCACGTCGTGAACGTCGTGATACATTCGGATCAACCGCCGGCGCAGCCAAAGGCTCTCCGGATTATGTTCTAACCCGTCGCGCAGTGTCGTGATAGCTCCGCCTGCGTCGCCCTTCTTGCGCAAGAAGCGAGACAAGGCGGCGTATGCGTGTACGTTTTGCGGATAACTGTGAATCACTTCGCGATAGATCTGCTCGATTTCGGAAAACCGACCAAGGTCAAACAAATGAGTTTCGAGTCGCTCGAACGCGACGTAACTTTGCGCCGGATTTACGTCAATCAGCCGTCTCCAAATTTTGACGGCATCCTCCACCCTGTGCTCGCGAACGTAGGAATCTCCCCAATAAAGGTACGGTGCAACAAGCGTCGCGTCGTGCTTGATCGCTTGTCGAAACTGAACACGTCCGTCGCGCTCCTTTCCCGCGTTGCACAAGCGCTCGCCTTCAAGCGTCTTCAGCAGCGCAAGTCTGCGGCCGGAGGTGGCCGTCGTGAGGCCGTTCAGTTTTTCCGCGGACTCGTAGGCCGCCTGCCATTGGCCTTGTCCGGCCAAAATTTCACTCTTTTGTTGCAGCGCCCACGCATCTTTTTTTGAGATGCCGAGCATTTGATTCACGGATTCAAGCGCGCGGTTGTAGTCGCCGTTTTTCAAATAATCTTCGGACAAAGCTCGATAAATGTCGAGTTTTTGACGATCGACCAAATCGCCGCGGAGTGTCAATGCGCGGTGAATCTTAGTGGCGCGATCCAAATCGCCGCTTTGCGCAAACAATTGTCCCAAGCGAAGATAGGCGTCAATGTTGTTTGTATCCGCCCCGACCGTCTCGCGCAGCTTTTGGATAGCCTTGGGAGTGTCGCCGTCAAGAATCGCGCGCAGCCCTTCCGCGTACGGCGTCGTAGGCTGTACGTTGCGGCGGACTTTCCAATCGCGAAAATACGACGCCGCGGCGATGCCGCCTCCTACGAGAATCAACAGGAACAAAAACTCAAAGAACGTCATGTGCGGGCCACTCCCGTATCGGTTCCTTCTTCTTCGAGCGCGAAATTGCGCAAACGCTCCAGCTCGGATTGCAGCGCTTGATTCTTGCGTTTCTGCGCGGAAATTTCACTGCGCAGCCGGAGTTGGTTGATGACGGCGACCAAGAGGCTTACGATGTAGCCCACAAGTGCCGCGAGAAACAGCATAAAAGACAGCGGCAGCTCGGGCGATTGCCACGAAATTATCTGAACATGCACCTTTGGTTCGGCATTCTGAGATAGAAAGCCGACCACGAAGAAAATGAGTATCAGAAACAGCAGCCAGCGAAGAATCCACATGGACTGACTCCGATCATGGATTAGTTATCGAAAATTCGGGAAGCGTGGAACGTGAAACCGGTCAGCGAATCAAGGCGCACCTTGATCAAATCCCCGACTTGTTCACCGTTGCGCGGCAATACGACGGGACGAAAATCAGGCGTGCGGCCCGCCCACATGTTATTATCTTTTGGCGCCGGACCTTCAATGAGAATCTCCGTCGCGCGGCCCACTTGAGCCTCGTTTCTTTCACGAGCAACCGTTTGCTGCAACGCAATCAGCCGTTCAAGTCGCGCAACTTTCACGTCGTCGGGAATGTCGTCATCGAGTTTCGAAGCCTTGGTCAGAGGACGCTCGGAATACTTGAACATGAAAGCCGTGTCGTAACGCACTTCATTCATTAAGCTGAAGGTCTCTTCGAACTCGGCCTCAGTCTCCGTGGGAAAGCCCACGATTACGTCCGTCGAAAGGGCGATGTCCGGGACATATTTGCGCGCGCGTTCGATGATGCCGAGATAATGCTCGCGAGTGTACGGACGGTTCATTTCTTTCAGCACACGATTGTTGCCCGCTTGAACCGGAAGATGCAGATAGGGACAAATCTTCGGGTGCTCGCCCATCGTTCGCAGAAGTTTATCGGAGATATCAGTTGGATGCGACGTCATGTAGCGCACACGCACCACGCCGGGCATGTCCGCGACTGCGGCCAGACAATCGGCGAAGTCGCGACCTTCCCATCGGTACGAATCCACGTTTTGACCCAGGAGCATGACGTCGCGCACGCCTTGTGACACGAGATGTTCCACCTCGCGCAAAACACTTGGCAACGGCCTGCTTCGTTCCCGGCCACGAGTTCTCGGGACGACACAAAAACTGCAAAACTTATCGCAACCGCGAATAATCGTGACGAACGCCGTGACTCCGCCGTGATGGCGCGGCATTATGTCGTCGTAGAGTTCTTCGCGCATCAAGGTCGTTTCGAGCAAACCGGGAGTTCCGGGCGGTGTGATGAAACGCTCTTCGAGCATGATCGGCAGACGCCGATAAGAATCGGGACCTACAACCATGTCCACATAGGGATGCGATTCGATGATCTCTTTTCGTTTCGCTTGCGCGACACAGCCGAGAATGCCTATCACTCGCGACGGATTGCTCTTTTTCAAAACAGAAAGATTCGCCAATTGTCCTAAGGCCCGGACCTCGGCGCTTTCACGAATCATGCACGTGTTCACGAGAACGACGTCCGCTTCTTCCGGAGTTTCGCAGAAACGATAGCCGGATTCGGCGAGCATACTTTCAATCGTCTGCGAATCGGAGACGTTCATTTGACAGCCGTACGTGCGAATGTAGACGCGCGGTCCGTTGCCGTTCGTTTGCGGCAGCGGAGCGCGTGCAGGTTCGCCGATTTCGGCTTGTAGTGTGACGAGTTCGTGCAAGGTTAAAGTTCTATCGGAATCGGTTCGTGTAAGGTTATTTCTTCGGCGGTGACACGAGCTTTCATGGCGATAAGTTTTACACCGGCTTGGTGTGCGTCACGCACCGTCGTGCCGTAAACGGGATCAATTTCGTCCGCGGGTGAAAAACTTTTGGCGAGATGGTGCTGCACGACGTAGAGCATGTAGGCCTGCTTGCCCTCGGCAACGAACTCCATCAGTTCGTGCAGGTGGCGCGTGCCGCGTTCGGTGACACTGTCGGGAAAAAGCGCGACTCCATCTTCCACCAGCGAGACGTTTTTCACTTCGAGCAGAGCTTCGTCGTCGCCTAACATGAAATCGATGCGCGAGCCGCTGGGTAGTTTGACTTCGCGGCGAAACTTCTTGAAATGAGCAAGCTCAGGAATTGCTCCGGCCTTCAGCGCTTCGGCAGTGATTGTATTCGGAACGTGCGTGTTGATGCCGACCCACTTGCCAGCGATTTCGACGAGTTCCCACGTGTGCGCGTATTTGCGCGTCACGGAATCGGAATAGCTGACCATCACGGGCGCGCCAATCACTAAGACGCCTTTCATGCTGCCGGTGTTGGGAGTCACGGCCGTAATTTCTTCGCCGTTGTCGAGCAGGACGTCCGCAAAGAAACGTTTGTAGCGGCGGAGCAGTTTGCCTTTGTGCAGCGGCGAAGAAAATCTCATCTACAGATTCCGGCGGGGAGTCGCGCTGACGCGCTCAATCCCCCTTCGGCGTGTGGGACAGCGGAGAAACGCGCTGACGCACTCAATCCCCCCTCGGCGAAATGTCTTTCGCGAGTTCGCTCGCCAG
Organism: Calditrichota bacterium; assembly: GCA_020637445.1. Lineage (NCBI taxonomy): Bacteria > Pseudomonadati > Calditrichota > Calditrichota bacterium. The sequence continues at coordinate 432,217 of JACJVZ010000001.1, read as the reverse complement.
TCTACTCGCAAGGTCGCCGTGCGGCAGCGTGACTTGCTGTTGCGTCGCAAGGTTTTTCAGCGAAACTTCGCCTCGGGCGCGTTCGTCGGGACCACAGACGACGACGAAGGGAATCTTCTGCTGATCTGCATACGAGAATTGCTTCTTCATGCGGTCGTTGTCATACCAAATCTCGACTCGGAATCCGGCACGGCGCAGCGAGGCAGCGAGTTCGAGATTCGTGTTGACTCCAGCATCGTCGAAGCGGGCAATCAAGACTTGCGTCTCGGAGGGAATGGACTCGAAACGCTTCAACTGCGTCAACGCGGTCTGAATTCTGTCCAATCCGATGGTCGTGCCGGTCGCCGGGACATTTTGTTTTGAGAATGTCGCGACCAGCCCGTCATATCTTCCGCCGCCGGTCAACGACCCTAAATGCGGGAGCTCAGGTGATACGGTTTCGAAAATCGGGCCGGTGTAGTAATCCAAACCACGCGCGAGCGTCGCGTCGAAGACAAGATTGCCGTCCGGCACTCCCAATTCCTGCGCGGCATGGAAGACAATTTCGATTTCTTTGAGGCCATTTTGCGCGGCTTCGTTTCCGGCGGCGAGCTTCGCAGCTTCGGTGAAGTTCGGTTCCGCTCCGCCGGCGTTTAGAAGCTCGGTAACTTTGGCACGCGCATCGCTCGCCGGGATGTTGTTTTGCTGGAACTCTTTTTCGACGCCGTCCCAGCCGATTTTGTCGAGCTTGTCCAGACAGCGACAAAAGTCAAAGAAATGAGAATCGCTGCCCGTAATTAATGCGGAGAGTCCGGCCAAGAACTTTCTTGATGAAAGTCTGATGCGATAGGTCTTGAAATCGAGTGCAGATAACACTTCGCTGGTCAGCGCAATGATTTCGGCATCGGCGAGCGGAGATTCCGTCCCCAATATGTCCGCGTCGCATTGCACAAACTCGCGGTATCTGCCCTGTCGCGGCTGCGGGCGGTCGGCGCGCCATACGGGCTGAATCTGATAGCGCTTAAAGGGCCGAGGCAGCTCGGCATATTGGGCGACCACGCGGGCGAGCGGAACGGTCAAATCATAGCGAAGCGCGATTGCGCTTTCAGCAGTTTCCTCGGCATCGCCCCGCGCGCGACGAATCTCGTAAATTAGCTTGTCATTTTCTTCTGACTTGCCGGTCAAAATCTCCAAATATTCTATCGCCGGAGTTTCCAGCGGCTGGAATCCGTAGCGGCGATAGGCCTCCTCAATAATCCGCACAATCTTTCGACGGGGGATCAATTCTGAAGGCAGGAAATCGCGAGTTCCGCGAAATGTGCGAGGCTCTATCCGTGACAAATGTTATAAACTTCTGTTTTTCATAAACAAAAAGACTCCGCGCCCGGAGTCTTGACTGCGTCCACGGAGGCCCGCCTTAGTCAGAGTCCAGTTCACCTAAGCTATTAATATCAGAGTTTTTAGACGGAAAATCAAGGGAAAATCGGGAGGCAAGCCGATAGCGTCGACAGTTGCTGGCCGCTGGATTCGAGAATTCCCGCTGAAGTAAGGTCACGCAGCTTGGTTCTGGTATGGGAAGCGGACATTCCTGACTTCTCCGCCAAGGCAGTTGTGGAAAACCACTCCCGACCTCCATTGCAAAGAAATTCGAGTATGAGAGGTTGAGGTCCGCCGAGTGCCTCCAATATCCCGCGTTCAAGCCGCTCCGGTGCTTTAGGTCCATCCACAGTATCCTTTCGCGATGAAGCTAACAGCATCGGAAACATAGATGCGGTGAGAAGTTCTGATGAATTCTCGATGAAAGCGTGCTCCAGTGCCTGACTGAGTTGACGTATGTTTCCGGGCCACGCGTGAGACGCAAACAGTTTCTTGGCATCTTCCGCGAGACCGCGCGGCGCCGCACGGCCGTACTCGATGCGCAGCACATTTAGGATGTGCGAAGCCAACTGCAAAACGTCCTTCCCGCGTTCACGCAAAGGCGGCAAATGCACTTCGGCTACAAACAACCTGTAATAGAGATCTTCACGAAACTCGCCAGCCGCAACTTTCGCGCATAGGTCTTTGTGAGTTGCGCTAATCACACGGACGTCGACGTGCCGCGGCTTTGCTTTGCCGACACTCTGAACTTCTCCTTGATCCAAGAGTCGTAGCAGCGCGGCCTGCGCCACGTCGGGAAGATCGGCAACTTCATCGAGAAAGAGCGTTCCGCCGTCGGCGGCTACAACTTTGCCTGCGCGTCCGCGCGGGTCCGCTCCCGTAAACGAGTAGGCTTCGTGCCCGAACAGCTCGGAGATTGCCAAGTTCGGTACTAATGCACCACAGTTTACGACGACAAACGGTTTGTCACGCCGGTCCGAATGCTCGTGGATTAACTTTGCAATGAGCTCCTTGCCTGTTCCCGTCTCACCCGATATCAAAACCCGCGCCCGCGTCTCGGCCAAGAGCAAAGCGCGCTGAACCGACAACATGAGTAGCCGCGACTGTCCAACGATCCCTGCTTGTTTGGCGGCATCGTCAATGAGAATCCGTGGTGACTCGGGCAAGTCCTTGTAATCTGACAAACCGGGAAGGACGGCAGGCAATATCTTTCGAAGCACCTGCTTTTCGCCGGAAGAATCATTTAAGACAACATTCGCGTTGTGGCGAGTCTGATGCAGAAGTTCCCTGATATCGATCTCTACCTCTTCCATATCGGACTCCGTGGAAAGAGGCTCGACTGACTTTACCATGAACTTGGCAAGGTCTACCGTGCGGCGTTCGATCTCTTTGAGAAGATCAGTCTGCACTATCGGCTTCCAAAGGAATTTGAGAAAACTTGTCCACGTCCACCAACCCGAAATCTGTCAGTTTCAAACTTGGAATAACGGGCAAAGCTAAAAAGGAGAGCGCCATGAACGGAGAAGAGAGTTTGCAGCCAATAGAGTGCGCCGCGCGGTGGAGCTCTTCCAGCAGAGGAGTGATTTCCGCCGCCGATTTGTCGGACATTAGACCCGCGACAGGCAGTGCGAGCTTCGCCAAGACTTTTCCGTTTTGCACGACAGTCCATCCGCCGCCGCATTCTGAAAGTGTCTTTGCCGCGAGCAGCATATCGTCGTCGCTCATTCCCGCGACAATCAAGTTGTGCGAGTCGTGGGCCACCGTTGACGCAAAGGCTCCGGATTTGATTCCGAAACCGCGAACAAACCCCTTGCCTATCGTGCCGCCGCGTCCGTGACGCTCGACGACGACTATCTTGGCGATGTCTTGCTCCGGATCCGCAGTAAGCTGACCATTACGTGCAGGCAGATTGGCCACCAAACGCTTCGTGACAATCTGATCAGGAACAATGTCAATTACATTGACGCGCGTACTCTTGCTTGCGACTTCAAACGCTCGTTTGTCCGTGATGTTCGCGCGCATCGTATCTTGAACACTCGACGTATCGAACTTTGAAATACTTTTCAGTAGTTGCCCTTCGCGCGCAACTTCTTCGCCTCGATGCCAAACACGCAGAGGTTTGAAGTCTTTCAAGTCTTCGAACACGACAAAATCAGCATACTTCCCGGGCGTCAGCGCACCGGTTTCCTTCACACCGAAAATACGGGCTGTGTTTGTGCTGGCCATTGCAACGGCTAAGAGCGGATCAAGGCCTTTCTTGACGGCCTTGCGCAGCGTCGCGTTCATGTGCCCCTCAGCGAGAAGCTCGTCAGCATGTCTGTCATCTGAGACAAATGCAAACATATGCGCCGTTTCCGGTCTTACGAGCGGAAGCAATGCGTCCATGTTTTTCGCTGTGGAACCTTCGCGAATGAACACTGCCATGCCGCGGCGCAGCTTCTCGCGTGCTTCTTCGAGCTGCGTACTCTCGTGATCCGTGCCGATACCTGCGGCGGAGTAGGCGTTTAACCATTTGCCGCGCACGCCGGGAGCGTGCCCATCTACCGGGCGGCCCGCGCCCAACGCGACTTTTTCGAGAACTTCATCAAAACCCAAAATCACGCCGGGAAAGTTCATGACCTCTGCGATACCTAAAACACGCGGGTGCTCGAGAAAGGGCTGCATGTCAGCGGCTCTCATCGCGGCACCCGAAGTTTCCATGTGCGTTGCCGGAACACAAGACGGAACCATGACCCACACGTTGAGCGGCACAGCTTCCGAACTGTCCAACATAAACTGAATTCCGCGAGCACCTAAGACGTTCGCGATTTCATGCGGGTCGCAAAACACTCCTCCCGTTCCCAAGGGCACGACGGCGCGGGCAAACTCCGGCGGCGTCAACAATGTGGATTCGATGTGAATGTGCCCGTCGAGCAGCGCCGGCGCGAGTAATCCGCCTTGCAGATCTATCACCTGTTTGGCTTCATAGTCACCAATTCCCGCGATGCGGCCCTCAAAAACAGCGATGCCCGCCTCTTCGATTTCAAGCGAAACCGTATTGATCAGGCGGGCATTCTTTAGGTATAAGTCTGCGGGTTTATCCCCGCGCGCGACTTCCAAAAGCCGTTGCTGGGAATTCAAGTCTTGCATGTGCCGTTGAGTTGATTAAAAGAAGACGATTTTCTGCCGCATTCCTTTCGTGCGCAGATGGTACGACAACGAATCCACTTCGTCAAGAGTGCGGTTGAGCTTCAAATACAGTTCGTCGTCGGTAAACAGCTTGCCGACCGTTCCTTCTCCGGAATTGATGTTGGCGAGCATATCGCGCACTTCGACCGAAACGGCGGTCAGAGATTTCATCGTACTGTCCACATTCATAAGCGTAGTATCCGTACGGGAACTCAGCTTGCCCGTAAGTTCGCGTGCAGAGGCCAAGGTTTCTTGCAGATCCTTGAGAGACTGCTCGATTTGCGCACGGTTGCGCTGGAGCAGTTCATTGCTTGTTTCAGTCATCTCCGCGACGTTGTTCATTGCGCGTTTCAAATTCGCTTGATTGGACGTGTCACCAAGCAGAACATGTGCGTCGACCAAAAGCGAGTCGAGATGAGTCAAAGTTACTTCGATTCTGCCCGTAAAATCCTGCATCTTGGCTACTATCGCCGTCATTCCCTGCGGATCCGTACCCTTCATGTCCACGAATTCCTGAACTCGAGGAGGTTTCGTGCCCGTGTATAAACTTAGTACCTGTCCTGCCATCACCGTCGGCGCTTCGATAGTCACGACAAAATCCGAATATAAAACGACGTCTTCGTCGACTGCGGCGGTGACCCGCACATAGCCGTCAAAGAACTCGATGTCTTTCACTCTGCCTTTGACAACACCATTTGCGAGGACGTTCGCGCCTTTTTCCAATCCGCCTGTCGTGTTGAATAGAACGGAGATGTCGTATTGCTTCGCTCGCAGGCGGTATCCCTTGCCCCACATGATGCCGCCGATTAAAATTACGAGTGAGATTAGGACGGTCAGACCGACCTTTAGTTCCTGATTCATTAATTTAGCCGCGATACGCGACCGGAGTTGTTGAGGGAATATCCTGACACGTGATGCGCACGCCGCGCTCAAGCATTTCGTCGAGCGCCATGCGATCCCAATTAGATAAGAACACGTAAGGAAGGAGCTCTTCGCTGCCTTCGCGGAAATGCAATCCGCCGACATGCAGTTTCCTGAGCGCCACCCCCTTGTGGAGGAGCCTCAAAGCGTCGCCCGGGCTCTCCAATACGAGCATGGATTTCTTCTGCGCATACTCGCCGGCAATCATGTCGTTGACAGCTTGATCAAACGTTACGACGTCCGCGCGAATCTCCGGAGGTACTCCCGCCTTTATTGCGGCGGAAAGCCCTTTGTTTTCCGACACGCGGTCATTGACAAGAATGAGCCACTCAAGACCAAGCGCGCCCGCCCAGCCCACGACGACTTGCCCGTGCAAAAGCCGGTCATCAATTCGAACTATCGGAAAATCGCTCTTTTTGCGATTCCACGGCATTGAGATCATGCGTTCTGGCGACTTTGTATGCCGCGCATCGCATCACGCTCAACCGTCTCGGAAAGTTCGGTCAAGGATAGATTGTCGCGTTTTGTAAAATAGGAAAGAAGCATCGGGAGGTTTACGCCGGAAACGATCCTTGTTTCACCGGGTACGTCGCACAGGCCGCAGCAGGCCATGTACGGCGAACCGCCGCAAAGGTCTACCATTATGATTGTAGGTTCCGCTGTGAGTAGATCACGGACTTGGGACTGAATCTGTTCGAGGGAAAGCCCTTGGTTGGACAGTACGCTTGCGCCCGCCTGCGGACCCAAGACCGATTCCGCAGCGTCGTAGAGGGATTGGCCGAGCGTACCGTGTGTGACCAATATCGCGCGAATCATGTTTGGGCCTACTCGAAATCTTTTTCGAGATATGATTGGAGTTGCGACGTGTCGTCCATCATGTTCGACAACGCTTTTCCGAACTCTTTGGCTGGATGAAAGCCGTAGATTTTTAGATGCAGATTCAGTGCGATCGCCTCGGCAATCACGGTAATGTTCTTGCCGGGGAAAATAGGCAGAATCACGTGGGGAATTCTGACTCCCAAATATTCTTTGTATTGCTCGTCAAGACCAACCCGTTCGTAGTCTACGCCGTCCTTCCAATCGACCAGCTCTACAATCGTCTCAACTCTCTTTTGCTGGCGAATAGCGCGAACTCCGAACATGCGGCCTACATCGATGATTCCAATGCCACGAATTTCCATGTAGTGTTTCAAGGCCTCGCGGCCCGAGCCCATGAGTACGTTGTCTGCAGTGCGCGTCAACGTTACCATATCGTCCGCGACAAGTCGGTGACCACGCTCAACCAAATCAAGCGACACCTCCGATTTGCCGATTCCGCTGCGGCCCGTGAACATCAAACCCGTTCCGTAAACATCCACGAGTGACGCGTGGACAGACTGACTCGGTGCAAACTTGTGTGCCAGATAGTCCGACAAAAGATGCGTCATCTCCGTCGTCGTGAGCGGCGACGAAAATATCGCCACATTCACATCATCCGCAGCCCTAATCAAATCTTCGGGAGTGCGATTGTCGTTGGTGACAATCAAACACGGAATATTGAATTCGAAAACACGCGACAACGAACGTCGACGCTCTTCAGCAGACAAACTGGCCAGATACTGAATCTCGGTGTTGCCGAGAACTTGTATCCGGTCGTAGGTAAAAAGTTCGATGAACCCCGCCAGCGCGAGACCCGGGCGGTGAAGCTCTTTTTGAACAATATCGCGCGACAACCCTCGCGGGCTGTTGCACAATCTGAGCTTCAAGCGGGCTTGGTTTTCCTGATAGAAAGCCGTAACTGACAGTCGTTCCATGGGCATGTGAGGCGCTCAGTGTTTCGCGTGAATTTTGCCTTTGTGCTTCTTGACTTGCACCTCCAGCTTGTCGACGGCAAGCACGACTGATTTCTTGAAATCTTCGGTAATCGCCGACGCGTTCAATACGGTGTTGTCGACGGAAATATGTATATTCGCTCTCTTTTCCTGCTTGTTGAAGGTGAACTCGATTTCACAATTCACAATGTCATCCGAAAACTTGAGCAATCGCTGAACTTCGTTCTCCGCGAATTCTTTCAAAGTGTCAGTTGCATTGAAGTGAACTGCCGTAATCTGGGTTCTCATGGCTCCATCCTTTGCGGTTATTTCTCCGCCTTTTTTTCCGGTAAAGACTCGCCGCCGTGCGGGTGCGCCTGAGAATACGCTTCTTTCAGGCGGCGCGTCGTGACGTGCGTGTAGCGTTCCGTGGTTGCTACGGATTCATGTCCAAGCAATTCTTGCACCGCGCGTAGATCCGCGCCGTGCGCGAGCAAATGAGTCGCAAAACTGTGACGTAGTTTGTGCGGACTGGCCTCCGGCATCCACGCGCCCAGTCTGTGCTTCACGATCTTCGCGGCGCGGAACCGCGTCAAGGGAAGACCGCGATCCGACAACCATAACGGCGTCGCGTCGTGCGAGGGAAACTCCTGCGCGCGCGCTTCTACATAGTCGTGCATCGCAGTTACTGCCGCACGGGACAACGGGACCACTCTTTCCTTGTTACCTTTTCCCAATACACGTGCTGTTCCGCGTTTGAAATCTATGTCGGACGGCTCTAAGGCAAGTGCTTCCGAGATGCGCAGTCCACCGCCATAGAGCAGTTCCAAGAGCGCCCGATCGCGGATGTTCGGCCAACCGCTTCCCAAACTGTCGAGCACGTCCGCGAGATTCTTCTCGCTGAAGACGTGCGGCAGCGGCTTCTTGACGCGCGGAGGGTCGAGCAGGGCAATCGGATTGCTTTCTATCCGGTCCGTTCGTTTCAGGAACTTCGAAAAGTCGCTCAATACGGCGCGCTTTCGCTGCAAGGTGCTTGCACTCAGATCCTGCGCTGCCCACGCATACATGACATCACGCAAGTTCTCGTAGCGCCAATCCGACAATATCAACTCGCGGCCGAGTCTTCCAAAGAGCAATTGCAGGGCTTGTTCCAAATCCCGCGCGTATGCCGCCTGAGTATGCTCCGAGCGACGGCGGAGTTTCAGGTCCGCTAAGTACTCTGCTATGAGCGATTCGAGTCCGCCTATTTCGCGGCCGGTTCGATCTCGATCTTGTGCTTGCACTTCGGACACTGGTGAATCAGCCCTGACTTAAGGTTTTTCTCCTCCATGTAGCTGTTGCCGCATTCGGGGCACTTGACGGCAACCGGACGGTTCCAACTGACGAAATCGCAGTTGGGATAGTTTGAACAGCCAAAGAACACCTTGCCGCGGCGTGACCGTCGCGCACCGACCTTGCCGTCGCAACCCGGACGCGGGCAGTCGATCGCATTGGGATCCGGCATCGGCTGAATAGTTTTGCATTCGGGGTATCCCGTGCAGCCCAAGAACCACCCGAAACGGCTCTTCTTGGGTGCCATCGGTTTGCCGCACTTGGGACAATCGGTCGGCGGAAATTCCGGCGGAGCTTCCGCTTCGAGCGGTTCGGTATATTTGCACTCAGGGTAGTTTGTGCAGGCGATGAATTTGCCTGCGCGTCCCCACTTAATCACCAACTCACCGCCGCATTCCGGACACGGTTTCTCAATGGTTTCTTGAGTCGCTTTCTTGAGTTCCTGACGGTTCTTGTTGACGCGCTCAAGATCGGCGGAAAACGGCTTGTAGAAATCTTTTACGACTTTCTGCCACGCGACCTTTTCGTTCTCGATCGAGTCCAGTTCCTCTTCCATCTGCGCTGTGAAAGAAACATTGAAGATATCCGGGAACTGTTCGACCAAAACCTTATTGACGGCCTCGCCGAGATCGGTCGGTTGGAATCTGCGTTGTTCATTCGTAATATACTTGCGCCGAACCAGAACAGAAATGATCTGCGCGTAGGTACTCGGTCGACCGATTCCCAATTCGTCGAGCGTTTTCACGAGCGAACCGGCATTGTAGCGCGGCGGCGGCTCGGTGAAATGCTGCGTGGGCGTGATCTTCTCAGCGGAATAGGATTTGCCGACTTTCAATTCTGGCAGCTCGTTGGTCATGTCCGACTCGAGCTGCTCGCGAGCATCGCGCGGAGAATCGTCAACAGCTTCGGCCAGCACCTGCAAGTGGCCGGGGAACATCATTCGTCTGCCGCCGGCGCGGAATTCGTACTTGCCAACCGTCAACGTCGCTGTAGTGACTTCGAATTTCGCGTCTTCAGTTTGCGAGGCGACGAACCTTTTCCAAATCAGCTCATAGAGCTTGAATTGGTCGGCCTTCAAGTATTTCTTGACCGATGCGGGATCGCGGGTTACGTCGGTCGGACGAATCGCTTCGTGTGCGTCCTGCGCCGAGTTCTTTGTTTTGAAAAGACGAGCCTTGGCGGGCAAATACTCTTCGCCGTATCTCTCGCCAATGAATACGCGAACATTGTCGAGCGCATCCGGCGATACACGCACGGAGTCCGTACGCATGTAGGTAATTAAGCCGACCGAGCCGTCTTTGCCCAGCTCAATACCTTCGTAGAGCTGCTGGGCGGCGGACATCGTGCGGTCGTTCGAGAAACTCAGTCTGCGGGCCGCATCCTGCTGCAACGTCGAGGTCGTGTAAGGTGCCGACGGTGACGACTTCGACGGACGGGATTTCAGATCGGAAAGGGAGAATTCCTGGTTGGAACACTCTTTGACAATCTTCTTGGCCGTTTTCTCGTCCGAGACTTCGGCCTTCTTGCCGTCGATCTTTGAGAGTTTCGCTTCAAACGTTTCTTTTTTGTTGGCCGCAAGCAAGGCCGCTATCGTCCAATATTCTTGCGGGACAAAGGCGCGAATTTCTTCTTCCCGCTCGCAAATCAAACGCAGTGCGACTGACTGCACGCGACCGGCGGACGTTCCGCGCGCAATGATCTTATGCAGAAGGGGCGAAACCAAGTAGCCCACCAAACGGTCGAGTACACGACGAGCTTGCTGGGCATCCACTTTTGTTCCATCTATCTTGCCGGGCTTGTCGAGCGCCTTCTTCACAGCGTCGCGCGTAATCTCGTTAAACAGCACGCGGCGAACTTTGTGATCATGCTCATCACCGATTTCATGCGCGATGTGGTAGGCAATCGCTTCTCCCTCGCGGTCAGGGTCGGTCGCGATAAACACTTCCATCGCATCGCGCGCATTGCGGCGCAGCATCGTGATCACGTCTTCTTTTCCGGCAATCGTTACGTACTCCGGTTCGAAGTTCTTTTTGAGATCGACGCCGAGCTTCTTCTCCGGTAAATCACGCACGTGACCGACTGAAGCCGCGACCGCGTAGTCTTTGCCAAGATACCCCGTAAGAGTTCTGGCCTTCGCAGGTGACTCGACGATCACGAATTTTCTGCCGGCGGCGGAAATCTCCTCAAAATTGCCATTCCTTGACCCGCGAGCCGTCGTCTTTTTGGCTGCTGATTTGGTCGTAGTTTTGGCGGTTTTGGAAGTTGTTTTTGCCGAAGTCTTCTTAGCGGCGCTCTTCTTCGCTGCGGCTTTTTTGGTAGGAGCCGCGGACTTTTTTGAGGCAGTTTTAGAGCGAGTGGTCTTCTTTGTGGTCTTTTTGGGCATATCCGTTAGAAAGCAAAAGCTTCAAGCATACGCTTAAAGCTTTGGGTTTGCGAAAATTGTGACAGCCGTTGCCATTTCGGCTAACTTCATGGAATCCAGCAGATTCTGTTTTGCAATGCCCGAAGGCACTTAATGGATCAACTCTGGCGTTAAGCGAGCGGACGCCGCAGGCATCATGCTCTCGCCGGGAAGCAATTCCTTCTCAAACAAATGGGTAGCCACCATCATCTTCATCTCTGACATCTCAGCGGCGGGCGACCCCATCATGACACAGCGTTCTATCAACTCTTCGACGTCAGCATGGGACAACACTCCAAGACGGAGAAGCTGCAAAACGTGACCGTGAGCTTCGCTGCTGATATATTGCGATTCAATATCGTGAAGCACGCGGTACGCATTGGGATTATGCGGCTCGGAGACATGGGACCTATCGTTAGTCCCCCGAATCCTCTGGTTGAACACAGAAAAAGCAGTCGCTACTTCGCGTCTCGAAAAACCTTGGTTTATCAGCTCTTCCGAGATTCCATCAATTTCATCTAAATTCACGCGGCGAGATTCAATTTCGCCTATCACGTACAAAATAATCTCAACTATCCTTTGGTCCATGCAGTAGCCTTCCATTTTACCCCGGGATAACGAGGTCGGTTCCGCAGTCATGTGCCCGTCTCCCTAAGTCACGGGCTCTGCTTCTGTTAAGCATACCTTAGCGCGGCACGTGTGCATTGTAGCGAAAAAAACCGCGAAAGGCAAGGCCTCTTCATTAAGAAACTTCTTCTGTCGCCCCGTGGCATTTCTTGTACTTCTTGCCGCTTCCGCAAGGGCATGGGTCATTTCTGCCCACGCGTTCCCCCACGCGCACTGGCTGCTGCTTGCCGGCCTGTTGACCTCCCTGTGGCTGCTGACCCTGCTGGCCCCCGCCCTGCTGAGCCTGCGAATAAGCCATCCCCGCTGAACTCGAGTGCGAGTAAGTCATCGCAGGAGTTCGCGTTACACGTTCGGGTTGTTGCTCAGGTGCAGTCTGCAGACGGTAACTGAAGATAATGCGCAATGCATCGGCGTTGACTTCGTCCAACATCGTCTGAAACAGCGAGAAGCCTTCTTTTTTGTACTCAATCAGCGGGTCCTTCTGGCCATAAGCTCTCAGACCCACACCTTCTTTCAATCCATCCATCGCGTAGAGGTGATCTTTCCATTTCACATCGATCACGCGGAGGATTGCCTGCCTCTGCAAGTCCCTGAAGAGGTCTTCTCCCAAGAGGGTTGCGCGTCCTTTGCGGGCCTCTTCTATTTTCTTCTCGAGAGTCTCAACCTGCTCCGAAGGTTTGGCAGCGAAGAACGCATCATCCCTCGAGAAATCAATGAGGAACGTACGCATGATTTCTTCAGTGAAGGCTTCACGCGCGATGGCGTCTCCTTCACCGTGCTTTTCGAAAATGTAATCAACATAGTCGTTGAGCATTTCACTAACCAGCGGCGCCGTATCTTCTCCGCGCAAAGCGATGTTGCGGCGGGAATAAACTACGGTACGCTGCTGATTCATCACGTCGTCGTATTCAAGCAAGTGCTTACGTATGTCGAAGTTGTAGCCTTCTACGCGCTGTTGTGCCCGGCCAATCGAGCGCGTGATCATGCCCGCCGAAATAACTTCGCCTTCTTTCAAGCCTAACCTGTCCATCACCGCAGCCATTCTATCCGATCCGAACAAACGCATCAGATCGTCTTCCACAGAGACGTAAAACTGGCTTGCACCGGGATCTCCTTGACGGCCGGCACGACCGCGCAACTGACGGTCAATACGGCGCGATTCGTGGCGCTCGGTGCCCAGAATGAATAGACCACCTTCCGCTTGACCTTTGTCGCCTTCCTTGCCCTTCCATTGGATGACACCCGCACCCAACTTGATGTCGGTACCACGGCCTGCCATGTTGGTCGCAATCGTAACCGCTCCGGGCTCACCGGCCTTGGCCACGACTTCAGCTTCTTTTTGGTGCTGTTTCGCATTGAGCACGTTGTGCGGAATGCGCTTACCTTTGAGCATGCGGGAAATGATCTCTGAGACGTCCACGGACGTCGTACCCACCAATACCGGCTGACGACGTTCGTGAAGTTCGGCCACCCGGTCGATGATCGCGTTGTATTTCTCGCGTTTCGTGCGGTAAATGAGGTCGTTCATGTCGTCGCGGCGGATCGGCTGATGCGTCGGGATGACCATGACCTCGAGTTTGTAAATCGAGAAAAACTCGCCTTCTTCCGTCTCGGCGGTGCCGGTCATGCCAGCAAGTTTCGTATAGAGTCTGAAGTAGTTCTGAAGCGTGATTGTCGCAATGGTCTGAGTTTCGCGCTCGACTTTCACACCCTCTTTGGCCTCAATTGCCTGATGCAAACCGTCCGAATAGCGGCGGCCGGAAAGAATACGGCCCGTGAACTCGTCGACAATTTGCACCTTGTCGTCTTGAACAACGTATTCCACGTCCTTTTCGTAGAGCGTGTAGGCTTTTAAGAGCTGCGAGACATTCTGCACGCGTTCCGCGCGGTGCGCGTACGTGCTCTGCAACGTCGTTTTTGCTTCCGCACGAGCTTCGGGAGTGATCGAATTGTCCGCGTCCAACTTGGCAAACTCGTCGGCCAAATCCGGCAGCAAGAACAGATCGGGATCGCCTCCGGCATAGCGCGTCAATTGCTGACGGCCTTTTTCGGAAAGGTCGGCTTGATGGGACTTTTCGTCCACCGAAAAGAAGAGTTCCTCGTCGAGTGTGTGCATCTTTTTGTCGCGAAGATACTCGTTTTCGACGCGCTGGCGAAGCTGTTGGTTGCCGGGCTCCTGAAACAGCTTCAGCGCCCGTTTGTGCTTCGGGTAGCCGCGATGCATCATCAGAAGCCGCTTGCCGATCTCGAAGTCGTCCGGCTTCTCCTCCTTCTGCATCTTCTCGACTTCATCGGCGAGCTTAATGATTTCCTGCGATTGCAATCTGACCAATTGCTCGACCGGCGGCTTCATTTCTTCGTAGCGCTGCGTCGAATGCTCGACCGGACCCGAAATGATCAACGGAGTTCTCGCTTCGTCGATCAGCACGCTGTCGACTTCGTCGACGATGGCATAGTGATGCTTGCGCTGCACGACGTAGTCGATATGGTGAGCCATATTGTCGCGCAGATAGTCGAAACCGAATTCGTTGTTAGTGCCGTAGGTGATATCCTTGGCATATTCCTCGCGCCGCTGCGGGGGCGTCATATCAGAAATAATCACACCGACCGTCAAACCGAGCAGCTCGAAGACGGGGTTCATCCACTCGGAGTCGCGCTGTGCCAAGTAATCGTTGACCGTCACAAGATGCACGCCGAGGCCGGGCAGCGCATTCAAGTAAAGCGGGAATGTCGCAACCAGCGTTTTACCTTCGCCCGTGGCCATTTCCGCAATTTTCCCTTGATGCAAAGCGATGCCGCCGATGATCTGGACGTCGTACGGAATCATGTTCCACGTCGTCTTCTGTTCGCGCACAAGGTACTCATGCCCGACTAACCTGCGGCAGGCATTTTTCACCGCGGCAAACGCCTCGACCATGATGTCGTCAACCGTTTCGCCTTCAGCCAAACGCGCGCGAAACTCGTCCGTTTTGGCGCGCAATTCCGCATCGGTCAAAGACTGATACTGCTCTTCAGTCTGGTTGATGGCATTGACCAGAGGCCGCAATTTCTTGGCGGAACGGTCGTGTTTCGTGCCGAATATTTTGGACAGAAAGAAATCGAACATCTACTTTGGGGTTTATTTGGCATGAAAGGGGCGGCACCATAGCCGCCCGTTTCACTGCTTACTGCCTTCTCACATACCTATAAAAAGTCGTGAGGCTAAGAACTCGGGCAATTCCGCGTCGCGAATTTTCTGCGCCGCTTTCTGAATATCGTACTGGACCCGGCACCATTGGAAGCTGCCGTTTTCCGTGTCGTAAACAAGATAACTCGCCAGCGGATTTCGGTCGCGCGGCTGGCCTACTGCGCCGATATTTATGATCCTGCGGTTTTCAGGACCCGCAAAATGCGCGGGAATATGCGAGTGTCCGATGAATGCGGTTTTTCCCGGAGACATGACTCCGAAATGAACCGCGGCTTCCTCCGGATTGTGAATGTAGTTCCATGCGCCGGGATCTTTCGGTGTCGCGTGCACAAACAGCACGTCTTCCAGCGAATGCGTCAAAGGAAGTTCCGACAGCCATTGCTTGTGCGATTCTTCAATGCGCACCTGTGACCATTCGATGGCCGCGCGCGCGTAGGCATTGAAAAACTGCATGGGAGTAATTCCACAGAGAGCGGAATCGTGATTTCCCATGACACAGGCATCACATCTTTCCCTGACAAGTTCACAACATTCGTTGGGACTTGCGCCGTAGCCTACAACGTCGCCGAGGCAAATAATCGTGTCGAGAGATTGCTTCTCACAATCACTCAGAACCGATTCGAGCGCCGGTAAGTTCCCATGTATGTCCGAAATGACGCCCAGCTTCATTTCTGCTCCGTTGCCGCCAGTTTCTGTTTGCGTGTTTCGCTCTTCCTCAGGTCAGCGCAAACGGCGTCGAGAATGCCGTTTACGAAACGTCCACTTTGGCCCGTCGAATATTCCTTGGCCAACTCTATAGCTTCGTTTATCGTCACTTTGTACGGAATATCATCGAAATACAGGAACTCCGCCATCGCCATACGAAGTATGATCAAATCAAGAACCGCCAAACGTGCGAGGTCCCACTTCTGGACCGCCTTACGGATCGCTTCATCAATCTTTTCGTCGCCGGACGCAACGTGAGTGCAGAGCTTGCGGCAAAAGGAAAGATTTTGATCTTCCTTCGCATCGCGAAGAATATCTTTGAAGCATTGTTCGACCGGATAACCGGTCAAACGGGTTGCGTAGAGCACTCGGAGCGCCCACTCACGTGCGGATCGTCTGCTGCGCATTCGATGTCAGTCTTCCTATAGCCAGTAATGCAAACCAAGCGTATCTTCGCGGCGGCCTTCGATCAAATCAAAAAACGCCGTCTGTATTTCATTGGTGATCGGGCCGCGTTTGCCCGCGCCGATCTGTACCTTGTCCACCGAACGGACAGGCGTTACTTCGGCGGCCGTTCCCGTAAAGAACACTTCGTCCGCCACGTAGAGCAATTCGCGCGGAATCAACCCCTCCGTCACCGGATAGCCCAGCTCTTTGGCAATCTGAATAATACAGCCCCGGGTAATGCCCGGCAATACCGAAGCTCCGAGCGGTGGAGTCACGATCTTGCCGTCGCGGATTACGAAAATGTTCTCTCCGGACCCTTCAGAAACGTAGCCGTTCGTATCCAGCGCGATGCCCTCAGTGAAACCGTAGTTTTGCGCGTCCACGACCGTCAAAATCGAATTCGCGTAGTTCGCCGCGGACTTCGCCAATGCCGGCAAAGTATTCGGAGCAATTCGGGTCCACGTCGAAATCGTAACTTCGACTCCAATTTCCAGAGCTTCCGGGCCAAGGTATTTTCCCCAGCGCAACGGGATAATCACGCATTCCGTCGGACATTCTTTGGGATGCACGCCAAGCGAGTGATAGCCGCGGTAAAACAACGGACGCAGATAGGCTTCGTCCATGTTATTTGAAATAACTGTCTCCGCGCAAGCTAATTCAATCTGTTCGCGCGTAAACGGCATCGGCATGCGGTAGATCTTCGCCGAATCGAACAGACGGCGAATATGCGGTTTCAATCCCCAGATTGTCGTGCCACGCGGAGTCTTGTAGGCGCGAATGCCTTCGAAGACCGCCGATCCATAATGCAGTGCGTGAGTCGCGACGTGAGTGGTTGCGTCTTCCCACTTGATGAGCTTGCCGCTCATCCATATTTTCAATGTTTCGTCGAAGCGCGATTTCGCCACTCGCGGCTCCTTTTCTATAGTAGTTTCCATTAGCTGCTCAATAGAGTTCGTGCAATGATAGTACGCTGTATTTCCGAGGTACCTTCGTAAATCTCCGTGACCTTGGCATCCCGCAGCATGCGTTCGACCGGGAAATCCTTCAGGTAGCCGTTGCCTCCGTGAATCTGAACGGCTTCCATCGTCACTTTCATGACGATGTCCGAGGCCATAAGTTTCGCCATGGCCGCTTCATGAGTGAAGCGTTGGCCCATGTCTTTTTTGCGAGCGGCGCTGTAATTTAGCAGGCGCGAAGCCTGAGTCATCATTTCCATATCGGCGAGCTTAAACTGGATAGCCTGAAACTCGGAGATGGATTGGCCGAACTGCTCGCGGACTTTGGAGTATTTCACGGCTTCTTCCAAAGCACCCTGCGCCAGACCGATTGCCTGTGCCGCAATTCCGATGCGGCCGCTGTCCAAAGCGGTCATCGCGACTTTGAATCCGTCGCCTTCTTTGCCCAGCAAATTCGCCTTCGGAACCCGGCATTCGTCAAGGATAATCATGCAGCAATCCGACGAGCGGATGCCCATCTTTTTCTCATTGGGACCGCGCTTAAACCCGGGCATGGTTTCATCGACGATGAACGCGCTGATACCTTTGGCCTTTTGAGTCTTGTCCGTGCGCGCCATCACAATATACGTATTGGCCTTCAATCCATTCGTGATAAACGCCTTTTCGCCGGTGAGAATGTAATCGTCTCCGTCTTTGACGGCGGACGTCGTCTGTGCAGATGCGTCGGATCCCGCACCCGGTTCTGTCAAACAAAACGCGCCAAGCAGTTTACCTTCCGCGAGAGGCTTCAAATAGCGCTTGATCTGGTCTTCGTTGCCGAATTTCTGCAAGGGATAACAAACCAGCGAGTTGTTTACTGAGACGACTACGCCCACAGCGGGATCGATGCGGGAAAGCTCCTCAATGACAATGGCGTAGGTGACGGTATCCATACCCGCGCCACCCAGATCTTCCGGCGTATTCACCCCCATGAAACCCAGTTCGCCGATCTTCTTTATGATATCGGTTGCGAATTCGCTCTTCTCATCTCGAATTGCAACCGACGGCGCAATTTCTTTTTCGGCGAATTCTCGGATAGCCTGTTTGACTTCGAGTTGTTGTTCAGTTAGGAGGTGATCCATGTTCGAAATTAGCAAATAGAAAATTGAAAATAAAAAATTGAAAATTGAAAAGCAGACGCTTGCAAGAAGTCTGCCTTGCCTACACGGACAGTTTGACAGCCGTGCCGGAGGCCGTGACCATCAGCATCGAACCGCCTGAGCCGACCACTTCGTAGTCCAGATCGACGCCGACGACCGCATTTGCACCGAGCGCTTGGCCGTTGTCAGCAAGCTCTTGGAGCGCGACCTCCCGGGCTTTGCGCAGTTCGTTTTCGTAGGCTGCGCTGCGTCCGCCGACGATGTCGCGAATTCCCGCAAAGAGATCTTTGAAAATATTTGCGCCCACGATAGCTTCGCCAGCCACGACGCCTAAATAGGCTTCGATCTTGCGGCCCTCAATAGTCGGAGTAGTCGTTACAATCACTTTCTTTCCCTTACTTTGCGTAGTCGTAGAATCCGCGGCCGTTCTTGCGGCCCAGATAGCCTGCGGCGACGTACTTTTTCAAAAGTGGACAGGGGCGGTATTTCGAGTCGCCCAAGTCACGGTGCAGAACTTCCATAATCGCGAGACAAACGTCCAAGCCGATCAAATCGGCCAACGCCAACGGACCCATAGGATGGTTCATGCCGAGTTTCATCACGCCGTCGATGGCCTCTGCTTCGCCGACGCCTTCCATCAAACAGTAGACGGCTTCGTTGATCATCGGCATCAGAATACGATTGGAAACGAAGCCCGGAAAATCATTGACCGTAATCGGAGTCTTGCCAAGTGCTTCGGCGAACTTCACGGTCGCTTCGTGCGTCGCGTCGTCGGTCGCCAATCCACGGATAATCTCGACCAACTGCATCATCGGCACGGGGTTCATGAAGTGCATACCGATAAATTTGTTAGCACGTTTCGTTGCCGCGGCGATCTGCGTGATCGATATCGTAGACGTGTTCGAGGCCAAAATCGCTTCAGGCTTGGCCAGAGCGTCAATCTTAAAGAAGAGTTCCTTCTTGACCGCTTCATTTTCGACAATCGCTTCGATCACGATGTCGGCGTTCTTGACGTCTTCGATCTTCAGAGTGCCCTTGATGCGGCCCAATGTCGCGGCCTTATCTTCCTCAGACAGCTTGCCTTTTGATACCTGACGGTCAAGATTCTTGGTGATCGTGCCGACCGCGCGGTCGAGCAGAGCCTGTGACATTTCGATCAAATAGACGGTGCAGCCATTTTGCGCACAGACGTGGGCGATTCCGTTGCCCATGGTGCCGCCACCGATGACGGCTACAGTTGAGATACTCATGATATTGATGGTTTGCAGTTCCGTTTGGAAACGAAATGCAGATAGTTTGATTAATTTGAATTACATCATTTCAACGGCCATAGCGGTCGCTTCGCCGCCGCCGTTGCAGATACCGACTACGCCGCGCTTGCCGCCGCGATCTTTCAGTGCATGCAGCAGCGTGATGACGATACGGCAGCCTGAAGAACCAATTGGGTGTCCAAGCGCAACTGCTCCGCCCCACACATTCGTGTTCGCGGCCGTCGCGCCGATTTCCTTCATGTTGTAAAGGCCGACCACCGAGAAGGCTTCGTTCAATTCCCACAGGTCGACGTCGGAAACTTTCCAGTCGATACGGCGCAGGAGTTTTTGCACTGCGGACGCAGGAGCCGTCGTGAACCACTCGGGCGATTGACTATAGGTCGTGTGCCCAACGATGCGGGCCAGCGGCTTAAGCCCGCGGCGCTGTGACTCTTCGTAGGACATGACCATCACCGCCGACGCGCCGTCATTGATCTTCGAGGCGTTCGCGGCAGTAATCGTACCGTCTTTTTCAAAGGCAGGTTTGAGCTGCGGCATCTTGTCGAAGTTCACATTGCCCGGCTCTTCGTCTGTGTCGATCGACACTTCACCTTTGCGACCCTTAATCACGACAGGTACGATTTCAGCTTTGAACTTGCCGTCCTTAATCGAGGCAATCGCACGACGGTAAGATTCCGCGGCGAATTCGTCCTGCTGTTCGCGCGTAATTTTGTGTTCTTTTGCGCACATTTCGGCGCACGAGCCCATATGAATATTATTGTGCGGATCCCACAGACCGTCGTTGACCATCAAGTCCGTAATGCTTCCGTTTCCGAGCCGGTAGCCGGAACGAGCACGGTCCAACGAGTACGGCGCAAGTGACATGTTTTCCATGCCGCCTGCAAGCATGACTTTGGCATCGCCCAGCGCGATCGCCTGCGCGGCAGACATAATCGAGCGTAAACCCGACGAACAAACTTTGTTCACAGTCCAGGCCGACGTCGTGTTGGGAATTCCTGCAAATAGCGCAGCTTGACGGGCGGGCGCTTGACCGACGCCTGCTTGCAGGACTTGGCCCAAAATGACTTCTTCAACTTCTTTCGGATCGACTTGCGAACGGTCGAGATTGGCCTTCAAAACGTGCGCGGCCAAGGCGGGAGCGGGTACTGAGGCCAACGCGCCCATAAATGAGCCGATGGCCGTGCGTGCTCCGGAGGTAATGACAGGAGTATTCGGATTCATTACTGATTCCAACCCAATTTTGTGTTCTTATTTTTCAAGGGCGACGTGTTCCAATTTGTACTCGCCCGACGATAACTTTCGGATGTAGCCAGATTTGTTGCGCGGGGCATGAACGAGTATGACAAGGTCTTCGTCCGCCGCCGCGATCTCAAGAAATTTTCTCTTCGCCTCGATCAGCTCGTTCGGATCCTGGTCGTATGACATGCCGCTGTCGAACGGAAGCTGCGCGGCAGTCGGAAGGACGTCGCTTGGGTACATAACACGCGGTCCTTCAGGATATCCGACGCGAACGACCATGTGCCCGGGGCTATGTCCTC
This sequence comes from Calditrichota bacterium, assembly GCA_020637445.1. Taxonomy (NCBI): domain Bacteria; kingdom Pseudomonadati; phylum Calditrichota; species Calditrichota bacterium. The sequence goes on along the minus strand of JACJVZ010000001.1, from coordinate 411,379 downwards.
CGCTCCAGTGGCAAGTCAGCCACGGAAAGATTACGGCATCCAACTCGCCGATCAACTCAAGTTTGCGCGCTTCCGCAAGCGGCTCAAAGTCGTCCGCGCAGTAGCCGTCATCTCCCTGCACCAGTGCCGCGCGCGCGCCGTCAAGCTCTTTCTCGTGTAAAACATGGCATGCCTTGGGAAACGTCGGTTCAAGCTGTCCGCCAAGATCGTTCGTCGTACAGGCACCCGCATGATCCCAGTGCAAATGGGTTAGAACAACAAGTGTGACGTCTTCCTTTCGGACTCCAAGCTGTTTGAGCTTGGGCAAGACTCTGCGCGGCCAATCGAGATTATAGCTGCGGCGCTCGGCGATGCGTTCTTTGTCGCCCGTGCCCGGGTCGATTAGGACAGTTTGACCTTCACCGCGGATCAATAGCGAATTGAACCCGACTTTGATGCGCGGTTTGTATTGCCCTTTCTTGAGCAAATCGGCATTGCGGCCCTTCGTGACCTTTACAAACGTCTCGGCGCGCAACTCAAACAGCCCGTCGTCAAGAACGTCAATCCGAAGTGTGCCGAGATCAATGTGCATTGGGCACGGAAGATCGGATCAAGCGGTGGCCTGATCCCACTCTTTTAGCAGGGCGCGCGCGATGACGAGACGCTGAATTTCAGACGTGCCCTCGCCAATTTCAGTCAATTTGTTGTCACGGAACATTCTCTCAACCGGGTATTCGCGCACGTAGCCGTAGCCGCCGTGCAGCTGAATGGCTTGCGACGTGACGCGCGCTCCGACTTCGCTCGCATAGAGCTTTGCCATGGCGGCTTCGCGCGAGAAATCTTCACCTGCGTCTTTCTTCTTCGCGGCGTCGAAAATCATGTGGCGCGCGGCTTCAATCTGCACGAGCATATCCGCAAGTTTGAATTGCGTCGCTTGAAAATCGGCGATGCGTTGATCAAAGGCCTTGCGTCCAGTGACGTATTTCAGCGTTTCGATGTATGCGCCTTCAGCAAGGCCTAAGGACATCGATCCAATCGATATTCTGCCGCCGTCAAGCGTGGCCAGCATTTGCTTGAAGCCTTCGCCGGGCCTGCCGAGCAGGTTCGCTTTTGGCACTTTCACGTCGTTAAAGTGCAAGACAACCGTATCCGATCCGCGTACGCCGAGCTTGCGTTCTTTCTTGCCGACGGCGAAGCCGTCCCAATCACGCTCTACGATAAAACAGCTAATTCCGCGCGTTCCTTTGTCCTTCTCGGTCAATGCACTGACCACGTAAGTTTTCGAGTACGAGCCATTCGTACAGTAAACTTTCGTACCGTTCAGAAGATAGTGGTCGCCTTGATCCAGACAGGTCGTTTTGGTCGCACCCGCGTCGCTGCCTGCTTGAGGTTCGGTCAATCCAAACCCGCCCATGTGTTTGCCCGCGCACAAATCGGGAAGGTACTTTTTCTTCTGTTCTTCGGTGCCGAACAGATAGATCGGCCCGCAGCCCAGTGAGATATGCGCGGCAAGTCCCAGCGCCGTGGAACCGCAGACTTTGGCGATTTCTTCAATAGCCAAAGCATACGACGTGTAGTCCATTCCCGCACCGCCGTATTCTTCGGGATAGGGAATGCCCATTAGTCCGAGTTCGCCCATTTCAGCGAAGATCTCTTCGGGGAAGCGCTCGGTTTCATCAATTTCGGCGGCGATAGGCTTGATTTTGTTTTCGGCAAAATCCCGCACCATGTCGCGCAGCATTTTTTGCTCTTCGGTTAGCGGAAGTCGGTCTCCAAGGCTCATCGGAGGGAGTATTCCTTAAGATTCTTCATATAAATTGTCTAACGGATTATCACCCGCCCCCTCGTTGCGGCGGCGGTTGCGTTTCAATTCGTCTTTCAATGCCTGATATTCCTCGGGAGAAATATCCGCGTCGCGAAGCAAGCGCTCGATCTTTTCGATGTCGGCGGGCTTCGACTTCTTGGGTTTCTTGTCTGTACTAGTCATGGCCGGAAATCTGCGAAGCCGCGAGGGAGCGTGTTAAATACTCGTTCGAGGATTTCGCATCATCTAATGAAACTTCAAACGTGACTGACGGACGCGCTCCACGCGCGAGCAAGGGGCCGATCAGCGCGGAAATATTCACCATGCCTTTTCCAAGTCCCCAATGAAGATCGGAAATCCCGTCGTTGTCACTCAAATGCAAATGAACAATCTGTTCCGAAAACTTGTCAATCCAGTCCGTCGGCGGAATCTTTGCAAAACAAGCCGCATGCCCCGTGTCAAAACACATTCCCAAAAACGGATGCTGCACGCGTGAGAAAATCTCCTCGAAAAGCGTCGTATCCGGCTCGTAGGTGTTCTCCATCGCCAACACAATTCCGTTGGAAGCCGCGACGTCAAGCAAATGCGAGAGTTTGCCGCAGAACGTGTCGAGCCATTTCCCACGCGCCGTCGGAGGAAGCTGAGGCAAGAACCCCGTATGGAAAACCATCAAGGGCGAGCCGATAACCCGGGCGGCTTCGATGGCCGCCGCGAGCGATTGGCAGGAATAATCCGCGATGTGTTCGTCGCGGCCCGCAAGCGCAAGATTGTAAAACGGCCCGTGACAGGCAACCGGCAAATGAACTTCGGAAAAATCGTCCGCAAGACCCAGCAAAACGTCCCACTTGATCTTCGGCCACAAATCGCTTGTGGTATTGAAGATCACTTCGATGCCGAGTTCCATTTCGGTCAAGCGCGGAATCGCATCGAGTGCGTCGCGAATACCGACATAGACGAATCGCGGAGTCAGAAGATCGCTCACGCGGACTCCAAATGCACAAGCGGAGCGTCGGCCGAGACCGTCTGACCGACTTTGACGTCGATTGCGGCAACTTTTCCGCCGCGCGGCGCGCGCAGGTTGTGTTCCATCTTCATCGCTTCCAACACGGCAACTATCTGATCCGCTTTCACGTCGTCACCCACGGCCACGTTCAGTTTGATAATCATGCCTGGCATCGGCGCGCGAATATCATCGCTCGCGTTGCGATTGTCGGCGACTTCGGTTTCTTCGAATTCCTGCAATTCATGCACGCGACCGTCAAGCCAAATGAATATCTTGTCTTTTTTCCGTGCAGCAATCGTATTAAAGGTGTAGTCTTCGTTGTCGACACGCACTCGCCTGCCGACCTTCGTCACGTGAAACGTCGTCGTGTCGTCACATGCCGTGATTTCCACGTCCGCCGGTGAATGACGCTTGAACGTGCCGCAGATGTTGTGTCCTGCGATGCGGAAATGTTTCTTCACGAGCCCGCTCCCGCCGTCTTCCAGTCCCCCAAACTTGACCATGGCGTAGGAATCGCTGCCTTGCCGTTTGAGGCGGCACTGCGTTTTACGTCGCGACCCGTTTCATTGGCGGCGGCAAGCATCGCTGCCAGTGCCGCGCGCGTTGGAAGTTTCTCTTCCCACTCTGAAAAGTGATCGGCCAAGAAGTGTGTCGAAATGTTTCCTTTAACGAATTTGGGGTGCGCCAAAACGTCCTGCATATATCCGATGGGTGTGCGCACGCCGAGAATCACATAGTGTTTGAGCGCGTCCCGCATTCTTTGAATCGCCAGTTCCCGGTTTCCAGCGCGGCAGATAACTTTGCTCAAAATCGGATCATAGAAAATCGGCACTTCAAATCCTTCGCGGATTCCCGAGTCGATACGAATTCCCGGTGCGTGCGGTTCCTCGAGCTTCAAAACAGTTCCCGTAGACGGCAAGAAACCGTTTGCGGGATCTTCGGCATAGACTCGGCACTCAATCGCGTGGCCGCGAAACGTGATCTGGTCTTGCGTTTTCGGAAGTTTCTCACCTGCGGCAATGGCGATTTGCCATTGCACCAAGTCCTCACCTGTGACCTGTTCGGTCACTGGATGCTCGACCTGCAAACGAGCGTTGACTTCCAGAAAATAGAACTTGTCACCGTCGAGCAGGAACTCAACTGTCCCTGCGTTGCGATATCCGGCACCCTGCACGATTCGCAATGCCGCCGCGCCCATCTCTTTGCGCAACTCGGGCGTCAGCGCCACGCTCGGCGATTCTTCAATTATTTTTTGGTGCCGGCGTTGAATTGAGCATTCGCGTTCGCCCAGATGCACGGCATTCCCGTGATGATCACAAAAAACTTGGAACTCGATATGGCGGGGATTCTCGATGTATTTTTCGAGATAAACCGCATCATCACCGAATGCAGACTTCGCTTCGCGCTTGGCAGCTTCGAGCGACGTCTCAATTTCTTCCAAACTGCGTACGACCCGCATGCCTTTGCCGCCGCCGCCCGCCGCAGCCTTGATCAGGACGGGAAAACCGATTTTCTCAGCTTCGATTTTCGCCTGCTCGGCGCTTGCATGAGGCAACAACGCGCCCGGAGTCACAGGAACATTGTGGCGAATTGCCAATTCTCGCGATGCGATCTTGTCACCCAAGAGCCCCATCGCTTCCGCAGGAGGTCCGATGAAGATCAAACCGGCAAGCTGCACGGCGTTGGAGAATTTCGGATTCTCGGACAGAAAACCGTACCCCGGATGCACGGCGTCAGCACCGTGTTCCCGCGCTGCGGCAATGACTTTTTCGACGCTCAAATAGCTTTCCGATGCCTGCGACGCGCCGATATGAACGGCTTCATCCGCAATTTCGACATGCAAGGCGTCCCGGTCGGCATCACTGAAAATCGCAACAGTTCGAATCCCAAGTGTCCGTGCCGTGCGCATCACACGCACGGCGATTTCACCGCGGTTGGCAACGAGAATCTTACGAATCACTTCTGAGGACTCCAACTTGGCGCGCGTTTTTCGAGCAGCGCCGCCAGTCCTTCCTGACCTTCGGGACTTACTCGCTGCCGGGCTATCCGGAGAGGTGTGAAGCGACGGGCTTCATCAAGTGTCATGCGCGGGACAACCGACAAGAGATTCTTGGCAACCGTTTGCGCGGTTGGCGCGGCCTTTAGTAGTTCTTCAGTCCATTTTGCAACCGCGTTGTCGAGGTCTTTTTCGGGTACAACCTCGGTCGCCAAACCAATTTGAAGGCACTCTTGGGCTGAAATTCTCCGTCCAGTCAAAAACAGTTCACGTGCCCGGCCTTCGCCGATCTTGCGCAAAACGAAAACGGAAATTGTGGCAGGCACCACCCCAAGCCTGACTTCTGAAAACGCAGTTTGCGCGTCGTCAGCCATTACTACGATGTCCGAGCAGCAAACAAGCCCGGCACCACCGCCGTACGCTCCTCCCTGCACGCGCGCAATAATCGGATGTGTGAATTCGTAAGCCACTCTGAACAAATCAAATATCTTCTCAGCGTCCGCAAGATTGTCGGTCTCGGATACGTCTTTCTGAGACTTCATCCAGTTGGCGTCCGCACCCGCGCAGAATGTTTGCCCTTCGGCATTCAAAATCAACAGACGAATCGAATGATCCGCACTTAGTTCGTGCAGCTTCTCCGTCATTTCGGCAATCATCTCCGCATTGAACGCATTGCGTGCCTTGGGCCGCGCAAGCGTCAACGTGACGACGCCGTCATTATGTTTGACTTTGAGAGTGCTCATTTTGAATTGATTCTTGCCAAGTCTCGCAGTGCCGTCTGCAGTTCGTCCATACGGGCCGTACCGACGACGTATTTGGTTTTCCCGTGATGGATTTCGAGACCTTCACCCCGGCGCATATTATAGTACCACTTGCCCCGGTAACGGTGAATTCCCGTTCCCGCCAAGAACGGTATACTTCGCGGCCCGACGACTGTCAGCTCGCCGGCCGGAATTCGCCGGGTAAAGATGTTTGGACCGAACGAGAATTCGGTCTGGGTTACACGAGTGTAGGTCTTGAGCGTCGCACCAAGCAACGTACTGATGCCAATACCAATTAGAAACATCAGAAGCACAAGCAGCAGCGGCATGGAGTAAAACATCGGTATCACGAAGAACGCGGCCCCCGACGCGAACGCAAGCACGCCGCGAAGCGGGAACTCCTGCGTTTCTTCGAATAACGCCGTCTCCATTTACATGCGGTAGATTCCCGGCTGGTAGTCCGGGACAGGCGCGTTGGCGGACATGGCTATGCCCAACCCCAGCGCGTCCCGGGTTGACAGCGGGTCAAGAATTCCATCATCCCACAAGCGGGATGTCGAAAAATATGGATTACCTTCGCGATCGTATTGCTCAAGAACCGGTCCGCGAATTGCTTCCGCGTCGGCATCCGTGAGCTTTTGACCTTTTGCTTCGAGTTGCTCGCGCTTTACTTGCACCAACACGTCGGCAGCTTGCTGCGCGCCCATCACGTTGATGCGCGAATGCGGCCACATCCAGAGCAGACGCGGACTGTAGCCGCGACCGCACATGGCATAGTTTCCGGCTCCCGCAGACGAGCCGATGATCACTGAGAATTTCGGGACATTGGCACAGGCGACGGCATGCACCATCTTGGCGCCGTCCGAAGCAATTGCGCCGTGCTCGTACTCTTTTCCGACGATGAAGCCCGTGATGTTCTGCAAGAACACCAAAGGGATTTTGCGCAGACAGCAGAGCTCGATGAAGTGCGCGCCTTTCTTTGCGGACTCTCCGAAGAGCACGCCGTTATTTGCGACGATGCCGACGAGGTATCCGTGAATTCTGGCGAAACCGCAGACGAGCGACGTGCCGTAACGGGCTTTGAACTCTTGAAAACGCGAGCCATCGGCGATCCGCGCAATCACTTCTTTCATGTCGAAGGGCTTGCGAATATCGACCGGCACCAAACCCAAAAGTTCCTCGGGATCGTAATGCGGATCTTCCGGAGTTTCGCGGTCGAACTCGAATTTCGGCCGCGGTCCTACGGCTTCGATGATCGAGCGAGCTATCTCGAGTGCGTGGCCATCGTTCTCGGCGAAGTGATCGGCCACTCCGCTAATGCGAGTGTGCACGTCCGCTCCGCCCAAATCTTCCGCCGAGACATCCATTCCGGTTGCGGCCTTCACAAGCGGCGGGCCGCCGATGAAGATCGTTCCCGTGTTCTTGACGATCACGGTCTCATCCGACATCGCCGGAACGTAGGCGCCGCCGGCCGTGCACGATCCCATCACAATGGCAATTTGAGGAATCTTTTTTGCACTCAGATTCGCCTGATTGTAAAAAATTCTGCCGAAGTGGTCACGGTCGGCGAATGTGCCAGCCTGCTCGGGCAGATAGATTCCGCCCGAGTCGACCAGATACACACACGGCAGATGATTCTGCATGGCAACTTCCTGCGCGCGCAGATGCTTCTTGATCGTCATCGGGAAGTAAGTCCCGCCTTTGACGGTTGCATCATTGGCCACGACCAACACTTCACGTCCGTGCACGACTCCAATTCCCGTCACCATTCCGGCGCCGGGAGCTTCATCGTTGTACATGCCGTGTGCCGCCAGCGGACTTAGCTCAAGAAACGGAGTTGACGGATCGAACAAACGGTTCAACCGGTCGCGAACAGGCAGTTTGTCTCGAGAGACGTGCCGGTCGATATGCTGTTTCGGTCCTGCGGCCGGATGCAGCGCCGCCAGCTTTCCGCGCAGCTCATCCACGAGCACGCGCATCGCGGCTGCGTTTTCGGCAAACCCGGGATCACTGGGACGGACGTTGGTAGGAAGTCGCTTCAAGTCGTTAGGGAATTGGGTTACTTTTTCGCCTTGCGGAGATCGATTTCGCCGTTCACGCTGCTTAGATCCACAAGGTATGTGCCTTCATTGACCACGACCTCGAATTCGTCGCCAACGAGTTTGTCAGAGTATTTGCCTTCCCAGTCGGATTCGATGGAACCTCCGGAAAGCGAACTGGCCGAAACCTTCATGTCTGCGTCTTCAGGAAGTGCTAACGTGATTTCGCCATTGGCAGTCGACGCCGAAATATTTCCGGCAAGTGTTTCGCGAACCGTGACTGTGATCTCGCCGTTGGCCGTGCTGAATTCGCAATTGCCGGTAAGTGCGGCAACGTCAATCGTGACTTCGCCGTTGGCGCAAGACGCGTCGACCTGTCCGGTCACGCCGTCTTTTGATGTGAATGCAATTTCACCGTTGGCGCTGGAGAGGTCCGCACTTCCGGTCATGCCCATAGCGTTTATCTCGCCGTTCGCGCAAGACGCGTCAAGGTTCAAACTTTTCGGTGCGTGGATGATAAAGTCGATGTTTGCGCTCACTTCATCCCAATCGAATTTCGAGTCGGGATACTCGGAGTATATCTCGAGCTTGTCTCCGCTGCGCTTAACGACCGGCCTGAAGTCTTTCAAGTACTCTTGACCGTCTTCAAGTTCGTCTGCCTCAATCTTGAGTATGGCCGTCACACTGACCGTGCTGCGGTCTTCTCCGGTCAATTCTATCTCGCCGTTCGTGGCAGAGCAGTCGAGCAGATCCAGTCCTTCGGCAGACTCCTCGAATGTGAGAGTGTCGCGATACACGTAGTCACCGTGTTCTTTCTTGAACTCCGCCGCAAAAAGCTGAGCGACGACGACCAGTGTCAACAAAAAAATGTACTTCATGGGTGCTTCCTTTTCTATCTTGATGTGGGAAGCGGGACCTCTAATCTCGGTTCAACGTCGCTTGCGCGGTCGCGCAAGTTCAAACACATGTTGCCATAGCCCAGCCGCACGAGACTCAGCGGCGGAACTTCATTAGCTCGATAGGCAATTACTTTGTCGCCATCGGCTCCCGAACCACGATACTCGGTGATATTGAAGTCGCCCGAGTATAATTTCAAAACGGATTCCTTGCCGGCAGTTGGCTTGTCTTCCCTGTCATAGTCGAACGTTCCCGGCTTTACGCCGAAGTTGAACGACTTCAGTTCTTCTTTGTTGACACGCCACAGCGCGCGGTACGCGTCGCCCAAAGTTTCCCGGCCCGATAAAACCAGATCAAAATCCACCGAAGGACGGTCGACGTCCAGACTTTTGTAAGTTGCTTGGAACCACGAGGACGGTTTGCCGAGCCACGACACCGAACCCAAATAGACCACCGTTACGTAGGCCTGAACCGGACCGGCCGGACCTGAGACTTCGCGCCACTCGCTGAGCGCATACGTTGCACTCGTGCCCGTCAGTTGATCGTCCAAGAAACCGCGATAAATCAACCGCCGCACCCACGTCAAAGCGTTCGTTTTCAACTCGGATAACTGCTCAAACTCTGAAGGCTCGGGAGCAGTCACCGCGCTATCCACCGCCGCCGAGTCCGTTTCCAATGAATCATCGTTGGCCGTCGGCAGGCTGACCGGGTATTGTGCAAAAGTCGCCGAACACGACAACATTAAAAACAACAACGAGAATATTCTCACAACCAACATTAGAATGTCGCCTTGCGAGTGTTCTTGATCAAGACTTCCGTCATCTTCATCGGCTCGACAGTCACCGCACCTTGTACTCCGTTGCCGTCCCAACCGTTGGCATACCAGCCTTCGCCATCCTGCACGAAGATGCTGTATGTTCCTTCCTTGGCGGGAATCGTAAACATGCCGTCTTCGTCGCTGGTGGTTTCGGCGACCATTTCGCCTTCAACCGTTTCAACCATGGCGCCGGGCAGGCCTTTGACGGGCTGATAGAGTCTGACGATCAGATTCGCGCCGGGCTTGATTTGCTTGTCGCGAGTCTCCGCTTCGATAGGCGGCATGAAGTTGCCTTCCCAAATCTCGATCTTGCCCGTGACTCCGCTGATCGGAGCAGGCGGAGGATCTTGGTTCTTGGCTTCTTTGCGGCCCATTCCCATCAGTCCGGCAGCCAAAATCAACATGGCCACGATTTTCAGGCGGCGAGTGCTCATCGGATATCCTTTATGCGCAACTGCGTCGTTTTGCGGTTCTGATATTCGTTCTCTTCGATCACATAGACCATCTCATAAGACCTGCGTCCGTTCATGAATTTGTCGATGTGATCACCCAAATTGAATCCGATAGCCTCGAACTGAGTGCCGTTTTGAGAGGCCACGAGTTTCAAATGGTTCTGACCTACTATTCGCGGCGGATAGACCGTGCCGAGATCGCGCGAAACGAACGTCGGCCGCGTATTGTGCGGGCCAAACGGCTCGAATCGCTTCAGCGTTTTGACAACTTCCGGCGTAATCTCGTCGAGCTCTATTTCACTCTCGATCTTGACCTTGCGCACCAGATCTTCTTCTGTCATCAGCTCTTTGCAGGCTTCTTCGAAACGCTCCTTGAACGCCGGAATGTTTTCTGCCGGGATTGTCAAACCCGCGGCATACTTGTGTCCGCCGAACTGCTCGAGTAACTCGGAACAGGCTTTCAGCGCATTGAAAATGTCGAAATTCGATACCGATCTCGCTGAACCTTTGCCCATGCCGTTCTCGACGGAAATCATCACGGTCGGACGGTAGAATTTTTCAATCAAGCGCGAGGCGACGATTCCGATGACTCCCGAGTGCCAACCCTCGCGCGAAAGCACGATCGAGTGGCGGTCGTTGGGATTCATGGTGTAGCGAATCTCCTCGAGAGCCTGCGACAAAGTTTCGTTGTCGATCTCTTTGCGGCGGCGGTTTTCTTGTTCCAAGACTTGCGCCACTTCGCGGGCTTGCACTTGATCGCGGGTCGTCAGCAACTGAACGGCGCGCATGGCGCTGCCCATTCTGCCGACGGCGTTGATGCGCGGCGCGATATTGAAAACAATTTGGCCGACGTCGATTTTGCCCCCGCGCACACCGGCGGACTCGATCAAACTCGCCAAACCGACTTCGGGCGCGGCGTTGAGTTTTTCGAGCCCTTCTTTGACCAACACGCGGTTCTCGTCAATCAACGGAACGATGTCCGCCGAAGTGCCGAGCGCAACCAGATCGATATACTTGAAAGCGAACTCGGCGTCAAGGCCGAGGGTCTTCGTGATGCCTTGCGCGAGCTTGAAGGTGACACCGACACCGGCAAGTTCAGAGAACGGATAGCCGGAATCCGCGCACTTGGGATCCAACACCGCGAGCGCCGCCGGAAGTTCGTCGGCCGGTTCGTGGTGATCGGAGATAATCAGTTCGAGTCCGAGTGACTTGGCGTATTCCGCTTCCGACACAGAAGTGATGCCGCAGTCGACCGAAATCACCAACTGCGCGCCCTGCTTCTTGACTTCGTCGAGTCCGGCCTGAGAAATTCCGTAGCCTTCATTTTGGCGGTCGGGAATATAGGCCACGACGTCCCCGCCGAGGTCGCGCAAGAACAGATAGAGCATGGACACGGAAGTAATTCCGTCCACGTCGTAGTCACCGTAGATGGCAATGCGGTCGCGGTTTTGCAGCGCTTCCACGATGCGATCAACGGCTTTTTCCATTCCCGACATCAGGAATGGGTCATAGAGTTGCGCCGGCGAGGGACTAAAAAATCTCTCGACAGCGTCCGGTGTTTCCATCCCGCGGTTCAATAGAATCCGCGCGATTGTGTAAGGTACTTGGGCTTGACGGCTTAGGCGTTCGATCTCCTCATGTGGCCGACTCTCCACCATTTCCCATCTGGGTTGCATGGTTATTCCTGTATTTCATATAAACAAAAATCATTGGGGAAGTAAAACTTGGAAAGAGGAAACAGGAAAGAAGAAACGGAGCATGCAGTTTTCACTGCTTCGACAGTCGATGCCCTGTTTCACTTTTCCTCTTTCACATTTCTTCTTTCCTCTTTTAGAAAATCCGGTTCGCCTGTAAGCCGAATTCTGTACCCTTGCGGGCGGTGATCATCTATCTGGGAGAATGATTACTCATTCCCTCGGGCGGCCTACCCACCGGGTTTTGTGCCGTGCGAGCCGCGCGGACTCCCGGTATACATGGCCTTGCTTCGAGCGGGGTTTTCCCTGCCACTTCCGTTACCGGAAGCGCGGTGCGCTCTTACCGCACCTTTTCACCCTTACCCTTGCGGGCGGTATTTTTTCTGTGGCACTTTCCGTTGCGTTACCACACCCGGCCGTTAGCCGGCGCTCTGCTCTATGAAGTTCGGACTTTCCTCACCTGACCGAAGTCAAGCGCGATCACCCGGCGAACCTTATTGAAAATAGCAATTAGAAAACTGAAAATAGAAAACTACTTCTTTTCTTCGGCATCCAGCGCTTGGTTTACCAACTTGTCCGCGTCTTTGTTTTCTTCTCTGCGGACGTGGCGGATTCTGGGAGTCAGGCCGTTCAGGAGTCGCTTTTTTTGTTGGACTTCCTGATTCAGGTCTTGCAGGCGCGGCTCTTTGATTTTCCACTCGCCCAAGACCTGTTTTACGATCAACTGGCTGTCGCATGCGACGCGCAGGATTTGGGCGCCGCTCTCTTTGATAACGGGATTCGCGGCGCAGACTTCAAGCAGTCTGATCAACGCGCGATACTCGGCCTCGTTGTTTGTGCCGTGGCCGATATAGGTTCCCTCTTCGTAGAGCAGATTGCCCTGATCGTCGTGGATGACCACTCCGATGGCGGCGGGGCCGGGATTGCCGCGAGCGCCGCCGTCAATGTGCGCGTGAAGTTCGATGCTTTTGCTATTCCTCAGATTCCGGCGGCCAGCGTGGACGCTGGACCCAATGCGCTTCGCAAAGGCTTGCCGCGGTGGTGGCGCTTTCAGATTCCGGCGGGGAACCGCGCTGACGCGCTAAATCCCCGCTCGGCGAGTCTATTCTTAGTCGATTTCGGTGTCCGGTGCCACAAAGCGGCCGCAGGCTTCGCAAGCGTAAATATCACGTGCCTGACGGATGATCACCTGCGTTTGCGGGGGAATCAGCGCAAAACAGCCGCCGCACGCCTCACCAACCAGCGTCGCAATGCCGCGTCCGTCCTTGGCGTCGCGGATTCTTTCGTAGTGAGCCAAAAGGCGCGGATTCAACGTCGCGGCGGACTTGGCGCGACGAGCTTCCAGTTCCTTCTCCGCCCCTTCCGTTTCACGCAGCTTGCGCTCAAGCTCCTCTTCGCGGGCAACTTTGTCTTTCCGCAACTGTTCGAGCTCGGCTTGCCTATCTTCCACAAGCTGGACCAGCTCCACCGCGCGCGTCGTATTCGTCGAAATCAACAGTTCAAATTCGCCGATTTCGCGCTTGGCCGTATCCTGCTCGGTCGTGATCGCGTCGTATTCTCGCGTCGTCGTCACGGAATAAAGCTGTTCCTGATACTTCGTGAGCTTCTCACGCGCCACAGCCAGCTTGTGCGACGATTCACCCGTAATCTTCTCGGATTCTTCGCGCTCTTGATCTTTCGCCTCAATGAACGCCTCATACTCCGCTATCTGCTGCGTCAGTGCCTGCACCTGCTCGGGCAGTCCACCACGCTCTTCGGCGATTTCCGCCAATTCCAAATCAATTTCTTGAATCTCTATCAGCGCTTTCAGTGCGCTGCGAATCTGTTCGGGAGTTGCGTCCTGAATGATCACGTCTACTTCGCCTACCTATCTGAAAAAATTTGATTGCCCTATACGAAAAAAGGGTGCGCGAAAGCCTGTGTCCGCACACCCTAATTCAACTGCATTTCCCTGCCCACGCTGCACATGGTGTCAAATCTGATTACTACTAACAGCGTGGTGCGCAAGACAAGGAACTCCATTTTCATCGCTGGAACCGGTGGTCGCCGCGCGGTGGGCCCACCAGGATTCGAACCTGGAACCGACGGATTATGAGTCCGCTGCTCTAACCGTTGAGCTATGAGCCCATGCTCCGCCAGTCGTCCGGAAACCCAAATCGTGGGTCACTTTGCTCGGGCACCGCGACCACCTTTTGTTCACCGAGGCTCCAAACCAGCGTAGACTCTTAATATACAAACCTCCAGTGACTTGTCAAGCCAGCCTAAACCCTTTTCACATATGTTAAGTCATTATTTTTATAGACTTGTGTTTTCTGGGCCGCGTGCGCGAGAGGGCGAGGCATCTGACTTAACACAATGTTAGAAATCGTACCGCACATAAATAGTTGGGTGCAGGTACCATTTGCCCGTTTCGTAGCCGTCTTTTTTGGTGAAGGCGCCCGCAAAATTCCGGGAAATTTCCCACTCCGTCCCGAGGGCCATTTGCCGCCAACGGTACTGGAATTGGGGCTCAGTTTGAATTGAGACAGGCTGGTTTCCGTAATGGTTTGAGTTCCAATCCACGTAGCCAAGGAACTCGAAGGGACTCTTACCTATTGGAACGAACCAAACGCCAGTAAGTTGCCAGCCCAAGTCCGCTGCAAACTCTTGACGGAGTAGCGCCTGCACTTCGAAGACCGCGTTTCCCGACTTAAGTTCCGTCACGGCAATTCCACCCAATAGCGTTCGCGGAATGACCTTGCCGCCCATTTCGTCAAATCCCGTCACGCCATCATTAAACTGGATGGAGGCGTTCAAGTGCCCGAGTTTCCGGATTCTGGTGAGGATAAAGTGACGGGAAATCTCAAAATACGACTGAGTATTCCCGGTTGACGTAAAATCAAGATCTGTGAAGAAAAATGTTGAACCTAATTTGTCCCCGCTCCAAATTTCTGTCGTTGAAGTAAAAATTTCGCGGTCGAAGTCGCGATGGAGCTGTGTGTTGACGTAAGTATCCGCCGCTTGAGAGGCTGAGACAATCAGCAGACAGAAGGCAAGAAGTCGCATATTCCGGTTTTTCCTTTTTGAGTGTTTTTGCGCAGTGAGGTTTTCCGGGACTCGACCGCGCTTGTTATGAAACTAACTCGTATACTCTTGTTTGGTTCTGAGCTTCCGTGCGTTGTCGTGCATCAGAAGTGGAAAGTGTCGATACGGCGGCTTGATAGCGAGCAAGCGCTGGTAGATTTCCTCAGGTAATTCGAGAGCTTCCGCCGCAAGATTGGCTTCAAGTTGTGCAGCCGTTCTAACTCCAATGATCGTTGAGGTCATCCAGTCGGGCTTTAAGGTGAAAGCCACAGCCAGCGTCACGGGAGAAACTCCGAGTTCCCGGGCGATCTTCGTGAATTCGACGGCTCCCCGGTAGTTTGCTTCGGAACCGAAGCGTTCACCCCACCATTTGCCGGAGTCTCCACTGTTGAAGCGTCCGGCGGTGTCTTTGCTGTCGTCGTACTTTCCGGACAACATCCCCCCTGCCAACGGTGACCAGCCAATGATTCCCAAACCTTGATAGGTCGAGGCGGGCACGATGTCCGTCTCGATGTCGCGGGCTAAGGCCGAATACTCGACCTGATGAACAATGAACTTATGCCAATGGTGACACTTTGAAACATTTACAGCTTCGCTGATTTGCCAACCCGAGTAGTCGCTGGCGCCGATGTACCGGACTTTGCCTTGCTCAACCAAGGTATTGAGTGCGCCGAGGGTTTCTTCGAGCGGAGTCAGCGGATCCCAAATGTGAATGTAGTAAAGATCAATGTAATCCGTTTTCAGTCTGCGAAGACTCGCTTCACAGGCTTCAATCAAATGTTTTCGAGAGGCTCCGCAGTGGTTCGGCCCATCCTCGACGGCCCAGAACCCTTTGGTCGCCAGCACAACATCCTTGCGGCGCGCACCGAGTAAGTTCCCGAGGTATGTTTCGGAATCGCCTTTCGCGTAGATATCTGCTGAATCAATAAAATTGTTTCCGGCTCCGAGATAGGCATCGATAATCTTGCCGGCTTCGCTCTGATCGCAGCCATATTCAGGGTGACCGAACGTCATCGTTCCCAGACTGACCCGCGAGACGCGCAGCCCACTGTTTCCTAACTTCACTAAACTCACAACACTCTCCTTTCAGATAATCTGATAAGATAATTCGACTTCGGTTGAGAAGCAATTGGGAGGTGCCGCTCCTTGACTATCCGGCTGGGTTATCTTAAATTGGCTAATAGAGATAGCCATGAAACTACTTATTTTTGACATAGACGGAACCTTGACCAGCCTCGACGGGGCCACCACCCGGGCATATGCAAAAGCGTTCAGGAGGGTGTTTGACCGCGACATGATTACAGCGGGGCTCTCTATGCACGGCCGTACCGATCCGCTGATCTTTCGCTATTGTTACTCCAAGAGTGGGCTGACCGGAGACTGGCGCGAAGGGTATGAGGCTTTTAAACCGCCGTATCTAGAGGAATTGCCGGTATCCATTCAGAATAGTCCGCGAGCCAAGGTGCATCCTGGAGTACGGGAGTTGCTCGATGCGCTCACTACCGAACCTGAAGAATTTGCGCTGGCGCTGGGCACGGGGAATATGGAGGCTGGGGGCCGCGCCAAGATTGCTCACTTTGATTTGAATCACTTCTTTCCGGTCGGAGGTTTCGGTGACGTCCACGTTGAACGGCATTTGATTTTGCAGGATGCGCTCGACGCGGCGGCTGAACATTTCGGGAAAGAGTTTGACCCCATGGAGTCATGGGTCATTGGGGACACCGAACATGACATTCACGGCGCTCAAAAGCTGGGGCTGAAAACCTTAGCCGTTGCGACCGGAGGAAAATACACTGTTGATATGCTTCAGGAATACGGCGCGGACGAAGTTCGACAGGACTTGAGCGGTACCGCGGAGCTGCTTGAACTCTTCCGCCGCTAAGCCCGCGTGGTCCGTGCGGCTGCTGCTCTTGGGGCTTATGGTGACACACGTGAGTGTCACCGGATTCGGTTATGTGGTCAACCGGCTGGCCACGCAGGAATTCAATCCGTTCGCTTATGCGTTCTGGAGATTGTGCGTCGGCATCGTGGGCCTTGTGGCGCTGATGTCACTGACCAAGTCGTGGAAACGAATTGACCGCGCGGATTATCCGCGGATTTTGCTGCTCGCGCTGGTGGCTGTGCCGATCAACCAAGTGATTTATTTGGTCGGCATCAGCAAGACTATGCCGTCACATGCGTCGCTGCTCTATGGAACGACCGCCGTTTTCGCACTGTTTCTCTCCGCCGCATTGGGGTATGAGAAAATCCTGAAGCACAAGATTTTCGCAATTGTGGTTTCCCTGGGCGGGCTGGTGGTCATTGTTACACAAGGCGGTGAGTTTGACACGGGATCGCAACTGTTTATCGGCGATGTTTTGATCTTCACTGCCGTGTTGGCGTGGGCGACCTATACCGTGCTGGGCAAGCCGATTGTCAAGAAATACGGAGCGATCTCCACGACGGGAGTCGTGTTATTGGTGGGGTCGTTTGTTGGACTGCCGTTTTTGGCTTATCCCGCGCTGCAGCAGGACTATTCTTCGATCACATGGGTCGGTTGGGGCGGAGTGTTTTATGCGGGGCTCGTGCTCTCCGTCTTGGCCTACAGCGTGTGGTACAAAATTCTGACGATGATTGATCCGTCGCAAGTCGCGATACTCACGACTCCCCAGCCGGTGGTGGCGACGACGTTTTCAACTTTCATCGTCGGTGAAATCATCGGTTGGCCGCTGGTTGTCGGCGGTATCTTGGTTATCGCAGGCATCGTATTGATGGATGCGCCGGCTTTTGCAAGACGGGCCAATTCACTTCGCAAGAGAGTTTTAGCTAAATGAAGACCATGAATTTGCCGGGCAAGAAGATTGCAATCTTGGTTGAGCATCATTACCAAGACCTCGAAGTTTGGTATCCGCTTTTGCGCTTGCGTGAAGCAGGAGCAAAGGTCGTCACGCTGGGAACCGGATCGGCACCCGAATACGTCGGGAAATACGGCTATCCGGTCAAGGTCGACAAGACTGCAGATAAAGTGAAGGCGTCCAATTTTGACGGCCTTGTAATTCCGGGCGGGTGGGCGCCGGACAGACTTCGCATGTCGGAACCGGTGCTCGATCTGGTTCGTGAAATGAACAGAGCGAAGAAGCCCATTGCCTGCATTTGCCACGGAGGATGGGTGTTAGTCTCCGCGGGAGTACTTCGCGGCAAGAAAGTCACGAGCTTTGCCGCGATTCGCGACGACATGGTCAATGCGGGCGCGAAATGGGTGGATGAAGAGGTTGTCGTCGACAAAAACCTCGTCACGTCGCGCAAACCCGATGATCTGCCGGCGTTCATGCAGAAATTTATCGAATTGCTCGCCACCGAGAAATGACTCGTGCCGACGTTGTTGCGCTGCTCGAAGAGTATGCGACGCTGCTTGACCTGATCAATGAAGATGAGTTTCGCGCGAAAGCGTTTGCCAACGCCGCGCGGCAGCTTGATGCGGTCTCCGTGACGTTGGATGAACTGATGGTCGGAGACAGACTCTCCAAAGTTCGCGGAGTCGGAGCGAGCGTCGCACAAGCTATTCGAGAAGCGGCGGAGTCCGGGACGTTTGCGGATTTAGAAAATGCGCGTGCGCGTGTTCCGTCGGGTGTGTTCGACTTGATGAAGGTCGAGGGGCTTGGACCGAAGAAGGCCCGCACACTGTGGAAAGAAGCCAATGTCGCGTCGCTTGCCGATCTTGAAGCGGCGATTGCAGCGGGAACGCTCACGAAGTTCTCGGGGTTTGGCGGAAAGACAGTTGAAAAGTTTCGCGCGAGCCTTGAGTTCTTGAAGAAGACAGGCGGGCGAAAGCTGCGGCATCAGGCGAAGGCGGCTGCTGTGGATATTGAAGAGTCACTGAGGTTGATTCCCGGTGTTTTGAGCGCGCACTTTTGCGGTAGTTTGCGCAGATGCATGGAGACTGTCGGTGACTTAGATTGCATCGTTTGCGCCGACCCTGCGCAGCACGATACGGTGAAAAAGAGTATTCTTGCGCTCGGTGTCGTGGAGTGGACATCGACTGAAGATCAGATTTGGTCTGGCAAACACTCAAGCGGTATGGACGTAGAACTCTCGGTTTGTGCTCCTGATGAATTGGGGACGCGGCTTGTTTTGGCGACGGGTTCGAAACTGCATGTGGCGGAACTTCAGTCGCGCGGAGAGATTCCGATTGCCGCGACAGAGGAAGATGTTTACCGTTCCTTAAATTTGCAGGTTGTGCCGCCGGCTTTGCGCGAAGAAAATCTCGTGCTGCGCGATTCGAACCAACCCCCCTACCCTGGTGCTTTGACGTATCGTGACTTGCGCGGCATTTTGCATGTGCATACGACGTATTCGGACGGCCAACACACGCTGCGGCAGATGGCGGAAGCGATGATCGCGCGCGGATTTCAGTTCTTGGGGATAGCTGATCACTCGAAAGCCGCGGCGTATGCGAACGGCTTGACTCCCGAGCGGGTTTTGAAGCAGTGGGAAGAGATTGAGTATCTCAACGACGAACTCGCGCCGTTCAGGATATTGAAGGGCACGGAGTGTGACATTCTTCCGGACGGTTCGCTCGACTTCGATGATAAGCTGCTCGCGGGGTTTGATTTTGTGGTGGCGAGTATTCACTCAAGTTTTGGGATGACCGAGGAGCAGGCGACGGAACGATTGTGCCGTGCGCTGGAAAATCCGCACGTGGATGTTTTGGGTCATCCGACAGGACGGCTGCTCTTGAAACGTGAAGGTTATCCGGTGAATCACGAGCGCCTGCTCGACTGTGCGGCGAAGCACGGGAAGTCCATCGAACTGAATTGCAATCCGCATAGGCTTGATTTAGATTGGCGTTGGTTTGCGC
This sequence comes from Calditrichota bacterium, assembly GCA_020637445.1. Taxonomy (NCBI): domain Bacteria; kingdom Pseudomonadati; phylum Calditrichota; species Calditrichota bacterium. Next base: position 392,037 of record JACJVZ010000001.1, on the reverse strand, counting down.
GCGCGCTGGACTTGAAGATTCCGATTCCGCTCAATCCGGACGCGCATACGATAGAAGGGCTTGACGATATCGAATACGGTTTGGAACTCGCAGCCAAGGGACCGATTCCCAAAGAACTTTGTCCTTCCGCATGGTCCGCCGAAGAATTTATCACATGGTGTCAATCACACGATAGATGATTTCACTTTCTCCTACGAGTATTACAAGCAAACTCCCGCAAGGAGATTTTCGCGCGCGATGTCAGGCTTTGTGCGAAGCATTGCGGCTGGCGCATCCGAAATATGATTGGATCGGATTCTACTGGGTTGACGGCGATCATTTGAATCTCGGCCCCTGGACGGGCGATGCCCCGACTGAGCACACGCGTATTCCGATTGCGCAGGGGATTTGCGGCGCTGCGGTGCGTGAAGAGCAGACGATTATCGTCGACGACGTGCACTCAGATCCGCGTTACCTGTCGTGTTTTCTCGAAACAAGGTCGGAGATCGTCGTACCGATTTATGCGGATGGCTTGATCATCGGCGAGATTGACATCGACGGCAAGAACGTCGCGGATTTCGATTCATCGGATCAGAAATTTCTGGAAGCGATTGCGGAATTTGTCGGAAGAGAGTGGCCGGGGAAATGGTAAAAGACGCGCCGCTGATGATTTCGATTTCCGGGGTGCGCGGCATCGTCGGAAAGAGCATGACGGCTGAAGTTTGTTTGCGATGGGCGCAGGCCTTCGGCAAATCGTGTGCGCCGGGTCCCGTGGTGGTCGGCGGTGACAGCCGTATCAGTAAGACGATGATGCGCGCCGCGACGATTTCAGGGCTGGCTTCAAGCGGAGCAAGCATCATTGACGTGGGAGTCGTGTCAACCCCGACCGTATCGTTGGCCGTGGAAGAACACCGCGCTGCAGGGGGCATCGCGATTACAGCAAGTCATAATCCGGCAGAATGGAACGCGCTGAAATTTTACGGCGCGGACGGGCTGTTCATTGACGAATCCCGCGGCAAGACCTTGCGCGCCGAAGTTGAATCGGATAGGGATTTCAACGTCGACGCGTTTTCAATCGGAACATACCAGCGTGATGAGCTTGCCGTTGAGCGGCACATTAACGCCGTGCTCGGGTTGCCGTTTCTGAAACTTGATGAATTGCGCGCTCGTAAGTTTCGCGTGGGACTCGATGCCGTGAATGGCGCGGGCGGCGAACTCTTGAAGGTGCTTTTGGAAACGCTTGGCTGCACGGTTGTGGGGTTTCATCTCGAACCGACGGGCAGATTTCCGCGTTTGCCGGAACCCGTTTCGGAGAACCTTGTTGACGTTTGTTCTGCCATGAAAGCCACCAATGTCGATATCGGATTTGTGCTTGATCCTGACGCCGACCGACTGGCGTTGATTCGATCGGACGGCCGGCCCGCGGGAGAAGAACTTACGTTGTGCGCGTCCGCTATTGCAGCTTTACCGCACGTGAAAGGCCCTGTAGTGGCCAATTGCTCAACCAGCCTTGCGCTGCGGGACATTGCGACGCAATTCGAGCGTGACTACTTCGAGACCAAAGTCGGAGAAGCTCACGTCGCCCAAAAGATGCTCGAAGTCGGCGCGTCCATCGGCGGCGAAGGAAACGGCGGCGTGATGCTGCCAATGATCCACGCGTCTCGGGACTCCGCCATCGGTGCAGCGCTTGTACTCCAAGCTCTGCTGGAGTTCGGCAAATCTTCCGCTGAGTTTTTCGATTCCATGCCGCAATATCATTTGGTCAAGAAGAAGATAGAGTTTCCGGACCTCGTTCGGCAGCGGCAGGCACTCGAACAGCTAAACGAATTTAAACTCTTTGGACAAGCGGAAACTTTGGACGGGCTCAAATGGCGGACGGACCGTGCTTGGGTCCAGGCCCGGGCTTCCAACACCGAACCCATTGTTCGCGTATTCGCGGAGGCAGCAACTCGCGAAGAAGCAGAGCGTTTGACGAACGAAATTCTGAGTTTCATCAAGTAAATAACTTTACCACGATAAATCGACAGCAAAATGGATAGAGTAGCATCCGTAATTCTGGGCGGCGGACGAGGCACCCGACTGCACCCGCTCACTAAGCCGCGTTCGAAACCGGCGGTTCCGTTCGGCGGCATGTATCGCCTAATTGACATTCCCGTATCGAACTGCTTACATTCAGACCTAAGTAAGATCTTTGTCGTTACGCAGTTCAACTCGGCGTCGCTTAACCGTCACGTCTCTATGACCTACGCGTTTGACGCGTTTCGTGACGGTTTTGTGACCGTATTGGCCGCCGAGCAAACTATCGATACCAACGACTGGCTACAGGGAACAGCCGATGCCGTTCGCAAGAACCTGCGGCATATCCGTCCTTCGAACCCGAGCGATATCTTGATCTTGTCCGGCGATCATATCTATTGGATGGATTACCGCGGTATGATCGCTCTCCACCGGCGTTCCCGCGCCGATATAACGATTGCGACGTACCCCGTTAGACTCGAAGATGCAAAACGTTTCGGCATCATGCAGGTCAACGACGAAGGACGTATCGTCGAGTTCAAGGAAAAGCCCGAAAAGCCCGACGACATCAAAGGCTGGGAACTTTCCGGCAGTATGTTCCATTCCGAGAACTTCGACACTGACGAACCCGTCGTGATGGCGTCCATGGGCGTCTACATCATCAAATGGGAAGCAATTGTCGGACTGCTTGCGCCGGACACTGGCTCGGACTTCGGCAAGGACGTGATTCCGTCTGCTATTCGCACACATCGCGTATTCGCATATCCATTCAGCGGATACTGGGAAGACATCGGAACGATCAAATCGTATTACGACGCGAGCTTGGCCCTGACCGACCCGCAACCTGCGTTCAGCTTGCATGATCCAAGTTTCAGACTGTTTACACGCCCGCGTTTTCTGCCCGGCGCAAGTATGCGCGAAGTCTACATGAAGCGCGCCCTGGTTTGCGCAGGATCGCGGATTGAACACGGTGCGATCGAGCATTCGATACTCGGAACCAGAACAATCTGCAAATCCGGCATCAAGATCATCGACTCCGTGGTTTGCGGCGCGGATTTCTTTGAAACCAGCGAAGTGCTTCAGTATAATCGCGAAGTTGGCCGGCCCGACGTGGGAATCGGCGGCGATACGATTATTCGCAATGCAATTGTCGACAAAAATGCCCGTATCGGATACGGAGTGCGCGTCGATCCGCCGCGGGACGTCAAGGACCACGACGGCAACGGGTACGCAGTTCGTGACGGAGTTGTCATTATCGAGAAAGACGCCGTCATTCCCGACGGCACGATTATACCGGCGCCCTGATTTCCGTGCAGGTTTCCGAACTTATTGCGCGAAAGCAGGACGGTCGCGAACTGTCTGACTCCGAGATTGACTACCTGATGCTCGAGTTCGCGCGCGGTACTTTGCCGGATTACCAGATGGCTGCCATGCTGATGGCAATCTACTTTCGCGGCGTCGACGAACGCGAAGGCCGGAGGTTTCTCGATGCGATGATTCGTTCCGGTGAACGACTGTCTTTTGATTCGATTCCCAGACGCAAAGTCGACAAACACTCGACAGGCGGGATCGGTGACAAGACGTCCCTGATCATCGCTCCGATTGTCGCCGAGGCAGGATTGGCCGTGCCTATGATTTCGGGACGTGCTCTCGGCCATACCGGCGGTACACTTGATAAGCTCGAAAGTATTCGCGGTATGAGAGTAACGCTTTCGCACGACGAGTTCGAAACCGTCTTACGATCGCAAGGTTGTGCTTTTGGCGCACAAACGGAAACTCTCGTTCCAGCAGACCGCAAGTTGTACGCGCTGCGAGACGTAACGTCGACTGTAGCCATACCTCCGCTGATTGCCGCAAGTATTCTCTCAAAGAAGATTGCAGAAGGCACGGAAGGCCTTTCGATGGACGTCAAGATCGGTCCCGGCGGATTCTTGAAGTCGGAAGCAGAGGCTCGAGAATTAGGCGCGAGGCTTGTGGATTGGTCGCGAGACTACGGCGTCAAAACCGTCGTACACGGAACGGACATGTACGAGCCGCTTGGCAAAACTGCCGGCAATGCCGTTGAAGTCGCGGAATGTTTGTCCGTCTTGAAAACCGGCGAAGGAGACGCGCGACTGATTGAACTGTGCGAACTTCTCGGCGGGACCATGTTGATGCTCGGGGACGTTTGCAGAGACCTCGAAAGCGGCAAAAGTGAGTTCCGAAAGTTGCTTTTGAGCGGACGCGGTTACGACCGCTTTAGAAGAATCACGGAAGCACAAGGCGCGGACCCCAAAGTTTGGTCGGAATTCATGAGCGGCGTCCCGGCAAGAAATTTGCACATTGTTACTGCGACCGACGACGGCACAATTCAGGAAATTCACCCGCGCGAAATCGGATTGGGACTCGTCGATCTCGGAGCGGGCCGCAAGACGTCTGCTGATCCAGTTGACCACTCGGCGGGTATCGAATTCTTGAAACGCCGGGGCGATCCTGTCTCCAAGGGCGAACCCGTCGCGAATGTACAATGGTCAGGCAGCGGCGCGGATTCGCAGTCCGCAGTTGAGCGTATTACTAAGGCTTTTCAGATCGGTTCCGCGCCTGCTCCGGCGCGACCGCTTGTCTATTTCAAAATCGAGTAATTGTTGAGTTAATGTTTGCTCAACCAGAAAGTGTGGGAACACTATGGATGAAACTATCGAGAAAAAAGTTCGCTCGCTTAGACTAAAGCTCCTGATGGCTGAACGCGAACTGCATGCGTCGTCAGGCAAATGGAAACTCGGCGCCATGCTCGGCGCCGGACACATGAGCCAGATGAACCGCGAAGTCGTCAAACTCAAAGAGCGGCTTGAAAGCAAGATCGAAAAGCTAAGAAACGAAATCAGCGAGCTTACCGGCGAGGTCTTTGACGCGGTCGCCCCTGCGGCCGCTGAAAAGCCAAAGCCGCCGGCAAAGAAGAAAATCGAAGAAGAAAAGCCCGCGGCAAAACCCAAAGCAACGCCGGTGAAAAAATCTGAGGCCAAGAAGAGCGAAACAAAAAAGGCCACGACGAAAACTGCCACGAAGAAAGCGGCGGCCGACAAGAAAGCCGAGAAGAAAACTCCGGCGAAAAAGGCTGCTAAGAAAGCGGCGAAGAAGAAGTAGTTGTCGTTTCAAAAACATGAAAAGAGGGCCGCTTTATGAAAGCGGCCCTCTTTATGTTCATATGACTTGCAGCCTATTGCGCGTGATTGCGGAATTTCTCTTCCATCTTCGCCTTAGGCAGGACTCCAGTTACCGTCTCAACCAGTTGACCGTTCTTGAAGAACAACACTTGAGGAATATTCAACACTCCGTACTTCCGCGGAACTTCGGGATTGGCGGCAATGTCAATTTCGCCGATTACGGCCTTGTCTTCCCAATCGGAAGCCATCTCTTTTAGAATTGCGTGCACTTTTTTGCAAGGTGCGCACCATTCCGCGCCAAAATCCAAAACAGCGAGGCGGTTAGCTCGCAAGATAGTCTCTTCAAAATTCGCATCTGTTACATTGACCAATCCTGACACATTGACTCCTTTCGGTGAGGCAATTTTCTTTAGAGGTTGTGCTGATCAAGGAGTGATATAAATTCGTCCGCCGGTTTGAACCCCGTAAACCGCGCAATCTCGCGTTCACCCTTTTGCAGGATCACCGTCGGCATTCCGGTGATCTTATATTTCTTCTTCATTTCGGAAACCCACGGAGTTTCCTTCGTAAAATCCAATTTAAGCCGCACGAAGTCATCGACACGTTTCTGGACATTGGGCTGAATCCACGTCTTCTCGTCCAGTTCGACACAGGCCACACACCAGTCGGCGTAGACGTCGATCAAAACCGGTTTGCCTGATGAAGACGACTGCTCGATAGCCTGTTCTTCCTTGTTCACCATCCACTCCAACTCGGAGTGAGCAACGGAAGCCGTCGCGGAACCAATCGCATTCGGATAAAATGACTTGAACAGAAAGATGCCGCCCAGCAGGAAGATAAACAGCAGCAGTGCTTTTCCGATACGCTGCTTGGACGTCGCGTCTTCGGTAATCGTGTCAAACGCGCCAGAAAACACTGAGAACATGATCAGAAGAATCGACCAAGCAGCGTAATATATCGGCTCCGGCAGCGTAAGTCTGAGCATATACAATGCCCCCGCCAACAAGATCCAGCCAAAGCCCTTCTTGACGGTTTCCATCCATGAGCCCGCGCGAGGCAACGCCTGGATCGCACCAGCAAAAGTTCCGATCACGAGGAACAGCAAGCCCAATCCAAGCGAGAATGCGAACAACAAAGCCCAACCGTAGAAGAGATCTCCTGTTTGCGCAACCCAAGCAAGCAGAGCAACAATAACCGGGCCGACACAGGGCGCCATGACCAATCCCGATGCCATTCCCAGCAATAATGGACCGAACAGACCTTTCTTGGTTGAGCCACCTACCAAGCTTGTTTGCAGCGCGGACGGCAGCGCAATGTCGAACGCACCGAGCATGCTGACACCCATCAAAGCAAAGACAATCGCAATGATGATATTTACTATCGGTGAACCCGATATGGAACCAAAAAGAGTGCCCGTCGCGGCGGCGAACAGGCCCAACGAACTGTATACGATAGCAATACCAATGGCGAAAATGAACGAGAGCCACAATCCACGCAGTGGCTTACCCGTGCTGGCTCCGCCGATATAACCGATCGTGATCGGAATAACGGGGTAGACACACGGAGTAAAGCTCGCCAAAATTCCGCCGAGAAAGGCGACCAAGAATGCCGTCCACGATCCTTTGGCAAGCGCAGCCATCAGCCTCGCTTCGATTCCCTGCGGTTCCTCCACGGCGACTTCTTTCTCACCGCCGCCGTAAAAGATCTTCTCATTCGCTGCGACAACCTGCGTTCCGGCAGGCACGATTTCGGTCTTCGCATTTACCGACGCGTTTTCGGGGAGAAAACATGTTTCAGGATCGGTTTCCTGACAAATCTGATAGCCCGCGCTGAATCTGATGTCGTGCATTCCGACGGCGGCATCCTCTGAGGCCGTGACCGGAATACGAACTAAGACTTCACCGCGATAGCAAACCTCATCCTTCAGTGGTTCGCCCGTGGGGAAGACCGGTTCACCAAAACTTAAGCCTAAGGTGTCCGCTATCTCAACATAGAACAGACCGAACTCGACGTCCGTGATGTGATGTTTGCGAGGCACACTGAAGAGCACCCCCAGCTCCGACGTGCCGCCGGCAGGTATTGCGTTCGTGTTCCAATACGCGCGAACCGGCACGCCGGGCGACGTTACATCTCCGCCTCCGTCATCGAGCGCGAATGCCGTACCGGCAAGTAATCCCAGGACTAAAAAGAAAGGTACAATCCGAGACATGTAATTGCGTTTTCCGTTGAAATTTGACACCTTATTAATACACCAAACTCTTAAAGGAGGTTCCCTTGAAAGTGCTGCTCAGGCACACAGGCCAAATGGCCTTCCTCGCGAAAGCTGATTCAAATCATTGGGTTCCCGTCGACTCCGGTCCCAAGTCCGGGGGAGAAAATGGAGCCAGCGCCCCCATAGAAATGCTTGTAATGGCCTGCGGCGGCTGTGTCAGTATGGACGTAGTCTTCATTCTGGGCAAAAGCCGCAAGGAGTTTTCTCGCTTTGAGATAGAAGTCGAAGCAACTCGTGCGGAATTGCATCCCCGCCGTGTTACAGGTCTCCATTTTCACATCAAAGCAGACGGTCAGAATCTGACAACTAACGATGTGGAAAAAGCTGTCAATCTCTCCCTGACCAAATACTGCGGAGTCTCGCTTTCACTTGATCGGTCAGTAAAATTCAAGGCTTCCTGCACCGTCAATGGAATTCCCAGCCAAGAGTGGAACATTGAGAGGAATCCCGAAATGTATGCCTGATCAGCGTTCGGTCGGCGTGCCGTGCATCATCGAGAGGTACGATAAGAAGCCGCCGGAATTCGAGCGCGGCTTTCGGGCGGGCCGGCCCCTAAGGGGCCAATTGTCGCGCAACCACTCTTCGACCGCCACATAAGCCGGGAACAGCTTCTCGGCTGCGCGAAACTCAGGAGTGTGGAACCGCCGCCCGCCGTTCGGTCCCTCGGTGATCCCGAAGTAGAGATGCAGCATTTCGTGGTGCATCACTCCCGCCACGACCATTTCCGGAATTCGCGCGTCATCCAATGCCGTGTTCATTGTGATGACGCGCTTTTCTATGTCGCAAAGCCCCAACGTGTACTGCCAGCGGTTGCGGCTCCAGCGAATCACAGGCTTTGAAAGTTCGGACTTGAACATCACTTCGTTGATTACGTCGAAATGATGCTGCAGGTCATACACGAAGCCTTGCGGTTGATGGCGCGGTCCGCGTTTGGCTTTGCCCTTCGACTCCGCATCCACGGGCGGCGGACTCTGTGCGGCAACGCTGAAGAGTTCGAATTGATTCGGATCGGGGACGGGTCTGGTTCTGCCTACGGTTCCCACAACGTTCCATCGGTTTGTGAACTCAGTTCTCCTGCCATACCTGAGGAAAGTTCATCAGCCTTGTTTTCGTGCTGAATACCTTCGACCTTGCGTTCCACCTTGTCTAATTCCCGCGCGGCATCATCCATGTTGTTTCCGGCCAGCCGCACCTGATTCTTCGCTTTTTCGAAGCTGGACCTGAATTTTGTCAGATCATCGCCCAACGCGCTCAACAGTCCCGAAATCCGGCGCGCGTCTTCAGATATCTTCATCCCCTTGAAACCAATCAGAGTGACTTGCAAAAGCGCCCAGAACGACGTTGGAGACGTCGGAAACACTCCACGGCGCCGGGCATATTCCATTAACTCCGGATTGGTGAGTAACTCGTAGTATACCCCTTCGGCGGGGACATACATCACGGCGAAGAGCAAAGTCTCCGGAGGTGAAATGTACTTCGTGGCAATATCTTCAACATGCTTTTTGACATGGCGGACAAACTCTTTGCGCGCGGAGTCCGCTTCGGCTTCTGACTCGGCGGACTTCATGCGATTGTAGGCTTCCAACGGAAACTTGCTGTCAATCGGCAGCTTTCCCTGCGGATTAAAAATCACCGCGTCCACCCTGCCGCCGGGCAAGGCATGTTGAACAGCAAATTGCTCGGGATGCAGACAATCACGCAGCATCCGCTCCATCTCGATTTCGCCAAGCTCGCCGCGTAATTTGGGAGCTTTCAAAATATTTTGTAGCTCGTCAAGTTCCTGAGAAAATTGTTGAATTTTCTCATTTGTCGCATGTAGTTCTGTCAGCCGGTCCGTCACACCTTTGAAGAGCGTATCGTTGCGGGTAATCGTTTCGGAGAGTTTTTCGTCGACCCGCTTTTGAATTTCAGCCAGTTTCTGCTCGTTAGAGGTCTGAAGTTTCGCAAACTGCTCTGTCAGACTCTTTACGCTTTGCACAAGCGTATCGCGGGACTCCGTGCGTGCCTTCGACTGATCGTCCGAGAGGCTGGCTCGCAGAGTTTCCATGCTGTTTCGAAAAGTCTCGAGACTGCTCTTTACCTCTTGGCGGGCAATCTTCTGCTCTTCGGATAAATCCCGCCTTGTTTCGCGAAGTTCGTCGGAAACAGTCTTCTGGCTTTCCTGCCGTGCCCTATCTACAAGCTCTTGAAGCATATTCAAGCGCGTCTCAAGCGCAGCCGAGCGCTCCCGTTCGGCCTCCGTACTGCGACTTAGTCTCGCAAGTTGGAAAGCCAACAGAAGGGCCGCAGCAACGATCACGGCAACGAGTATGAAAAGGGCTGGAGTTGTCATTTTCTATGATTCAAATAAGTTAAGCAACTGTCGCCAAAACTGCAACGATAATCCTCCTTTTCGCCCCAACTAAACTCCGCGCAAGGAACCATGCAGACCCATGTTTTTATATTAATAAAAATTAACAGTTTATGAGTAAATCTGGTATTTGTGGACCTCATTGGTGTCGATTCCGGCTCCATAATTTTGCATATAGGTCGTGCAAAATTTGATATTATTCTTTTTTGTTATTTTTGTCACATGGACTGCACGGATTTCCGGTTGATTTTAATTCTGCATTTCGCGATACTATAGGTGGTAGTAATGTATCCAAAAGCCTAAGAAACACTCTTACTCGGGACCTAAATTCATGTCACTGATTCACGACAAACTTTCGAAAACGATCCCCGCCTACCAGGACGAAATCAAGTCGTTTGCCAAAACGTACGGCGACAAGGTGATCGCCGAAGTAACGGTTGGCGCGTTGCTGGGCGGACAGCGCGGCATCAAATCGCTGCTCTGCGACACTTCAGAAGTTCCGGCCGACAAAGGACTAATTATTCGTGGAATTCCCCTCGCTGAGTTGACCGACAAGCTGCCGGAAGAGATCTACTGGTTGCTGTTGACCGGAGAACTGCCATCCAAGAATGAACTTGCGGACTTTCAGGCCGAACTGAAAAAACGCGCCGGTGTCCCGGCTTATGTCTGGGCCGCCATGGAGGCACTTCCGAAGGACAGCCATCCGATGGCCGTTTTCAATCTGCTCATCCTCACTCTTGAGCGTGAGTCCGAATTCCGCCGCCGCTATGCCGAAGGTATGAAGAAAGATGAATACTGGAAGTTAACGCTGGAAGACAGCCTGAATCTCGTCGCCAAGCTGCCAGAGCTTGCGGCGGGTGTTTACCGTTGGCGCTACGATCTCGGTCCGCGTATTGAAGCCAAACCCGGCATGGATTGGGCAGAATCCTATGCGTACATGATGGGCGTTGAAGACAAGGATGGCGGTTTCGCCCGTCTCATGCGTCTGTACATGACTTTGCACACCGACCATGAAAGCGGAAACGTGTCGGCACATACGGCTCACTGTGTGGGTTCCGCGCTGTCCGATCCGTACTATGCGGTGTCCGCAGGTCTGAACGGCCTTGCCGGTCCGTTGCACGGTCTTGCTAATCAGGAAGTGCTTCGCTGGTTGCTTGACGTGCTGGAGAAATTCAAAGGCAACCCGTCAGACGAGCAACTGAACAACTTCGCTAAGGAAACTCTCGACAGCGGACGCGTCATTCCGGGTTACGGACATGCCGTCTTGCGTGTCGTCGATCCGCGCTTTACGGCGTTCATGGCATTCGGTCAAAAGGAATGTCCTGATTCTCCGGTGTTCAAACTTGCCGAACAAGTCTTCAATGTCGTCCCGGAATTGCTTAAGGGAATTCAGAAGATCAAGGATCCGTGGCCAAACGTCGATTCAATCTCCGGAAGTTTGCTGCACCACTACGGCGTCACCCAACCGCGTTACTACACCGTCATGTTCGGAGTCTCGCGCGCCATGGGTATGACTTCGCAACTCGTAATGAGCCGTGGATGGGGCGAGGCAATTCAACGGCCAAAATCGATTCCGTTCGCCGCACTTAAAAAGATCGTCGGCGCATAAGTACTTATTGCAAAAATGAAAAGCCCGATCACACTGTGGTCGGGCTTTTTTGTCGACAAAAATCTTTCTATGCCGTTGGGCTTGGTCGAAGCGGTTTGTAACGCGAAGAGGGGTCGCACTTGTTCAACATCGTTAGCTCCCAGCCTTGCGTGATCGAATCCCGGTAAAGTGAAAGGTCACACATCCCTCCGGCGTTCTCGATAGGGCATCCGGCCAAATTAAGCGAATCTTCCGAAATTCTTTCCAGTAATTCCGCCGCGCGCCGAGCCGTACGAGCTTCCGAATCCGGATGCAGCACCCAAACATTAACGTTTCCCGAGTCCAAAGTTCCCCACACGGCAACGCTGAGACTGCGGTCGCGGGCGAGCTCTTCCACCCTTTCGTTAAAATCGATTAGGGATTCGGCGGGCAACTTAAAACGACCTTCGCTTCGATCAGGATGCAAACGGGCAAGAGTACGCGGCAGTCTAAACAAGTTTTGCCACATCTGACTCACTTGAGTATTGCCTTCGACTCTTTTGAAGGATACTCCGTCGGACGATTCGAGTCCGATGCTTCCTTGCCATTCGCAGGCGAGCAATGCAACCGCAGAGTCTGACACCAAGTCATCATTTCCTTGCCGCAACGCGTCGGTCGCGACTGCAGTCCAAAACGGCAGCGCATCCGGCAACGGCACGCCATAGCGCCAGTTCTGCTGCATCTGACTCAATTCATCCACGGAAGCGCATTCACAAACGAGCAATGTTCGCGTTTCAGGCAACTTTTCCAGAGCAAGCTCGAACTTCGTGGACACTCCATAGCGAGCTCCGCTTCCGAATAGCAGTGATGAAACGTCCAAATTGTCACCAGTCACACTCGGTCCTGTGGCGTAGCGTTCACCGCTGTAACCAACCCATTCTACCCGGCGCAGATTGGAAAGCACGCCGCCGCCGCGATGCGAACGAACGCCTTCGACGGCGCGTGCGAACAACGTTCCCATCGTCTCGCCCGGCTCAATAGGATGCAGCGGAAGCCATACGAGCCCGCGCTGTGCAAGCTCCACGGCGACTGTTTCCAGCGGCGTTCCCGAGTGTACCCACAAACCCATTCCATCAGACGACAACTGCGATGGCCCGGACAAGCGATGCGTCAATATCAACATCGCGCTCTCAAGCTCTGAAACGGAAACGGGAGAATGCCCCGAAGCCACCGCAATACGCATATCCTTTTCAGCCGCGAACCGAAGCAACGTTTGCAGTTCTTCGACGTTCGAAGGCTCAACGATCAACTCCGGCAAATCGGTCTTCCGCAAAGATCCGCTCAACAACGGCAACAGCTCTTTCTGCCCCGAATAAACCGCGGCACCCGGAGCTTGCTTTTTCAGCTTGCTGTAGCGGTCAAACAAAATCACGATTTTTTGTCCGTTGATGTCGAACTGGAAGAGGCGTCGGAAGAACCGGATGATTTCGAAGAGGACGCCGCTCCGCTCGAGTTCTTTTTCGCATAATCCGTGATATAGAATCCTGAGCCTTTGAAGATCAAGCCTGATCCTCCCGAAATCTTGCGCTCGGCTGGCGCGCCGCAAATCGGACAAACTTCAACCGGCGGAGCAACCATGCTCTGAAACTCTTCGAATTCGTGTCCGTTCTTACAACTGTACTCGTACGTGGGCATATCGATGGTGTTACTTACTTTATGTCGGAAACCGCCGCTGCAATTCGATTCACCGCTTCGCGCACGTGGTCATCAGACGACGCAAAGGAAATGCGGATACAATCGGGAGCGCGAAATGCTGCGCCCGGAACTATTGCGACGTGGTATTTCTCCAATAGATAGTCGGTCATGCCGTTTGAATCTTTTAGCGGCTTGCCATTTACTGAACCTGTCATCATAGCAGGAATCTGCGGAAACGCGTAAAATGCGCCTTCCGGCTTCGGGACGTTGACGCCGGGAATATTCTTCAGTCCGTCGAAGCAAATGTCACGACGGCGAGTGAAATCATCTCGCATCCTGTTTGGAAAATCGAGACCGCCATTGAGCGCGGCCGTGGCGGCCTTTTGAGACACGGAACAGGCCGAGGACGTCATCTGACTTTGAATCCGCAAGATCGCGTTCATCACGTTGTCGGGTCCTGCACCGTAACCGATACGCCAACCGGTCATCGAGTAGCTCTTTGATACTCCGTTGACGACAATCGTGCGGTCGTAAAGCCACGGATACTGGGCAAGCGACACGTGCTCGCGCCCGTCGAAACGCAAGTATTCGTAAATCTCGTCCGAGATTATGTACGCGCGGTGTTTCTTGAGCACCTCCGCGATTTCGTCCATGTCTTTCTTCGGCATAACCGCGCCGGTCGGGTTACACGGACTGTTCAACATCACGGCCTTCGTGCGCGGAGTGATCAAGCGCTCCAACACTTCCGCCCGCAAATGAAACCCATCTTCAACGCGCGTCGGAGCGTAAACCACCTCGCCTCCCGCCAACCAAACCATCTCGGGATACGACAGCCAGCACGGTTCGGGAATAATCACTTCATCCCCCGGCTCCACCAGGGCCAAGAGCGTTCCCGACAAGATGTGCTTCGCGCCGTTTCCGACGACAATTTGCTTGGGCGTGTAGGTGAGCCCGTTGTCGCGTTTCAGCTTGGCCGCAATCGCTTCACGCAGTTCCATAATGCCTGCGGCCGCGGTGTAACGTGTGAAATCATTACTAATGGCCTGACGGCCGGCTTCTTTGACGTCCGGCGGCGACGGATGATCCGGTTCGCCGACCGACATATCATAGACGGTCATGCCTTGCTTTTGAAGCTCCCGCACCTTTTCAACAATAGCCAGCGTTTGCGAAATGGAGAGGCGCGAGACTCGAGACGATAGCACGAGTGTCCTTTCTTTAGAAATTATTAGAAATCATCCTGCCAAAACAAAATTCTGAAGCGGTCATCGGCAGGTTTGTAAACCGTAAATCTTGCAAATCCCAACAACGGCGACAAATTATCCAGCACGAGCTGGTATTGCGCCCGAAATTCAATCAGACTGTCCGGCGTTTCCAAGGCGAGTGTCTCTTGGTTCAGGCCGGCCCAAATTAACGTAATGTTGTCATACGCACGAAATAGTCTCGTCGTCGCCCGCAGGTCCGTTTCCCGCAGCCATCCGTCTTGACGCTGCAAATCCACGTCGTAGAAGCTGAACTGAAAGGACTCATCGAGCAACTCGGAGTACCTGAGCGAATCTTTCAGCTCGTACGCGGCGACAAAATTTTCCAAAAGCCCGCCGACGGTTTGCGCATCGGACCAAATCGTCCCCGCATCACCGCGCAGCTTGGGGGCAAACGGATTGGTGCACGAAAGCAACAGCGCCGCAAAGGCTATCGCGACTGCAGCAGCGCCTTTAGCTCGCTCCACGAGGCCAATTCTTCCGTGCGGCGATCGCTCCACGTGCGGATCTCCCAGTAGCCTTGGTTGCCTACGATCATCGAAAATTGAGCTTCTCCCGCCATCTGGCCCGGCGCACCTGCGATTGCGACCTGTGCAGTCAAATCGTAGTGGGCTGTGATGTTGGCCGTGTCACCCAAAAGTGTTTGTTCGATTGCCGAAAAAACGACGAACGCCACGCTGTCTTGCGGCAGCACTCCTTCGCCGAACAAACTGTTGATGTGCGCTTCTTCGTTGCCGTAGTTCCACAGTGCAAGGCTCGGCTGCTGCTGCACGACGGTCGGATCGGCGAGAAACGCGAAGCTGTCCTCGGCAAACGAACGCATATAGTTCGAAGCATTTCGTTCAAACAACGCCAATGACAAATTTGTCAAGACATCTTCGGGCGCAAGCGGCACTTCCCAGCTTCCACGCGCACCGGCCGGATCTTCGGGATCGCGCGTGTTAAACAACTCGCAGCCAAACGTGCTCAGCACAACTGCCGCGAACAAAAACCGGATTAGATAACGAGAAACCACGTTACAATCAGCACGGGAGCAAGAATCGGGATTGAGTATTTGTAAATGTACTCAATAAACGACGGCGTGGGTAGTTTCTCATGTTCGACAATCGACTTGACCATAAAATTCGGACCGTTGCCGATGTAGGTCATCGCTCCGAAGAACACCGCGGCAATCGAAATTGTGCGCAAGAGATCGGCATGCTGAGTGGCAAATTCCATCACCGCGATCTTTGAGTTCACGTCTTCGCCGTGAAGTCCCATGGCCGTGGTCAGGAAGTTCAAATATGTTGGAGCGTTATCGAGCACGGAAGAAAGGCTTCCCGTCAGCCAATAAAACTGAGTCGCCGATTCTATGCCCAAGCTGCCGGCATTGTGAGAAAGCCAGTCGAGCGCCGGAACCATTGCCGCGAATATACCGAGAAACAACAGCGCGACTTCTTTTACCGGATGCCAGTTAAAATTGTTGCGTTCGTGGATTTCCTGTTTCGTCAGGAAATAGGATCCCGCCGCGGCGGCGAGCATGATTGCTTCACGCAAGAACATCGGCTCTTGCACAAATGCCGCCCCGATGATGATCGCGAGAAACGGAATATTTATCAGGCCGCGCACTCTAAAGTGGTCGACCAGTTCCGCCGCTTCCTGCTCTTGCTTGGAGTGATGAATGAACTCGCGGCGGTCAATGAAGTAAAACATGACCAGCAATATGACGACACCGATCATCCACTTGTACCAGAGCGCCTCAAATACCCAGAAAAACGGCACGCCGCGCAAATATCCCAAGAACAACGGAGGGTCGCCGATCGGAGTCAGTGCGCCGCCGCAATTGGAGACGATGAAAATAAAGAAAGCAATATGGTACTTTTTGAACCGCCACGCGTTGCCGCGCATAAACGGCCGAATCAAAATCATTGACGCGCCGGTCGTGCCAACAAAATTCGCCAACACCGCGCCGATCCCCAATAGGTAGAGATTCTGGTGCGGCGTCAACCGGCCGGTCATCGCCACCAATATCCCGCCCGACACAACGTAGAGCGAGCCAATCAGCGCGATGAACGCTGCGTATTCGTGCCCAACATGTCCGAGCTGTTCGGCTGCGCCTCTCCCGAAGAAATAATAGGCCGCGACCAACGCACCCAGAGGCACAGTCAACCACCCGTAGAATTTCTCCCAAATGTGTGGATTAATCAGAGGCCAAACGGCGATCTGAAGAAGAATCAGCGCAAACGGAATTGACCAAAGCAGCGAAGGAGGATCGCCATGACCTCCCGCCGATAGCAGCGGCAGAATGTTCGGATTAATCAAATTGATTGGGGTTGGTAGGTTTGTTATGTTCGTGCAGTCAATAATTTTATGCAGGACTTCAACCAAGACGATAGCACGGGACGAAATCTGCCGCGTGCTTCTTCGTTCTCGCGGCAAACACGGGGAATCTCAATGTGCAACGCGGCTTTGCAAACACTTGGGTGCAGGGAGCCATGCTCTTTTGCGCGTTTGGCTGAGAATTTCAGTCTGTCGATCGGCTCAATCGCAATCTGCGGCTGCCGCGAGTCGTCGGAGGTGAGACCAAGATAGGTTTGCATCAACTCGCGCGCTGTGTGTTCATCGACACCGGCTGTAGCGACTTCGAGTTTCAAATGCCGGCGGTGCCCGTGAATTTCAATCAACAAGTCAAGCGGTGAGTTCTGTCCCGCGGCGAAAAGAGCCGCGCGATATTCTTCAAAAACTCTCAGGGCGCGATCCGTTTCCCGCTCTCTGCCGCCGCGCTTCGACGATTCCGACGGCCGGTTGACGTGAATATGCCTGCCAATCGAAACTGGAATCTTACCGCCGTCTTCATCGCGAAAATTCTTCGCCAGAACTTCGCCGCACCTCAGATCGTGTGCAAGCCGATTTGCGAAATACTCCGCCCAGTTGTCAAAACTCACGTGAGGCGCGGCCACGACCACTGCACTTGACAACTCGCAAACACGTTTCGCTTCAATCGACGTAGGAATCCACTCGACGAGACGCCCCTGCATCTCTTTATGCGAATATGTCCGGCCGTCACTCGCGGCCAGTACGGTGTCGCCGTTTTTCAGCGCGGCGAGCATTTCGCCAATCAGAGTTTCCCGACCGTCATCCATGCTTCGTATCGCTCAAAAGCATCCAGAATGCTTTCCCGGCTGAACCCGCTCCCTTGTTCGTCTTGAGTCTCAATTTCTCTCGACTCAATCATCTTTCGCGTGACCCAAACATACTCCGTGTGCTCATCGCTTAGCCGTGGAGTTCCCGCATCGGATCGGGCAAGATAATTTATAGAAAGAATTGGAAAAGCACCCGGAACAAAACTCCCGAACCACGCTTGTGCGACCCCGAAGATTTCGACTTCAAGCCCTGATTCCTCGCGTACTTCCCGCAACGCTCCCGCAAACGGGTCTTCTAACGGTTCCAGTCTGCCCCCCGGCGGTGCCAATGTGAATGGCCTCGTGGCGCGTTTCAGCAATAACATCTTGTCGCCGCGAAACACATAAGTGCAGGCCACGACCCGGTGCGTTAACTCGCCCATCACACGGAATCCCAAATGCTCACGGTCGTATCGCCAAACACGCGCGATTTGCGCAATTTCAATCCGACAATATCCGGCGGTGCTTGCCGCTTGGAATGCTCGAATACCACGATTCCGTTCGGTGCCAAGAGCTTGGAATCCAGAATACTCTCGATCAGCTCGGAAGGCACAACTTTCTCATACGGCGGATCTGCAAAGATAATGTTGAACGGCTCCGAAAATTTGCCGGCCGTGTGCAGGAAATGCGAAACGTCTTCGCAATGTACTACCGACCTATCTTCAAGGTGGTACTGAGCGAGTGCGCGCTTCATCCGCTTCTCTGCTTCCCGGGATTTGTCGACAAAAACCGCGACGTCCGCGCCGCGCCGCAACGCCAGCACTCCATACGATCCAATTCCCGCGAACAAATCCAGCACACGCGTGTTGGGAATTTCGTTGTGCAGCATATTAAAGACCGATTCCAGAGTCCTTGCGGACGTGGGGCGCATCTCTATTTGCATCTTGCCGCGCCTGAGCCCCGACGACATGCGCACAGCCATCTTGCCACTCCTTATCTAAAACCGCCGACCGGCGGCGCACTGTCTTCGCTATTCGACGATTATGCGGTCACGCATCGCCGCGAGTTTCTTCGGACCGATTCCCGGGACTCGCTCCAGTTCGTCCACCGTTGCAAACGGACCATGTTCTTCACGCTCGTCAATGATCCGCGACGCCAATACGGGACCGATACCCGGCAGCCGGTCGAGCATTTCTGCCGTCGCGGTGTTGATGTTGATCGGCCTGCTGAGCTCTTCTACTTTTACCTGATGCAGAGAATCGGCGATTTTCGCAAGCGCCGGATCTATCCCCAACGAGACAATTCTCGATTCGCCTGCTGCTGATCTTCCCAGCCACTGCTCGCGCAGTTCGAGGCCCGTTCCCGCAACAAAACTGATTCCCAGCAGCCACGCCAACGCGCGGCGGCTGAAATCGAATCTCCAAATCATTGTCCGAAGGCTTCTTTGACTCGCTCAAAGAAACCCTTGTCATTGGCCTGCACTTTGAAATTCTCGCTTTGCGAGAGTTTCTCTATCATCTCGCGTTCGCTCGAACTGAGCTTCTTCGGAACGTACAGCTCAATTTCCACAAGCTGATCGCCGCGCCCGTAGCCGTTCAACGACGGCAAACCCTTGCCGCGCATGCGCAGAAGTTTTCCGGGTGTGATTCCCGACTCGAGTTTCAATTGAGCTTTGCCCGTCAACGTCGGCACTTCGACCGTTCCGCCCAGAAGCAGTTGCGGTATTGACACGCTCAGTTTGTAAATAATATTGTCGCCGTCGCGTTCGAAATACTCGTGTTCTTTTTCGTCAATAAGAACGATCAAGTCACCCGCCGGACCGTTGCGCGGGCCGCTGTGTCCTTCGCCTCGAAGCGTGATGTATTGCCCGGCAGCGACTCCCGCCGGAACATCGACGTGAATTGTTTCTTCCTGTCTCGTGCGCCCGTCACCGGAACACGTCTTGCACGGGTTTGACACAATTCTGCCTTCGCCGTGACATTGCGGACACGTTTGAATATTGACAAATTGCCCCAAGATCGTGCGCGAAACCTGCCGCACCTGTCCTTGCCCTCTGCACGTCGGACATTCGGTAGGTTGGCTGCCCGCCGCGGCTCCGCTGCCTTTGCAGGTTTCGCAAGGACGGAATCTGCGAACTTTGATCGTCTTGCGCACACCTTCAGAAATCTCTTCGAGCGTCAAGGCGAGTTTCAATTGCAAATCATTGCCCCGCACTCTGGTCGACCCGCCGCCGCGACCGCGCTGCTGTCCGAAGATGTCTCCGAACATTCCGCCTTCCATGAACTGCCTGAGCGCATCCGACAAATCAAACTCGAATCCGCCTTGTCCGGGACGCGGTCCCGCCCCGCCGGTCATGTGGCCGAAACGGTCGTATTGTGCGCGCTTCTGTTGATCGGACAGCACTGCGTACGCTTCGCCGACTTCCTTGAACTTCTCTTCGGCTGCGGAATCGCCCTTGTTGCGATCCGGGTGAAATTCCATCGCCAGTTTGCGGTACGCTTTCTTGATATCATCCTGCGTCGCGCTGCGGTCTACACCCAGTACTTCGTAGTAATCCCGTTTCGCCATTTACTGCTGCTCTTCCCCCGCTCCGGCATCGCCGTTTTCTACAGGTTCGCTCGACACGATCACTTGCGCGTGACGAATCACACGATCTCCCAGCTTATAACCGGGCGTCACTTCTTCCAAGACTACACCTGCCGGGAAACCCGCGCGCGGCTGCATCATGATCGCGTCGTGCTCATCCGGATTGAACTCTTGGCCGCGGCACTCGAGTTTCGTGATGCCTCGTCCTTCGAGAAAAGTCTTAAATTTCTGCTGAATCAGTTCCATGCCGCGGCGTGAACTTCCGTCGTCGGTTTCGGGAGCTTCAAGCATGCGGTTCATGTCGTCATACACGGTCAGCAAGTTTGTCAATACCGATTCCGCGACGCTCTGCCGCACATTTTCAAGCTCGGCGCGAGTGCGCTTGCGGAAATTGTCGAACTCCGCGAGCGTTCTCACGTACTTGTCCCGCCATTCCGCCGCTTCACCGCGTGCCTGTTCCAAATCATCAGGCGCTTGCGGCGCAGTCTCTTCATTGCGCTCTTCTTCAAGCACCTCTTGAGTCTCTTTTTCTTGTTCGTTCATATGGTCAGATTTTTTCATACTACGAAAGTCTCTTGCTCACAACCCTCGCGGTGTATTCAAGCAGAGTCGTTAACCGCGAATAGTCCATTCGCGTCGGGCCGATTACTCCGAGCTTGCCGGAACTTGACGTCGTTTTGTAGTCCGCGGATATCACAGACAGGTCTTTGGCCCGGTTGTCGGGATTCTCACTGCCTATCGTAATAGCAACCGGACCCTTTCCTTCGCTGCCTTGAAGCAAGTGAATGATAATATCTTTGTCTTCCACAAGCTCAATTATCCCCCGCATCGAACCGGGAGTCGAAAACTCCGGCTGGTGGATAACCTGTGCGCGTCCGCCGATTCTTACGTTTTCGCTTTTCGATGAAAAGTTGAACAGCTCGTCCGTCGATTCGACAAACAACCGGATCAAACTCTGCGGCGTCTCAGAAAGATTCTGCATTCTCGCGGCAATCTGTTCGCGAATCTGTCCCACGGTCAGCCCGGCAAGTCTTTGATTTAGCGCAATCGTGACTTCCCGCACCGACGATTCCGTCATCTCTTGCTCAAGTTCGAGCATGATCGACTTCATCGGCCCGGCTTCCAGAGAAATTACTACCAGCAGTCGGCGCTCGGCGAGTTTTGCAAGCTCAATTCGGTTAAGCACAGCTTTTTGCAATTCGGGTATCACCACGATTCCAAGAAGCTGCGAAGCCGAAGCCAACACTCGCGTCGTCGCGTCCAGCACGGACTCGAGCTCCGCTGGAACGGATTCGATTTCTCGTTCGATGTTTTCCTGGTCTTCGCTCGACAGCTCGCCCAAATCCATTAGGTCGTCGACGTAAAACCGATACCCCATATCCGACGGCATTCGACCTGCCGAGGTATGCGGATGACTGAGCAAACCCATCTCCTCAAGATCTGCCATTACATTCCGAATCGTGGCGGGCGAGAGGTTCATTCCAAACCTCTTGGCAACATGCCGCGATCCGACAGGATTGGCCGTCAGGATGAAATGCTGCACGACTGCGCGAAGAATCAAACGCTCGCGTTCCGTCAGCTTGGGAATGGGTTGCTTCAAAGACATACTTCGAGATTAGGATTAAACAGATAAGATAGCGAGATATGGGCCAATTGTCAAGCTGTATGTGCCAACCCAACTTCTTTAGTTATCAAAGGTTTACAACACGGAAAATCAGAGATTTCTTAAGATTTTTTTCCGATCTTCCAAGCTGAGTCTCTAAGAAACAGTAGGTTATCTTTGGGACTTTAGTACGAGCCACAATACCAGAGGGTTCCCGTCAAAACGAAGCGCCCGACGGAACTCCGCCGGGCGCTGCACATAGAATGGGCCAGTCTTACAGGCTGCCCGTCACATGGAAGCCGAAAATGATTCCGGTCAGAGTAAAGCAATAGAGGTCCTCGTTTCCGAGACCGTAGGCTTGAAACTCACCTGCTTGAATGGCTTCAACCAGTCGATCCGTGTTTTGAAGCAATGTAATCGTTTCTGAGCACAGAAAATGTCGCGTTTCATTTGGCCCGAGGGCAATGCCCTCAAACACCTTAAATGCATTGGGATTGTTGCGAACCGCGTCCGGATTATCCATGGGATCAAAGTCCAGATCCATGACAATCCAAATCTCTCCGGATACAGGTGTGTTCAAGTGATTTTCGGCCGTCATATTGATACAGCCGTCTTCGACGCCTTCAATCGTGAAATCCGACCAATCGCCATTTTCTGTCAGGTCAACGACTACACCTTCCATCTGGGGCGTATCCAAGGCCCCGTCGCCACCGCGCAAGCTCGCTGGTGTCGTGTCCACGGAAATTGTCCCGTCGACTTCCTGCGAAACGAACGCCGTGCCCGAAACCAATCCGCAGCCACTGATCGCAATCATTAACAGCGCGGCAAGTATGCAAAGTTTCAATTTCATGGTGTTTCTCCTTGTGCGCGGTTAGTTGGAGGATTTCGTCTTGATCGGGAAGAAATACTGAACTCCCAGCACCGTCTGCCAGTTCTTGCGCGACGCGTTGTCGTCATGGAACGGCATCACCAACAACGATGTCATGATGTCCAGATAGATCTTCTTCTGATACAGGTTGATCCCGGCACCCAAACCACCGCTCATCCCGGTCAAAGTCTCGTCTTTTTTGTAGCTCGCGCCAGCGGCCAGAGAATTTGTGGATAGTCCAAGGTGGAAATACGGCCAGAAATCCTGCGGGTCTTTCTGAGCCAAGAGGAGGTTCAAACCGAAACCCGTCAAAGTCCCGCCGGGAATGGTCAGAGTCGGTTCACCCGGAAAATCGATGCTCTCTTCGCGGTCACCCTGCGATGTGCTGCGAAAAACAAGCTGCCCGTGCAACGGACCGACAATGTTGCCTCGGACAGACAGCCCGAACTCGGGCCCGGCTGCAACGTCATTCTGGATGATCGGCACATCATATCCGCCGTGGAGTCCAACACCCAATGGATAGTCCGCCATGGCCGGAACAGCCAGAAATGCAGCTAAAAGCAATACAGTCACTAACTTCATAAAAGACTCCTTGACTTGTCTTGTTTCGCCATAATTTACGAACTACTCTCTGGAGAAGCAACCTTTCCTTGCGAGCTTCTGGGAACGGCCCGCAAAGGTTGTATTCTTGTTCAATGTTGCCTAAATTATCTGTACTTACGTATTAGGAGTGACTTATGAGATTTGTTTTGGCTGTGCTGATGCTGACGGCATCCCTCCCTGCTTTTGCCGATCCGGGCGACACAACGGTAGTAATTACATTTATGGAAACCCTGCAAAATTTCGGTGCCGGGGGCCGCGACGTCGTGGAAAACTTCGACTTCCCGAACTACGTTACGGAGTTTTCAGATGTTTACATGGTCTACAGACTGGATTGCCCCGGTGCTCCCGGCGATTGCGATCCGTGGGACAGAACGGCGAGGCTTTTTGTCCAAAGGGAGTTGACGGACTCAACGCACGAGGATATCGAAATCGCCCGTGTCATTACTCCCTATGATATCACCGGCGGCGGCGGACCGGGCCATTGTGACTGGACCTTTGACATGATTGAATATCAGTCTTTGCTCCGCGGTCAAGTCACCTTGCACAGTTTTGTCGATACATGGGTTGGAGGAAACCAAGGGTGGCTGGTTACTTGTACTTTTTATTTCGTGGAAAATCCTTTGCCCATCAAGCCGTTTGCAGTAGAGCAGTTGTGGAACTACGGTGGTTTGGTCTATGGCGATCCGGACAACCCGGTCAGTGACTATCTCGACTACTATTTTGTGCCAATTCCACCGCAGGCCGAGTTTGCCACGGTCAGACTCTGGACGACGGGGCACGGTCAAGGCAATACCCATAATGCCGCCGAATTTTCACAGAAGACTCACAGTGTCTGGATCGGACTTGATCTCTACTCGCATCTGCTGTGGAGAAACGACTGTTCGACCAATCCGTGCAGCCCGCAGGGAGGAACGTGGCAGTACTCGCGCGCCGGTTGGTGTCCGGGTGCACGGGTTTATCCGTGGGATGTGCCGTTCATTGAAGTTACTCCCGGTGAGACGATTGACATATTGCCGATGATTGAAGACTACGAGAACCTCTGTCGTCCCAACAATCCGGATTGTGTTTCAGGCGTCACGTGCACCGACTGCAATTACAACAGCACCGGGCATACCCAGCCCGTTTATATCACCAGCGGTCAAGTCATCTTCTACACGACGCAAGCTCTTTCATCCGAACAGCAAACTCCGGCAATCCCCGCAAGCGCAGTGCTGCATCAAAACTACCCCAACCCATTTAACCCTGAAACGAATATCTCGTTCGTGTTGTCTCAAGAGGGCCGTGCGGTCGTCAAGGTCTTTGACATCATGGGTAGGGAAGTCACCACAATACTCGACCGCAACCTTGCTCGCGGACAGCATCATGTGCTTTTCGATGCCAGCGGTTTGTCCAGCGGCGTCTACTTTGCCCGTTTGGAAACTCAAGGCGACGTTTTTACAAAAAAGATGCTGTTGTTGAAATAGCAGCTATTCAAAAGGAAGAAGAGCCCCGGTAGTTTGCCGGGGCTTTTTGTTACGTGAACCAACCTTCTATTCCTTGTACTCTCCCGACTCCACATAGGGTTTGAATCTTTCAATCAAGAAGTGATGCCAGACCCCGTCCACAATATTGGCCCACTCTTCATCGATTTGCCCTGACATCTGCGCCGTGACTTTGACCGTTGTACTGTCGCTTTCTTCCGTGAACTCATAGGTCACCACAAAGTTCACGGCGCGTCCGGAAAGTCCTAACGGCCCATCATATCGCAGCAACTTAGGGCGTTCGGCGTAAATCACCGTCGCATGCAAGGCACCGTTGCCTTTATCGTCGAACTCTTCGATGAAACGACCGCCAACCCACGGTTCGAGTGTCAGGCTCTTGGGATGCTCGCTGAAGGTATGATCCCACCACGGCAGCAAATCGCCGGTCATCGCATCGTAAAGTTCTTCCGGCGTGCCCGGCAGCTTGGCAGACTGAACGGACGTATATCCGCCGGCCGGGTTTACAGTGAGTTCCGCGACGGCAAGTTGTGCTGCCGAAAGCACAACGAGAAACACGAGATACTTCATATTACTCCCTTTCAAATCCTGTGGTCTACGGAAGTTTATATCGGTTGGCGAAACGAATCTCCCAACCTCCTCCGAATCCACTGATGCGCAGCGATTCTTGAATGTCAAATCTTGAGCCTCGCCTAATCAACACCGGATCGTGCAAGCCGGTTATCCTGCCTTCATCGACTGAAACTCCCCAACGTACTCCGGCTAACATGGTCGCTTGCTTCGGGCCGTCCCGTTCAACAAGCCACGACTCAAAACGAAAGCCGCTGTCAAGTGTCGGACGATCCAACAGCCAGAACTTTCCACCTTCCTGCACACGAGACATCAGCTCTGGATTCTCGAAATCGGCCTTTGAATAGTAGGCTGGATCTTCGTCTTCTCCTTTGGCACCCGGCAACCCGGAGCCACCACTCTGCGGGTCAATGCGAGGATACCCCGGAAGGTCTTCCCGTTCGGCAAGCTGCCACCACTCAATATCAATATCACCGGCATTTGCAGCTTTGGCAAAGCCCAGCCGCAACGTGCCGTCACTTCTGAGAGGAAGCAGCTCGAGCCTGCCAATCGGCTTTCCGTGAGCATCATAGACAAGAATATCCTCATCTTTGCCATTGTCGCCTATTGCTGGCTTTGCAAACAATACAAACCCAACAAAAGCAATGGACAAAAGGGCTGCCATCCATAGGTGATGGCCAAAAATTGGAGGTATTCCCTCTCGGTGTTGGAGCTGGCTTTGTTGCATCAGTTACAAGATAATCAACTTAGTCTTTATTTGCTTGGCAGAAAGTTCGCTTGTGCCTCTTGACTAAATGACGTTCAGTTATTATACTATGACACAAAAGTAAACACTGTTCAGAGGGCAGCTATGTCTATCGTAGACCGCAAGCTCCGAGAAAAACAAGAGATGCGCTCCAATATTCTGGAGGCCGCAAAAGATCTCTTCGCTGAGGATGGATTCCAAAATGTTTCCATTCGCAAAATCGCTGACAAAATCGAATACAGCCCTGCTACTATCTACCTGTATTTCAAAGATAAAGATGCGATTCTTTTCGACCTGCACAACGAAGGTTTTCGAAAACTCTTTAAGCGGCAGCGAGATAATGCGAAGGTAAAAGATCCGGTCAAGCGCCTTGATGCCCTGCTCAAGACCTATCTTGAGTTTGCGCTCGATGAACCGGAATACTATGACTTGATGTTTATGCTCTTTACGCCGCTGCCAAAGATATTAGAAACAGCGGAATGGCGCTATGGCCGCAGAGCGTTTAGGTTGCTGTCGGGAACGGTCGCGGAATGCCAATCCAAAGGACTTTTCAAAAGCACGTCGGTCGAGGCCGCTTCATTGGCCATCTGGGGCTCGGCACATGGCGTGGCCGCCTTGCTCATCCGCAAGAGGGTTACAATGCTGCCTGAAAAGACATTGCCGGATACGGCGCGAGAGGCATTGGCCGTCATAAGTCGCCAGTTGCTGTCATAGAAGACCCTATAGGGGTTTACTTACGAAAAATTTTTGTTACCTTTATTTAGTTGGTGAACAATGACCATTGTTCGCCCACGGGCCGCCAAGGTTACCCGGCCGCAACGACTCCGTGTCAATCCACTCCAACCGGGTTCAAGGAAGGACACCATGAAGAAAACGATTATTGCCGTTCTGTGGATCGCACCGCTGCTGTTTTTGGCGGGCTGTGCCGAGCCGCCCAAGGCTGAGTCTGATGCCGCGAGCGCCGCTGTCGCCACTGCCAAGACTGCCGAGGCCGAACAGTATGCCGCGCAGGCTTACAACGCCGCCCGCGACACGCTGAACGCTGCAATGGCCGCTATTAAGGAGCAAGACGGCAAGTTTGCCTTGTTCCGCAACTACGACGCCGCCAAGGCTCAGCTCGCCAAGGCTTCCGAAATGGCGAACCAAGCCGCGACTGCCGCTGCCGCCGAAAAGGAAAGAATGAAAACCGAGCTGACCGGTATGCAAGAGCAGTTGATGAACGCGCTTGCCGGAGCCGACTCTGCTCTGGCAAAGGCCCCCGTTGGCAAGGGTAACAAGGCTGACATCGAATTGATCAAGAGCGACCTCTCCGCCGCGCACAGCGCCTACGACTCCGCAGTCGCCGAATTCAACCAAGGAAAGTACATTTCCGCGCGCACCAAGATGCAGACCGTTCAACAGAGAGTCGGAAGCATCATGGCTGAGATCGGCAAGGCTCAAGAAATGGCCAAGGGTAAGAGGAAGTAACCTTCGGGGCAACCCGCAGCAATCTTCGTGAGTTTAACAGGGAGCCGCAGACTGTTGCGGCTCCCTGCACTCTCTAATTAACTATACTTGCTTCAACTGATATTCTGCGTCGAATGCTCAGACCGACTGTTTTGCTTACTCTGATACTCTCAGCCGTTCTCTGGTTGGGTTGCGATACTCCTCCTCTCGCCGACATGGTTCGTGCCGAATCGGCGATCTCGAATTTGCGCGATGGCTATGCCAGCAAGTATGCCAAAGAAGAGCTCGAGTCGGCTGAACTGGCGCTGCAGAAAGCTCGCGAGGAAATGGCCTATCAGCAAGGCCGTCTTTCGATTCTGCGCGGCTATGACTCCGCCGACTCTCTGATTTCATATGCCCGTAGTCTGGCGCAGATTGCCAACGATTCCGCGCACGTGCGCCGTGCCGAAAGCCTAAGGCTTGCCCGGACCGAACTCGATGATTTGACAAGGAACCTGGAAAGCTGGAGAAAATCACTCGACGTTAAGCTAACCGTATATCGAGCGGAGAAACTATGGTCTTTGGCTCAAATGAGTCAAGCGACCGCCGTTAGCCTGCTTGAACAAGAAGACGTCGACGGAGCTCTCGACGCCGCGCAGGAATGCCGCGACCAGCTCTCGGCACTGCGTGACGCTATTAACAACCACGACGCGGACGCCCAAGAGCGCATACAAGTCGCCAAGAAATGGGTTAATGCCACCGTTTCCGAAAGCAAGAAGAACCGCAGCATTGCCATAATCGTGGACAAGGAAGAACACAAACTGCATCTTATTGACGGCGGGAGAAAGATCAAGTCCTACGAGTGTGATTTGGGATTCAACGCCGCCTATCAAAAGATGTTCGCGGGTGACGGAGCGACACCTGAAGGAACTTACAGAGTTTCCGAAGTCAAGCAGTCCAGCCGCTATTACAAAGCGCTGCTCCTCAACTATCCCAATGACGACGACAAGAAGAGATTCGCCGCCAACAAACGCAACGGCCGAATTTCCAGCCGTGCGGGGATCGGAAAACTGATTGAGATTCATGGTCACGGCGGGCAAAACAAAAATTGGACGGATGGCTGCGTCGCGCTGGCGGACAACGATATGCTGGATTTGATGAAATTCGCGCGCGTCGGAACACCCGTCACTATCGTTCGAAAACTCGAGGGACTGCAATGATCAGACTTGTCATTTATCTTGTCTTAGCAATGGCCGTCGCCGTCGGAGTGCTGTTCGCGTTGGCCGAAAAGCCCGTGACTATCGATCCGCCCGCGGCTCTCGCTCAAATCGACTCGGTCGTCGCGGCTGTTCCTGATGAAAAAAATGTTGCCAAAGAAATCAAGAAGCTGCGAAAAGAGATCGACAAGGCGGCCCCCAAAGGCAAATACATCGTCATCAACCCGCATACGAACAACGCTTATCTCCGCACTGCCGATTCCGTGATGTTCAAAGCCGTGTGTTCCACGGGTTCGGGCGGAGAATTGACCGATCCGAAGTCAGGCAAGAAATGGGTGTTCCATACTCCCAGCGGTGTGTTTTCCATCAAGAATAAAATCGTCGAGCCGTGGTGGAGAAAACCTGACTGGGCCTTTATCGAAGAAGGTGAAGCTCCTCCGGCGAGCAATTCCGACCGTCTCGATCCTAATGTTATGGGTGACTATGCTCTCGGATTCGGCGACGGTTATTTTATTCACGGTACGTTGTATGAAAGACTGCTTGGAATGTCCGTGAGTCACGGCTGCGTGCGACTCGGTTCGGACGACTTGAAGTATTTCTATGATCGAGTTCCGATTGGAACGGGTGTCTATGTCCTGTAAGTCGTTATTGTTTACCTTGGCCGTCTTTACGGCGGCCTTGCCTGCAGCGGCACAAGAGGATTCGCTATTGCACGAGTGGCGAGTCTTGTCCGCGCAAAGCGAACTGATTAAATCGAATACACCGTATCTTGTTTTTGACGCCGGGCAATCAAGCCTGTCCATGAAACTTGGAAATGCCAATGTCTGGGTCATGAAAGAAGACTCCGGTACGAAGCCGCTCGATATCGAACGTATGACTCGAGACTTCAAACCGGATTCGGAATTGGTATTCAGCGTCGAGTCAGTTCGATTGCTCGAATATGAACCGCGATTCCCTGACTCTCTGCTTAAGATTGTCAGTGACGCACTCGATATGGCTCCCTCTTTGCTCCAACGCGAGATCCCTGTTTCGTTTGAAGTCAAGTGGCGCAACGGTCCCACGCTGCAAGTCTATTCGCTGCCCGAAAACGACCCGGTGAAACCGACGGTTTCGTTCCGCCAACGCTTGGGTCTGATTTTCAGCGGATTTGGAGGCGCCGACTACGAAGTCCAAACGGACAGGGAAATGGCTTTGACTCTTTACCGGGTCATGCAGCGAGGCGCACTGACGTTGGTTCTCAGGTAGTCACTTTAGTCGTTGAAATACAAAGCGGGCTCTCCCTTCGGAGAGCCCGCTCTTTTTTTCGAAGCTGAAATCCGCTTATTTCAGCAGCAACATCTTACGGGTCGCGGTGAAGTTATCCGCGTTCAAACGATAGAAGTAAACACCGCTGGGCAGCGACGAAGCATTGAAGCTGACCGTGTGCGATCCGGCGTTCTGAGCTTCGCTCACCAACGTGGCAACTTCTTCGCCCGTCACCGTGTAGACCTTCAGCGTCACGTTGGCGGCATTCGCCAAGTTGTAACTGATGTTCGTTTCGGGGTTGAACGGGTTCGGATAGTTTTGAGCCAGCGAGTAGCTGTTTACCGTGGCGGCGGCGTTCGGCGTGGCGCTTGCGATTTGCGAATTCACAGTGCTGCTGCCGTCCAGATCCACAACCGTCAAACGATAGTTGTAGGTCGTGCCGTTGGTCACGTTCTCATCGGTGAAGCTGTAACGCGATTCAGACGAGCTTTCGCCGCGAGCCTGAACTTGAGCCGTCGTGCTCCAGTTTTCCATATCGGTCGAACGTTCCAGAACGAAGTGGCTAACCGCCTGCTCCGTCGCCGTCGACCAGTTCACCTGCACCGCATTGTCCAAGCCAACGGCGTCAAACGAAGCCATCTCGACAGGGAGAATACCGTCGATCGTGATGCAGAAACAACCGGCATAAGCATCTTCACCCGGCGGGATTTCCAAACCAGCGTCCGGAGCAATGCACAGCACGAGGTACCAATTCAAATCGCCGCCTTGACGGATTTCCCAAATCACGTCGCCGCTGCCGGGCGAGCACTCATTGCCGTCGCAGTTGATGCAGCCGGGAACGAAATCAAAATTCGAGAAGACCGGCGGATTGTACGGCGTGTTCAACAAGATCCACAGCTCGTTCGAGCAGCAGCACAGACCGACGCAGTAGGAACCGGCAGCGGAAATTTCGCCCGGACCCCACGTCTCACAGCAGTAAACTTGAAGGTCAAGCACTTGCGTCGGCTCGTTGTCGTCGATCGTCGCCAAACGGTTGCCGCCGCATTCCCAATAGCAAGCCGCGCCGTCGTTTGTCTGGAACTTATACTCGATGTTGGCATTCGAACCGCCGGGGAACACGAACGTGCCTTCCCAGATGCCGTCCAAATCGGTGTCCTGCATAGCACCGAACGGATTGCACATGCTCCAACCAAGGAAGCTGCCCGTGAAAAATACGCCGCCCGCGGTGAGTGCGGGATTCACGCAGTTCATGTCTACGCGGAACGTAACGGCGACGTCCTGCGACGTACCATCCTGAATGTGCAGCGTAAACGGCGGGTTGTTGTTAGCCTGATCCATGGCGCCTTCGTACCATGTGTCATCCGACATATCGTGGAGACGAACATAGAAAAGCTCATCTTCGCCGCCGTTCGTAGCGCTTGACGGGATATTTGCAGTCCATTCGTCGTTCGATCCGATGTCGACGTTGAACGACAGCATGACCGAATCATAATCCGCGGCGCTTGCGGTCTTGTAGTACAACCAGCCTTCGATATCCGCGCACGGACCGGGATCAGACGTACACAGGTCTTTCCAAACCTGTACGTAAACACCGATGTTGTCCGTTGGCAGGTAGGTCTGTCCACTGGTCGGCCAAATTTGTCCGGCCCAGCCGATTGCGGCTTGGGCGGTGCTGGCGCACATCGCGACCAGCATCATGCTCAAAACAAAAAACTTAAGCGTTTTCATAAAACTGCTCCGTGTCCTTTCATGTTGACAAGTTTTATCGGTTGCAGTATAGCTAATATATTTACGTCTTCAGCCTAAGTCAAGAAACTTCGACCAAAATGATTAATTAGCAAAGCGCCAGAGATCTCAGTTCTTTTGTGGGTCAACTATCATAAGATATTGTATTTTTATATATTGGTCACCCTTTGCAATATGAGCAGTTCTGACATGTTCGACACTTTTTGAATGGCGCGCCGCTACAAGAGGCGTTCGCCACCCATTTTGTGTTCTATTGACTCTTAACTCGAGCAAAACCATATTGTCAATAGTTTGCAATTTCACAAGATCTCGAGCGACTTGTGGCCGGTTTCGTGCCGGCGATAATCGAATTGTTCTGACCCTTTGACCATGATTTTCGTACTCGACAACTACGATTCTTTCACCTATAACTTGGTTCAGGCGGTTGGCAAAACCGGAATTCGCCTCGAAGTTGCTCGCAACGACGAGATCACTTGTGAAGAATTGTTAGCGCTTGAGCCTTCGGGATTAGTACTCTCGCCCGGTCCCGGCCGCCCGGAGCAAGCGGGGAACATGCCGTCGATTCTCGCAGGGGTTATCGGGAGAATTCCGATACTCGGAGTCTGTCTCGGACATCAAATGATCGCGCTGCATTTCGGGGGAAATGTTGTGGCGGCGCATTCGCCGGTGCATGGGAAGTCCGCCCGTGTGTTCCACGACGGCAAGACGGTCTACAAAGATATTTCGAACCCCTTTGACGCCGGACGCTACCATTCGTTAATTGTCTCCCAAGACAATTTCCCAGCGGAACTCGAGATAACTTCGCGCACAAAGGACGGAGAAATCATGGGACTGAGGCACAGATCCCTCGCCATTGAGGGTGTGCAGTTTCATCCCGAATCAATCCTAACTCCCGAAGGCGACAACCTGCTCAAGAATTTTGCGACAGTCGCCTGCGGCCTTTCGACTGCGAATCAATCTTGATTTTCGCCAGCATGTGACTAAGTCATTTAGTTTTTTCTTGTGAAAAGGTAGACTTGTCGAATCGACATTGGCATTGTCGAACGCAGCGGTGTGACCGATTTTTATGAAGCCTGCGGCATGACTCTGTGGCAGGAATTTCGTACCAAACGGTCGGTTTCACAAACGGGTAATCATGTTCAACTTCAAGAATTTCATGATTAAACAAGTCTGTCACGAATCACTTGTGTCGGCTTGTGAATCCGGTCAAATTTTCGTATCTTCTTGAATTAGGAACCAACCCCTAAGGTCAACCGTTCACCATTTGATCCGGGAGCTGATGAATGAAAAAAGCCCTTCGCAAGTTTAAATCGAAAGTCTCAATGAAAACACTTCTGTCACTCGCTCTGGCAACGATGATGTTGGCCTCTATCGGCTGCGGCCAATCCGGCTCCAAGCAAGCCGCGGTCAAAGTGGACGATGCCAAGAAACTGAATTTTACTTACAAGACGACCGCTGGTGAAACCGTCGATGCACGCCAATACTACGGTAAAGTCGTCCTCGTTGACGTGTGGGATACGTGGTGCGGTCCGTGCCGCAAAGGGATTCCGCACCTGATCGACCTTTACAACGAATATCAAGGTAAGGTTGAAATCGTCGGTCTCGCGTTTGCCCGGGAAGGCGCGCCCAAGGTGCAGGCTTTTTCCGACCAAATGAAAATTAACTACCCTGTCGGTATTTTTGGCGACGAAGCGGCGCAAGTTTTCGGCCGTCCGCGCTCGATTCCGACGCTCTTTATTATCGGCAAGGACGGAGAAATTGCCGAGACCGTAGTGGGTTACCGGCCCAAAGAATTCTTTGAGCAGAAGATCCAAAGCTTACTGTAAGCTCTTGCTGCTTCCGCCTAAAATAATATCCTAATTTTGGAGTGACGCTTATGTCGAATGCCGCTGCCAATGCAGTGCTCAAAGTCACCGACCAGTCGTTCGTCGACACGGTGAAGTCAAACAAGATTTTGATCGTGGATTGCTATGCGGACTGGTGTGGTCCGTGCCGAATGATTGCGCCGATCGTAGAAGATTTGGCCAACGAATATTCCGGCCGCGTCGCCTTCGCAAAAATTGACGTGGATCAATCGCCGGCCGTCAGCCGCCAGTTCCATATCAGCTCGATTCCGACGCTGCTGTTCTTCAAGGACGGCGAAATGATCGACCGCCAGATCGGTGCGCTTCCCAAGCACGCCTTGCAGGCGCGCGTGGAAGCACTGCTCGGCAACTAAGAGCAATTCCTGCCAACTAAAACGGCCTCGTGTGTTTCACACGAGGCCGTTTCTTTTCTCGAGAATTCTATTATGCGTGAGCCAATTCCACTTTGGCACGCGCGCGCTCCGGTTCCGGGAGGAGCACGCGCTCAGTGTAACTGTTGTTCATAAGTCTGACAAGGGCGGAATAGTTCACGTCGAATTTCACGACGTCGCCGAGTTTCATCCCCATGTCTTCTTCGCCGATGTTCAGCACCGTGACGTCACTCGACGCACCCGCAATTTTGAATTGCGGGTTGCGCGGAGTCAGCCCGCCAATATCCGTATCCAATTGG
This sequence comes from Calditrichota bacterium, assembly GCA_020637445.1. Lineage (NCBI taxonomy): Bacteria > Pseudomonadati > Calditrichota > Calditrichota bacterium. The sequence continues at coordinate 358,034 of JACJVZ010000001.1, read as the reverse complement.
CCAATCGAGACAATCGCGCGATAGCCCCGCCGCGTCGCGCTGCCTTCGATGTCGGGCTGTTCGAAACTGGTTTCAAACGGTGTGATTAGACTTGTGTCGCCCATCGGAATCAAGCTCTTTTCCTTGATTTCGATGACCTCAACTTCAAGCGTAATCGCGTCGCTGCGCAATCCCGGCAGAATCCCGCCGCGCACAAGGTCTGTCCCCAAGAACACAGCTTCGCCGATTCTGAAGTGGTTTATTCCCTGCGGCAGACCGCCTTCCAGAAGCAAGGGAAGGGCTGAAGAAGCTCCGGCCGAAATCAACGGGAGTTTCTTCTTGAATTTGAGTTCCAACAGCTCTTTGTACAGCGCAAGCTGCATGAACTGATCTGGGTTCGGCACCGCACCCGACAAACACCCGATGTTCGCGCCGATACCAAGTACGCGGATGTTCGGCAGCCGGAAGATATTCTCATAGAATTCCACCAGCCGGCCCGGCACAATTCCTTCGCGCAAGTCCCCGACTTCAATCATCACAATGATGCCGTGACTTTTGCCCTGCCTGCCCGCTTCCTCGTTCAGCTCGACTATGACTTCTTCTTCACTGTTAAGGCTGACGTCCGTCATGGAAATAACTTCGGAGACCGCTCCGAGGTGCGGAAGCCTGAGATACCAGATGCCTTTGCCGGGTGCGTTGTTGCGAATCGCGCGCAAATTCCGAAGGCGTGAATCGGCGAAGGCCCCCACTCCCATTTTAGAGAGCGCGGAGATAGTTTCTGGGTGGCCGCATATAGCTTTAGCCACGAGCGCCCACTCGGCCTGATGTTCTTTCATCCAGCCGTCAATAATGTGGATGTTGTGCCGCAGCGCCGCGGCGTCAATGGTTACGCGATTCATCGCGCGAGCCTCATTTCGGCATATTTGTGAGTGAATCCGATCCGCTCGTATAGTCTTTTCGCCGGATTCTCAAAGTCCACGTGCAGTTTGACCGCGCCTTTGCATTCCTTCAGCGCACGGTCGATGATTTTCGTGCCCAATCCATGCCCCCTTAGCTTGGGATCGACAGAGACAAAAAGAAGTAGATTTTCAGGTACATACCCCCCCATGCCCGTGTTTAGCATGAGCAACATGCCGCAAAGTTCTTCCCTGCGTGTTGCCAATACAAGAAATCCACCTTTCCCGGACTCTTTCGAAAAAGCGTAATCCAGCCCACGGGAAATATCCCCTTGGGTGTCCTGCCACGGAGTCATGGTTGAGTGGATGAAGTGCACGAGAGCCGTTCGGTCCAGCCACTTGGGCAGCTGCCGGTCGCTCCGGATGATTTGGTATTCAAAGGTGCTGTCTGTCTTGGGAGCCGCGGCTGTACTTGCCGTGCTTTGCATTTTTTCTCCTTAAATTGATTAAATAATCAACTTAATAATAAAGGGAAGTTGAGCCAAAGGTGCAAATCCCGGACTTCCCGGACTTGCGGCGGGTCATCTTTGCTCCAATCCTTCTTTTTGTAGGGTTTTATGGTCAAGATATCCAACTCTAAGTTATTTCTGATGATAAACAAAAAGCGCGGGGAGACCCGCGCTAATGCCTCTCATATTCTGAGAATCGGTCAGTTGTGTTCGGCGATGATCCGGAAAAACCCAATTTCATCCGATATGGGAATGGTCCAGTTCGTACCGGATGTCGTGTCAAAAGTCTCCGGCCAGTTCCCACTTTCGAGGGAATGGTAAACCCGGTAGTTGTTGGCTCCGAAAACGGATGTCCAGTTCAAGTACAAACTGTCACCACTGACAGCAATCGTCAAGTAGGGTTGTTCGAGCGGACCGAGAATCTCCGTCAAATACCATTGCGCATTTTCTGGAGTGATTTCGACGTGCTCTTGATTCGCGACGGGATAATACACTTGGTCAAACGGCGTCAAGTCGTACAAATTGGTCGCTCCGGCGACGTCAAAGAATGGATCGGAAACACTCAGATCGAGCGAGCTAATCGTCGGAATGAAACAATGTTCGTCGTGCAAGGCGACGATATCGCCATACGGCGCGTCTACTGCGGCGAGCTCGGCCATCGTCGGTGTTAGCCCGCCGGGTGCGTTATCCCACGGCAAACACGGTTGGATGTACACGTCGCGGGATTCGTCCGGCAGCGGCCAAATCAAATCAATCAGACCTTGCATCACTCGCGTATTTGCCGTATTGCTGACGGCCCACACGTTGCCGCGAATATCCACAAGGAAGCTGTTGTACACCCATTGAATCAACTGAGCGCCAGGCAAGAATCCACTGTTTTGCTGCGTGCCGCTGCCGTTGATTACGGAAACCAGTCGCGGCTGTGTCGGATAATCTCCGATTGATGCCAATTCGTTTTGCAATGCGGGCTCCATCGGATCGGGATTGGCGACTCCCCCGGAAGAAGACGAGAAATGATAGAGCAAGAGCTGTCTCGGCGCAGGCGTCAGAAGGGCGTCGCGAGCTTCCGCTGCGTCCGTCGATTCACCGGAAAAGAAATCCGCCCAATATTGAATTCCGATCGGGATGTTCGCGCCATTCTGGGGCGAATCCACGGAGATAAATGTCCCGACATTGTGCGGCAGGCTGTGATTCTCCATGTAAGTCAGCGCATACCGTGTGGTCAAACCACCCAAACTTGTTCCCACCATCACGAGCGGATAAATCGCTCCTGTCGCCGAATTCAATTCTTCGATCAACTCTTGCACAAGGAATGCATTGTCCTGCACCATGATCGTAGAGTTGTCGTAGTTCAAGACCACGGCGTCGAAACCTGTTTGACGCAAGGTCTCGATCAGGTTCTGTTGGTTCATCAAGTCATACAGCTCGTCCCAATTCAACGTGTTGGTCAAGTCGAGACCTTCCACCAACACCACGGGCCGCGTCACTTGCGTGTGCCCTGGAGCATAGAGAATATAGGCTTCACCAGTCGCAGGAGTTCCGCCGGTGCTGTGTGAAGCCGTTAGATTCCACGTCTCCGACGGCGGCGGCGCGTCAAGGTGACGCACGTCAAAACGCGTTCTGCCTGTGAAGATTCTGCCGTCGTTCATCTCGAACTTCGACGTGATCGTCTTCATTCCCGTTTCGGGATACACGACGTGCAGGTCTTGGTTCAGCGCGACACTGCGCATTCCTTGACCGTCATCGAAATCCATTTCGACTCCGGCAAGTTTGCCCATGTTCGAATAAATATCTGCGGCATCGAGCCTGAAAGTGACATCCGAGCCGTGGTAGGTCCATTCGTTGAGCACGGCCGCGGCTGCCACTTGATCAGTTTCTAAAGACGAAGTCAAGACGTTCGTAACCGCACCATTTTCGTAGGCGATCACCTGATCTTTGTCCACGCCGTCTCGAGTTCTTTGGTAGTCGAAGAGCAGCACAACCAGCGGGTAGGTACCCTGTGCATGTGCGACTTGACTTCTATTGCGAAGTTGTTCCTGAGCAGGAATTCTCGTATCAAACAAACTCGCTCGGCGCAGCTCATGACTTGCCTGAATCCATGTGCGGGTACTTATTTCGGCGGCATCATCGCGTCCGTCGAACCGTTCTATCCCGGACAACGGTGCGACCAAGTCATAAAAGATACCCATTGGAAGGGGATCTTGCGAAATTGCGATCTTCGAAGCTCGATACTCGGTCAGAGAGTTCTTCAATTCGCGGAGCGTCGTCGAAGATGCCGCACCCGCCCACATGAACACACCTATCAACAAGTACTTACACAACTTAAACATATTGATTCTCCTGTTCTCTGTCATTCTTTAAGATACGCTTCGCCGAACCGAATTGCAAGGATACTCAAGCGACCCAAAGAAAAGCCCCCAGCCGATTGGCCGGGGGTTTTTGCGTGTTAACGGGTCGACTATTTTGCGGTCTTGGCAGACGGCTTCGACGATGAAGCCGCGGCCGGGACGTCCCTGGCCACAAGATAGTAGAACTTGCGCTGAGTGTTGTCGAACGGAAGGTTCAACGACGTCGACGATGTTCCGCCTTCAATCGTTAGGAACGGGCCTTCGCTTACTGTTGACGAATACAGTTCGTAGTAGGGTGCGCCGTCATCCAACCACTCGAAATGCAGTTCGTTTGTACCGGGCCAATAGTAGATCGTCAAACCGGTCGGGTCAGTGTATTGACCAACAACAAAGGACACAGGAACAAGCTGCGTCGAGTTGTCCGGATCAGAGCTGTTCACGACGAGGTTTCCGGTGTACGTGCCTGACGGCAAATCAGCCGCGTCAAACGTCACGTCGACGTTTGTGCAGAAACCCGGATCCAAGATTCCACCGGACGGCGGTGTTACTTCCAACCAAATCGGATTCGCTCTGAATTCGATCGCCATGTTGTCGTGCAGATAGGCGGCGTTGTAGACAACTTGCAAACCGTCCAAACCAGATTCGTTCTGAATTCCGATTGTGCAATCAATCAAGCCGTAGGTGCCAAGGATTTGAGTCGCGTATTGAATCAAGATGCGACCGTTCGCATTAAGAATCACTTGGAACGTATACACGTCGCCGGTGCTGCCCGAATAATGAGGCACGGCATCCCACTCGATGATGAAACGGTTGTTCGCCGCATCATAGTAAGAATATACGGCGCCACCAGTTCTCAAATCCAAGTCATCCCAGAACGGAGCAATCATACCCAACGGTGCGGATGCACTCGGGATAGTCGCATTGGTGAAGTTAGTCGCAAGAGAACCAAAGTTCATGAAGCCATTCGAGCATACGTTTACTGAATTGTAGTCGAGACCGTAGTACGAGAACGTGAACGGCAAGGCGATGTTCACGGCCTGATCGTCACCGGTGATACCGATATTGGTACCAATCGTATTGATTTCGACCCAGCTATAAGCAGGACCACCGGGCTCATCGGAATCAATCCAACGATAACCAAAGGTATCCGGTCCGCCTTGTGCGTCCAAGGGCGATTGACCCGGTTCACGAACACTGATGTCAATTTTCTCGCCGTGGTTAATCGCATCTATCATGGCAATCTGCTCTTTAGTCATCACGACCGTTCCCGGATTGTAGCCTGACAAGGCAAGCGCGGGTGTCGACTGGCTCCAGTTTACTCCCCACGTCAGCGGGCAAATACCGGTGTTGCAAATCTGAATGCTGCCCGTATCCGTGCCGCCCAAAGGCGCAGCGCCGTTCAACGACGCCGGAGTGACGACGATGTTGCCTTCGCCATCACAGCCCGGGCCCGTCGAGAAGTAGACCGTACGTCCCGCCTCTTGACCCCACGAATTCGGATCCGCAGTGCCGTCACAAACGTACTGCGAATAGTCACCCGAAGCGGTCTTGATACCGACCGTGGAGGCCGTGGTCTGAGTTGTCGGATCGTCATACTGGAACAGAATGTGGTTGTCACCTGTGGCCGACGAATAGAATCCTTGATCATAAATGATAATCTGGAAGCTCGATTGACCACCGCCGCTGAAGTGGCTGATCTGATAGAACGAAATGACCAACCAGTGATTGACCGTGTCGTAATAGTAGGCGACTTCACCCGTGTAAGTGGTCATGTCGTCCCAATTAGGATACAATCCTGCCGGGTTGGAGGTCGCGGGGAAACACTCGTTGGAATAATCCGAGCTACCGCTGCCGAAGGTAACGAAGCCGTTCGATCCGATGAAGTACGTCGTGTACGCCGTTCCATAGAACTGGAATGGGAAGGGGAAACTAAGCGCGGCCGTATATCCATCGTCGACAGAAGTCAGTACGGACGTTCCGCTTCCGCCTTCCAACGGCGTAATCGCCTGCCAGTTGAACGGCTGGCCGTCAAGATCCACGTCTTCGCACATCGTGTAGCCGTATCCGTCTGGCGAGCTGCAGTCGTAGCGCGGATCGCTCGGCAACGTGAAGTTCTGAGTAGCCGTCGCGCCGATCACCACGTTGTCCACTTGATGAGGACCGCAGCCTGCCGCGGACGCACGCATGTCGTACGTTCCCTGCGGCAACGTGATCGAGTAGAAACCCGAACCGTTTGTCGTGGCAGGAGTCACCGGAGTGTTCAGCATTTCGACTGTCGCGCCGACCGCCGGATTGCCGTTGCAGTCCGTGACGGTACCTGAGACGGTTCCCTGCGCGGCCAACGGAAGCGTGAAGTCTTGAGTCGTGATTTGATCGGTGATGACAACCACGTTGTTTGCGGTTTGCGTAATGTAGCCAAACGAGGAGCACTCGACATTATACGTGCCGTCGGTAAGCGGCAAGCTGAAGGATCCGTCGGCCGCAGTCAATACAAAGTTCGGGCCGCTGGTAATGCCAACACGCGCACCGGGAATCGGATTGTTCGTACCCGATTCACGAACAATACCGTTCACACGACCAAGGCTCGAAACCGCGACAACCGCATCGTAAGCATCGACAAAGCCGTGGCCGTATTGATTGTCATCGCCGCCTGTACCGTAGTCATGCGCGGTGTTCATGATCGCATCCTTAATCGTGATGTGATCACAGTTCGGGCAAGCCTCGCGCATTAGAGCGACGACGCCCGCGATGTGGGGTCCGGCCATGGACGTACCGGAATAGGATCCCGAATAGCCGCCGCCGGGAATCGACGAATAGACGTCTACTCCGGGAGCACAGATTTCCGGCTTGATATTGTCCGGAGACGCGGGCGTGCACGGTGTCGGTCCTTGGCTTGAAAAACTGGCCAAAGGATACGGCGCGCTATAGTTTGTCGCGTCCACGGCACCCACGGAGAAGATTTGGTACGCATTCAGCGAGTAAATCGCCGGGCTGCGCAAGCCGCTCGTGCCTTCGTTGCCCGCCGACCACGTGATCACGGGACCTGCTGCTTCGCAGTTGGTCACCACGGTGTTCCAGAAGTCGTAGCACTGGGCGTAGCCCAAACCAGTAAACACGCCCCAGCTATTCTGAATCACGTCCGGGACGTCATCCATCGTGTTGATGTTGCCATCGGGATCCGCGAACCACTGATATGCATCGATGATGTCGTTATCGAAATCGCTGCTGACGCCTTGATTGATCGCATTGTCGGCAATCCACATCGCATTCGGAGCGGAACCCACGGTGTTCGTATCGACACCGCTTATTTCGCGGCCCGTAATTGTTCCCATGACGTGGGTACCGTGGCCGTTGCCGTCCGACGGGAAAGTCGTACCACCGCCTAAGGCGTCTCGCCAGCACTCGGCCGCGGGAGCAACCGTTCCGCGCCAGCGCGAAGCCAGAGCCGGATGCGTGCCGTCGACGCCGGTGTCGCAGTTGGCGACCAGGACGCCCTGACCGGTGATGCCCAAGACGCGATTTACTTCCGTCGCGCGTATGGCATCCTGCCCCGGAGTTGTCGATTCCGTATCGAGCGGATTGCGGCGGGGTTCGCGACCCTCGTTAATAATCGGCTCGATCAACTCGGGACGGAAATTTTCCGACACATACTTGACGTCTCCGCGAGTCCGCAACGATTCAATAAAATCCTTGCTCGCGTGAATGACAAACAGATTTTCAATCCAGTAGGCCGTGTAGCCTGTCAGATCGCCGCTGTTCTGAAGTTCGTCCAGCTCGCTGCGAAAGGCAGGCTGTGTCTGCTCCGCATTGTACTTCAGAGCTTCGATGACTTCCCGGTGACGCTCAGCAAGAGTCGCATTTCGAGCGTGCAGCGAGAAATCCAGTGTCATGATGTCAATCGGGCTCTCCAAAATGACAATTGCGCTAATTTTGTCTTTGGCTGAAGCCTTGTCCAGTTCATACTCAAGCGCCGGAGAAAATTCCGCCGCCAGCGCGCTGGTACCCCAGATTCCCAGCAACATAACTAAAAATACCCGGGACCATTTGCTCATGTCCGTTCCTGCCTCTCTAATTTGTTACACGGCACAAGTGGGTTTTCCCACACCGACCATAAACTATTGCAATTTGGACCAGATGTCAACAATTGTGCGCAGTCAGCAGAATTTTGTTTTCGTTCAAAAGATCTCGATTTGAGGAAATATTTGTTTGACAATTCTCCCATTCCTGCGTAAACGGTTGATATTCTTCCTTATTTAAGCTGCGCAGGGATTGCACAATTGACCCGGACAGAATTTGCTGCGGTCTCAAGAGGCGTGTTGGAAATTTGCTACTTCCCATTCTGGTCGAATCTCCAAACAAAACAGGCGGACCCGAGTGGGTCCGCCTGTCTATTTTCGAATCTTTCGTGACTACTTGAGCAAGACCATCTTGCGAATCTGGCTGTAGTCTCCTGCCACCAAGTGGTAGAAGTACAGACCAGTCGGCAAGGCAGAACCGTCAAACGACACGTTGTGGCGACCGGCGTTCATCGCGCCGTCAGCCAGCACCGCAACTTCCTGTCCCAAAGCATTGATTACAGTCAAACGAACCGCGGATGCTTCGGGCAGATCGAACGCGATCTGAGTTTCCGGGTTGAACGGGTTCGGGTAGTTCTGATGCAATGAGAATTCACTGACCGTTGCCGCCGCTGCATTCGGAGCCGCTTCAGCATGTCCCGCAACAGCCTCGGCGCCGTTCAGGTCCACGGCCACCAGAGTGTACTGATACACACGGCCGTTGTCGAGACCGTTGTCCGTCCATGTGTAGCTCGAACCCGTCGCAGAATTCGCCGCATTCACTCGATTCACCAAGACGCCATCGCGCAGAATATCAAAGTGGCTGCTGTTGCTTTCAGAAGCCGTGCTCCACGCGAGCTTCACTGCGTGATCCATTGCAACCGCGTCGAAGCCGATCATCTCGACCGGCAGCGGTGTGTCGCTGGTGATATGCAAGGTGATCTCACCACACGGGAAGTTCGACCAGAAGTAATTTGACGTGGCCACATAGTATGTGCCCGCCGGAAGAGCGATGTTTTCCAAAATTTCGGTTGCGCCAAGGATATTCGGAACCGTGGCGTTATCGGCCGAGGCCACGCACGTACCCGTCGGATCCGTGCAATCCGTGAACACCATGATCTGGTTGTCGCCAGGACCTGCCGCACTCAGACTCAGCACAGCGTCGCTCTCCAACACGAAGCGATAAATGACCGCGCGGTACGCAGCCCAACAACTATTAGAGCCACAGCCATCTTGTCCGACGCAGAAGTTCACCGGAACCGAGCAGCAGGTGTTTGCCGTGTTGACGTATTCGTAGACACCGGGAATGTCAATGTAATCGACACAGAAGTCCGTCGGGCAGCACTCTTCGCATGTTGCGCCGAGAGTCCACAATCCCTCAAGATCAGCACACTCTTCGCGGCTAAGTTCGTCCGCACACGCCGGACCGTCTTCCGTGCGATAGCAGCAACGACCGAGCGGAATCGGGCAATCGTCACAGGACAAAGCAATCGTGTACGGAACACCGCAGGGTACCTCACCGACGCTTGTGATTCCGACCACGTATAGACCCGGCTGCAAACATCTGGAGAATACGCGTTCTTGACAACGCGAGAATTCTTGAGTTGGAACGATGACTTCCGCGTTGCCGCAGATTTCGTCTGGATTCACGCGCCACAATGCCCATGCGCCGGGAGCACCAGACTTCAAATGAACCGTAAGGCTCTCGGCATCTTCGGTGACGGGGAACAGGAAGAAATCGGCATCATCATGAGCACCGCCGTTTGCATCGAAATAGCGACCCAGTGTGCCGCAAATCGTCGTGTTGCATCCGACCGTTTCAAAGAAGCCCGGAGTACCCGGAACGCAGCCTGAGTTGGTAATGTCGACATAGTTGTCCTCACACACCGGCTCAAGGCTGTGATATCCGTCTTGCGGACATTCGACACAGGAAGGAACGGGATCGCACGTCTCGCAACGGATTCCGGCGCTGACATTCAGCACGTAGTAGCCGGCCGAATTAGGTGACCAACCGTCGACGAAGATGTAATAGGTGTGCTGAGCAAACAACGTCACGTCATTGCAGCAGCTTGTCAAGCCCCCGCTGCCGCCGGGGCAACTGCCGCCATTGTCATCATTGCAGCAAACCAACGATTCCGTGCCCGAACCGGGGCAACCGTCTTCGTAAATATAAAGATACGTGTCGAAGTCAGATCCGCAAAGCGAAATCGAAACGGTGATGTCTTCATCAGGAGTAAACGTGTAGACTACTTCACGACCATCGCCGGCAACCGGAGATCCGGGAGGATTGGGACCACAACGATCGTCAACGTTGGGATGATAGTTGTTGACATTATCCAATGTGCTTCCGGCGTCACAGTACGGCAAAAATGTGATTGCCGCGGCTTCCGCACACGTTTCGCCGCCGTTGTCCGCACGCGGCGTCGAGCGATCGGGGTACAACTGCGCATTCAATTCGGCAATCTGCGCCCAGATTTCGTCAGCTTCTTGTCCGGCTGCCTTTCGGGAAATCGCTTCCTGATAAAGGGCTGCAAGATCGCTCTCCATCCGGTCGCGCTCCGCCAAAATCAAGTCGCGGTCTGCATTCAAAAACGTCGGGCTGGACGTACCGTCGGACGTCGCACCCGTGTTCGGATCCACCTTGGCGACCGCGAGGCTTCCCGCAGCAAAAAGGCAGAGCAGACAACAAACTGTCAGCATCTTATTCATGTGTTTCTCCGTTCAGTTTCTTATTGGTCCTGTTTGATGGCACAAGATACTTCCGCATGAATTGTCTTGAAACATCAACATGCTGACAAAAGAAACTGCATGGGTCACTGAATGTTGCCGTAAACTATAGTAAGTATTCCCAAAGAAACTTAGTTGCGCACACTATTCCCAATCACACCAATTCTTGACCAAACCTCCTCTTTATACACCTCCTCCAAGGGATTAATTAGTCCGCAACAATCAGTTTTCATAAGCTGTTGATAATTCGCTCTGCACTATATTTAGTAGTCTCGGTTCAACATCCACCTATTTTCAATGAAGCGCACCGACACCCCTCTCTAATACATAAGTAGTTTCATGCCTCCGTATCTTTGGTTCAAACACGTCGTCTATGAACTTACCCACGGAGAGACAGATGAAGAATTTTTTGATGTTGTGTTGTATGCTTGCTCTTGCCGTTGTGGCTTCTGCCGCCCAAAAGAACGAGCAGAACATGACGGCACAAGACCTGAGTCAGGCCAAGACCAATCTTGAGCTGCAGCTGCGCTTGGAAGGTCTGGACCAGCAAATCCTCGACGCCAAAGCTCACGGACTACCCGCGAACGAGCTTTATGTCGAGTATCAATCGATCATGAGCCAACTTGGCCGCATGACTCCGAACAATGGCTCGCTCGACGAAGGCGGAGAAGCGTGTGGCGACGCCGTCGACCTCGGTTCCGTGCTCGGCGACAACATCGCGTCCGGAAACACCGACGGCCATAGCAATGACATTAACGCTACGTCTGCGCAACCAGGGTGCTATCAGGGCACTTGGGGCATACTTCGCGGTGCTGCACCAGACGTGACCTACCGCTGGACGGCACCGAGAACGAGCACTTACACTTTCTCGCTGTGCGGCAGTGGGTACGACACGGAGCTCTCGTTGTGGCAATACACCTGCCCGCCGACATTCCCCAGTGATTATATTTGCGGGAACGATGACGCATCGCCTTCCTGCGCGGAAGGATCTCTGTTTTCGCGAGTCAACTGCGTGCCGCTGACGGAAGGACAAGAGATTCTGATCGTTGTGGACGGATTTAACAACCATGCCGGCCCGTACAACCTTTCCATCTTCGACTGCGACCCCAACTGTGCCGAAGCAACCCTTACTGCGCCCGGCATCCTCGAAGGAACCACTTGCGACCAAGGCAACGATTGCAATCAGTTCGTGTCGCCGGACGTTGTCGTGGCAGTGACGATTCCTTATGACGGCTTCTGGTTGTTCTCGTATGAAACGCTCGATTTCCAGTTTGATCCGTATCTCTTGATCGGCACGGAATGCTGCCTTTCGGACATTTGCGAGAATGACGACGGTGGAAACGCGCTTAACTCGCTTTGCGACTGCGTTTACCTTACTCAAGGCACAGTTTATGTCACTTTGGAGTCACTTGGAAATGCCTGCGGCGAATACCGACTGTTCGTGACTCCTTCAATTTGCAATTTGGGACGTTGCTGTTACTTCAATAGTGCCGGCGCGCCGGCGTGTGCCACCGTGAACTTGGAAGACTGTTTGTTCCTGCAGGGTGCGTGGGAAGAAGGTCTCAACTGCGACGAGAACCCGTGCGAGTCCGGTCGTTGCTGCTACTATGACGATGGCGATGCCGTTTGCGAACCGACGCTGCAAGTGACTTGCGAGCATGCTTTGGGTGGTGAGTGGACGGAAGGCATTGGCTGCGATCAAGGATGTCCACAGCCCGGGGATTGCGGTCCCATTGATCTCGTTTTTGCGGTTGACATAACAGGTTCAATGCAGCCAGCGATCGACAACGTAATTGCCGAGCTTCCGAATATTGTTACTTTGGCGAACATCGCTTCCGGCAATGATCTGCGTCTCGGCCTGGTCACGATTGACGGAACCGTAAATGGCGACGACTACGTCCATACCGAACACAATCTCACGACGGACATTGCTTCCGTTCAGGCTTCCATTGCCGCGTTGACGGCTGGATACGGCGCCAACTTGCCCGAAGCTACGGACGAAGCATTGCGTGAAATCATCACCAATGACGCAAGCTGCACGGACGGAACCGACTTTACGACTCCGTTCCGCGCCGCTGCCACAAAGATCATCGTTCTCATTACCGACGCTTCAAATGGCGGCTGTGACGACGTGCATGATCCCAGCGACGCCATGTATGCCCATCAGCGTGCTTTGGATGCCGCGAGCTTGGGCATTCGTATCTGTTCCGTTTGGATTCCGCGTCCGGGCGCAGAGCCGATTTCATTCATTCTGCCTGTCATGAACGATTATGCTGCCACCTCAGCCGGAACGGTGCGCATCGTTTCGTCTGACGGCTCGGGAACGGGCGGTGCGATCAATCAGATCATTGCGGCTTGCGGCCAAGGTGAGTTGCGTTTGTCTTCGAACGGCGTGACGCTGCGCTGCGATCCGAACGGCGGCGGCATCACCACCCCGACATTCGATCTGCACGTGACCACATTGAATGACGGCACGGCAGAATGCAACAATGTCATGCTTGAGATCACGAACATCGGCGGTGACTTTGGCGCGGCAACCATCAATTCGACCAACCCAGTTGCTTTGGGCAATATCGCCGCGAATGCGTCTCTCGATACCATTTTCAATCTAACGGTGACTCCGGACGCAGACGGAGGACAAATGATCGTGACGGTCAATTTGACCAGCGACAACTGTCCGCCCAACTTCCTCGACATCGTCATTGACGTTCCCGATTGCAGCCCGTGCGACGGGGATACTGCCGTGTACTTCTTCGAAGACGACATCACTATTCCGCCGGCGTGTATTTGCACTTACTTGTGTGAAGGTACGCCGACGCACGTGTTCGTGTGCGGTGAAGGCTTCCAGATGGGCCGGTATCCGATACTCGACATCCAAGAAGGATGTCAAACGGAAGACTGCCAGGAAATCTGCGACCCGGCTCAGTTCCTCTTCAGCAACACCGGTTGGACGCTGTGGGGCGACACGTGCTGGCACAATCTGATTATTCCGCAAAGCGAGGGCTGCATTTGCGTGTGCTTTGACCGCTTCCTCCCTGTCGAACTGAACAGCTTTGCGGCCATGCCGGGTGATCGAGAAATTCAGTTGAACTGGACCACGTCTTCTGAAACGGACAATGATCATTTCGAGATCATGCGCGACGGACTGATGGCCGGCCACGTTGTGGCGACCAACAACGCCTCCGGATCGACCTATTCGTTTGTGGACCGCGACCTTGAAAACGGAAGAGTGTACAACTACGAGCTCGTGAGCGTCAGCCTTAGCGGAAGTCAGGAAGTAGTCGGCAATCTCGAAGCCGCGCCGCATGCCGGTGCCGGAGTCGTGGGCGAACTTGCGCTGTATCAGAACTTCCCCAACCCGTTCAACCCGGAAACGAATATTTCGTTCGACTTGGTTGAAACCAACAACGTGACCCTAAAGGTCTATAACGCCGTTGGACAGGTTGTGGCAGTGTTGGTGAATGGAACTCTCAATTCCGGCCACCATAACGTTATCTTCGACGGAAGCGCGCTTCCCAGTGGTCTGTATTTCTACCGTTTGACGACGGGCGATTACACTCTGCAAAAGAAAATGCTGCTTTTGAAGTAAGACTCCTTACTCCGAAATTCGGGCCGCAGGTTAAACCTGCGGCCCTTTTTCTTGTCTAATCCATGAGAATCACGAAGTAACGAGGACAAACAACCTGTGCTGTAGGCCCCTGATCCGATGTGACTAATTGTTGTCTATTCCTCTTTATGCGTGAGGATTGTAACCCTGTCACGTTGAAAGCCTCTGACTTCAAGACTTTGTGGTCGATTTCTCTGCGTTTCACAAAGCCTGCCTGACCCAGCGTATCCGCAATAAATCTTATCACTTGTGGGCGCTAAGTAGGTGTTGCAGAGTGATTTCAAACATGACAGCAACTATCATATTTGCATGAGGATACATCCTAAGGAGGTTGCGTTTTGCAGCAGTAACTTGTATATTGTTCGTGTCTCGATTTGACCTCTTTTGGGAGGGTCTTTTCGAGTTTGGCCCGCCTAAATGCGGTATTCGCACGCAAGAGGCGGAAGTGTACCCAATCTGATTTGAGCATTCATCAATTGTGCCGCGCATTCATATACGAATCCGGCGCTTCACTAAACGTTAAGTGGAATAAGAAATGAGCAGAATCACTGCAAAATCTATCGCGGCATTGATTGTCTTTGGGCTGGCGTTGTCGGCCTTCAGCGTCTATGCCCAAGATGACGCTGCGGCAACTCCGACCTACGTTGGCGGTGCCAAATGCAAGATGTGCCACAAAGGTGAGAAGAACGGAAACATCTGGGAAACTTGGCTTGAAACGAAGCACGCCAAGGCAATGGACGTTCTCGTCGAAAAAGGCGAACAAAACAACGCCGAATGCCTTGCCTGCCATACGACCGGCTACGGCACTCCCAGCGGCTATGACGCCGTTGCCGACGAAATGAAAGTGGCCGAGTCCCTCGGTTCGGTAAGCTGCGAAGCCTGCCACGGCCCGGGTTCCGAGTACAAGTCCAAGAAGGTTATGGAAGACCACGAAGCCTCGTTGGCCGCAGGTCTGGTTATGCCGACCGAAGCGACTTGCACTAAGTGCCACAATGAAAAATCCCCTACCTTCAAGGGCTTCAACTTTGAAGAAGCATGGGCGCAGATCAAGCACGAACTTCCGCCGAAGGCTGAAGGCGAATAATCGCACTTTTGTTTGGGGACGGCGCGTCCATAGACGCGCCGTCCCGATAGTTTGGAATATATATACCCCTAATTTGGATAGCTCTCATACAATACTGTAGCGGCGCATGTGAAAAAAATCACATAACCGCCCCGGATTGAGAGGTACCACTATGAATTTAGATCGCAGAGACTTCCTTAAGCTCGCCGGCGTTGCGGCGGCGAGGGTCGCTGCAGGCTCCCTTCCCAGCGTATCCCTCGCTGGAACGGAGCACTTCTCAGGCAATCCGGACCGCCGTGGTATCCTCGTGGATACCACGCAGTGTATCGGGCTGAATTGCCGCAGATGTGAAATCGCCTGCGCCAAGGAAAATGGACTTCCGCTCCCTGAAGCTGCACCTGAGGACGCGTCCGTATTCGAGCAAACTCGACGGACGCACGAAAATCAATTTACCATTGTCAACCGTTTCGACGGACCTACTGAAGATTCCCATATTTACGTAAAACGGCAGTGCATGCACTGCGATGAACCTGCCTGCGCCTCCGCTTGTTTGGTGCAGGCTTTTCACAAGACGGACACCGGCGCCGTTACGTATGACCCCAGTGTCTGCATCGGCTGCCGTTACTGCATGGTGGCATGTCCCTTCGATGTGCCGGCCTATGAATACCATAGTGCACTTCATTCGCGCGTGAGGAAGTGCACTTTTTGTTTTGAATCCCGTTTGAAAGAGGGTCGCCCGCCCGCTTGCGTCGAGGCGTGTCCCCGGGAAGTGATGACATTCGGGCGGAGAGAAGATTTGATAAAGCTCGCGCGTCAGAAGATTGCGCGAAATCCCGAAAAATACGTCGACCACATCTACGGCGAGCACGAAGTAGGTGGAACGAGCTGGATGTATATCTCATCGCAGCCGTTTGATAAAATCGGCTTCCGCACGGACCTTGGCACGACTCCTTATCCGGCGCTGACCCGAAACTACCTTTCCGCCGCACCGCTCGTCATGGCAATCTGGCCCGCGTTCTTCCTGAGCATATACCTGTTCTCGAAACGCAAAGACGAGCTTGCCGCGAAAAAGAACGGCAATCATAAGGATGAACACAGCAACAACCACAGGGAGAAGACGTAATGCCTACTATTACTGCTCCCGTGCAGCGAGCGCCGCTGATTGCTCCAAACTTCATGCGCGACAAGATATTCCTCGGCATGACCCCTCGCGACTATTTCAAGAGTCTGGTCACTCCGGGACATATCGTCGCGTGGATCATCATTGCCATCGGTCTGCCAATCACCTATATGAAATTCACGGGCGGACTGGGTGCAATTTCGAACTTGACCGACGCAAACCCGTGGGGAATCTGGATCGGTATTGACGTGCTTTGCGGAGTTGCGTTGGCAGCCGGAGGTTTCACGATCGGAACGATCGCGCACATTTTTGGAATGCGTGAATTCAATCCGCTCGTACGTCCGGCGATTCTGACCGGCTTCTTGGGCTACATTCTGGTCGTGTTCGGGTTGATGTTCGACCTTGGCCGTCCGTGGAGACTTCCGTATCCGATGTTCGTGTCGTGGGGCACAAGTTCCGTAATGTTCGAAGTCGGTTGGTGTGTCGCACTTTATCTGTTTTGTCAATTCGTCGAGTTCTTTCCGCCGCTCTTCGAGTGGCTGGGTGCGAAGCGATTGCGCCAGTGGGCGATCAACCTCACACTTGGCGCGACGGTCATGGCGGTTGTTCTTTCGACCTTGCATCAATCTTCGCTCGGCGCGTTGTTCCTTATCGCTCCGGGGAAACTGCATCCGCTCTGGTACAGTATGTATTTGCCGGTCTACTTCCTGATATCCGCGGTGTCCGGCGGCATCGGAATGATCATCATTGAATCCAGTCTCGCGCACCGCTATTTCAAGATGCAAACCGGGCACCTGAGTCATCGCGATCTCGACCGTCTCATCCTCGGCTTGGCCAAGGGCGGTGCGTTGGTGCTCTACTTGTACTTCTGGCTCAAGGTTATCGGCCTTGCCCACGAAAACCAATGGTCTCTGCTTAGTTCCGGCTACGGTATGTGGTATCTGGTCGAAATCGTCGGATTTATTCTCGCGCCGGCTTTTCTGTTTCTGTTCAGTGTGAGAAGAATGAAGGCTTCTTGGGCTCGCGTCGCCGCGGTGTGGACGGTCGTCGGATTAATTCTGAACCGGCTCAATGTGTCCGCAATCGCACTGAACTACAACGCCACCGAACGCTACATCCCGAACTGGAAAGAGATTTGGGTTACGATTATGATTTTCACGGTCGGCATATTGGCCTACCAATTTATCGTAAACCGTATGCCGATTCTCTTGCAGCACCCGGACTACGCGGGCGAAAGCCATTAAGAAGGAACCAACATGCATACTCTACATGAATTCACGTTGGTCACGCAAGCCGGAGAGTATATAACTGCGATTCTGGGTCTACTCTCCTTCGTTCCGTTTTGGAAGGCTTTGAATAAGCGACCCAAACGTCACTAAATTTAGGACAAGTGTCGGAGCGATCCGGCCATGAAAATATCACTATCTGTCGCTCTACTCCTCGCGCTGCTTTTGTACAGCGACTCCGCATTCGCATATTCGCAACCCACGAAGTCAACCAACGGTTGCGGTGAATGTCACGTTTGCAGCACACCGACGCTCGACGATCCTTGTCTGAGAGCGTGTCCTCGTCCACGGGCCACCCCCAAAGACATCAAGATGGGTCCCGATGAGGTTCTGATTAACGAAATTGAAAAAGAATACTGGCCCGTTCAGTTCTCGCACCGACTTCATGCGGAAATGACGGCCATGGACCGCGGATGCCAGGACTGCCACCACTTTCAAGAAGTGGGCGGCATCACGGCTTGCAAGAACTGCCACCCCCCGCACATCGCCGACGAAAACCTCGAACAACCCGGACTCAAAGGCGCGTACCACCGTCAATGTCTCGGTTGCCACCAGGATTGGAGTCACGACACGCAATGCGATATCTGTCACATAAAGAAAGGTCAAGAAATCGTGACGGAACCTTCTCTGCCTGCAGGGCCGGGAAGCCGCTTTGCGGGATTGGTTCAACCTGATAAAAAAGTCTGGCACTCTTCGTACGGCGGCGGAACAATTGTCACGCTCTTTCACAAGAACCACACGGACAAGTACGGCATCGACTGTGCTTCTTGTCATCACGCGGAAGGCTGCGGTTCGTGCCACGCTAAAGATCAAGAGACGACAACCGAAATTCGCCATACTGAGGAAGCTCTGCACGGCATTTGTAATTCCTGCCACGAAGAGATGAGCTGCACCCAATGCCATTTGAAGCAGGAAGCCGTTGCATTCTCACACGAACGTACGGGTTGGCCGCTGAAATCCTACCACCAGTTCGCTTGCCGCAGATGTCATGGCAGTCCATACCACTTCAACAAACCGTCGAAAGAGTGCAACGCCTGCCACATGGGATGGGCGGTCGGATCTTTCGACCATAGCCATACCGGTTTTACGCTAAACGAATCACACAACGAGATCGCGTGCGAAGAGTGCCATGTTGGACGCATCTATTCTGTTCCGCCAACTTGTAATTCCTGTCACGACGACGATATCACCTATCCATCTTCACTACCCGGAAAAAAGAAGTGAAGTAGACTAATGAAACGACTTATCCTTGCCCTTATTCTCATTCTCGGCTGCGCCCTGCCGCTGAGAGCCGGTGACGACAACGCGTGTGTCGATTGTCACTCGGACGGAACGTTAACGCGCACGAACGCGGACGGTTCAATTGCCTCACTTTGTGTTACGTCGGATTCACTGGCACGCTCGAAACACGCGTCGCTCGCGTGTGTGGATTGTCACAGTGACCTCAAAGGTTTCGACGACTTTCCTCACGACGAGAACCTGAAATCCGTCCAGTGCGCAAACTGTCACAAGTCGGCGGCGGCGCAAGTTGCGTCAGGCGGTCACGAAGGCGCTCTGAAGTGCGCGGCGTGCCATGGCACTCACAACATCCAAAGTCCCGGAGCCGGAACGAAACTTTCGGCAGAAAAGGTCGACCGCACTTGTGAGGAATGCCACAATCGCATGCACCCCCCGCACCGCGGACGCTCTACGGCATACGCAAGCTATGACGTCGGTATACACGGAAAATTGCAGAAACAGGGCAAGGAAGGCGTTCCTTCCTGCACAGGCTGTCACGGTTCGCACGCGGTTCATGCCGAAGACAAGCAACCGGAAATGCTGGAACAGTCGTGCCTGAATTGCCACAATGACATCAAAGAAGAATTCAAGAAGTCCGTGCACGGTCAATTCAAAGAAGGCAGAAACCTGTCGCATTGCTTTGACTGCCACGGTGAACACCGCAGCCGCGCCCCGTCCGACTCCACGCTGAGAATTACGAACGAGTCCCCGGCGGAGGCGACCTGCGGAGGCTGCCACGAAGAAACCGTCAGGCTCTACAATCAGAGCTTGCACGCATATGCGCTCGGAAGCGGATCGCCTCGTGCCCCGCGCTGCGAGAGCTGCCATGGCGCGCACAACATTCGCAAGGTTTCGGACCCAGAGTCGCCGATGTACAGGACGAACCAAGTCGAAACGTGCGCGAAGTGCCACAGCCAAATCGGCATCGCGCTGGATCCCGACGTACGTCTACCACGCTCATTTGAAAACTATCTTGCAAGTACGCACGGAAAGAAATTGCAGGAAGGCAACGAAGAGGTTCCGGTTTGCATTGATTGTCACGGTGGCCATGCCGTGCGCGGCAGCAACAATCCGGAGTCTACAATCGCTCCACACAATATCGACAAGACCTGTGGAAAGTGTCACGGCCAGGAACAGAAAAAGTACCACGAGTCGATTCACTACCGCGCGCTAATGAGTGGTATCGAAGACAGTCCCACCTGTACCGGCTGTCACGGCGAACATTTGCTGATTTCGCCGAAGGACCCGCTGAGCAAGGTAAGCCACAACCGTTTGGCGCAGGAAACCTGCGGGAAGTGCCACGAAAACCCGGACATTATTCGTAAGTACGGACTTGCGCCGGATGTTGTCTCGACCTACACAGACAGTTATCACGGGTTGGCCACGCACGCGAAAGACGAAAACACGGCAACGTGCAACGACTGTCACGGTTCGCACGCGGTACGGACTGCGAATGACACGCTCTCCTCCGTGAATCCTCGCAACGTCGTTCAAACCTGCTCCAAGTGCCACCCGAAGGCAGACGCGAACTTCGCTCAATCCTACACACATCAAGCATTGCAGCCCAAAGAGGGTGGCGCGCAATGGTGGATCGCCAGAATCTATTGGGTAATGATCATTGTCGTGATCGGCGGCATGATTCTGCACAACATCATCATTCTGAACTACCATCTTCTGCGGGCCCGTAAACAACAGGCGCAGGGGAAAAAGGTCACGCGGTTCGACAAACATCAGTTGATTCAGCATATGGCGCTGTCGATCACCTTTATTTTGCTCGCCGTTACAGGTTTCGCTCTTAAGTACCCGGACGCTTGGTGGGTAAGACTGCTGTCGGCGGTTGGATTCCACGAGGGCATTCGCAGCGTGATTCACAGAATCATGGCGATCGGACTGGTGGGCTGCTCCATTTACCACGTTATCTACCTGTTTATGACCCGCCGCGGGAAGGAAGAACTGGGTGCCCTGCTTCCGGCAAAGTCGGATATTTCGGAAATGACCGAAAATGTCGCATTCCACTTGAAAAAGCGAAATGAACCCCCTAAATTTGATCGTTACGATTATTCGCAGAAGGCTGAGTATTGGGCGCTGATTTGGGGTACGATTTTGATGATCGCTACCGGGTTCGTCCTGTGGTTCCCGGCCCAACTCTCCCCCATTCTGCCCGCTTGGGCCGTCCCTGTCAGCCAGACCATTCACCTCTATGAGGCTTGGCTGGCGACCTTAGCAATTATCGTCTGGCACTTCTTCTTCGTGATCTTCCATCCGGAAGAATACCCGATGAGCTGGACGTGGCTAACGGGCAAGATGTCCCTCGACTTCGTAAAACACCACCATCGTCGATGGTACGACAAGATTACCTCGACGAATGGCCAGTCGGCCGCTAACTCCGACGCCGTCCCTGCCGAAACCGAATCGAATACCACTGAAAAGTGATCCGATTGATGAACTTATTTACCAAACTTATCTTACTGCCGCTTGCTGTCCTGTTGGTCTGGGCGCCGCTTAGTGCGCAGTCCAACAACGACTGCATGGATTGCCACAGCGATCCGACTCTCACAACCAAAACTCTCACGGGCGAAAAAGCCTTGTGTGTTACCACAGACAGCCTCAAAGGGTCGGTGCACGAGGGATTGGATTGCATTGATTGTCACACTGATCTAAAAGGCGCCGACTTCCCGCACGAACGACCCAGATCCGTCAATTGCGGCGGCTGCCACGAAGATCAGATGAAGACCTTCATGGCCGGGTTCTTCACGAAGCTCAATGATATGGGTTTCCGAGGAGTCCCAGAGTGCTCCGACTGTCACGGCTCCCATCAAATTTCTGAACATGCCGATTCCCGACACGTTTGCGGAATTTGCCACCGGACGGAATTGGATGCTTTCGAGCACAGTGTGCACTCGCGGACGGGCAAGGCCTCGTCGCGCCAGATGAGCTGCACATCATGCCATGACCCGCACTTCAAATCGCGGCGGGACAGCATGACGGTCGCAGAGTGGCACCAGTACAACATCAAAGGTTGTATGAACTGTCACAAGAAGGAGTCGGAGAATTTCCTCGCCAGTCAGCACTACAAGCAGATTCAAGAAGGAAATGTCGACGCTCCGAACTGCGTGAACTGTCACGGAGAGCACGGAATTTTGTCTCCGGGAGATCCGGCGTCGCATACTTCCGTAGAGCGGCTCGACGCGCTTTGTTCGACGTGCCACAAGGGCTATGAGGAGTCGCTGCACCGCAAGGACGGCGTGGACGCGAGGCTAATGACCTGCGTGGCTTGTCATACCGGGCACCAAACACAGATGGTTCATGCGTCAGGCGGCATCTTCCGCGAAGAGCTTCCCGCGACGTGCAACCGCTGCCATGAAGGTGAACGGCACGCCAAGGAGTTTTTGGCGCACGGCCGCGTAATGACGACCAACGAGACGGGCGATATCGCCAATTGTACGCAGTGTCACGTTTATCACTTTAACCGCAAAGTTGACGGCGAAGAACCGAAATCGAATTTGCGGATGCAGTGTGAAAACTGCCACACGAAGGAATACCAGGAGTACATGCGTTCCGAACACGGCATCGCCCGTGCCAAGGGACACACCGAGGCTCCGACGTGTGTGACGTGCCACGGTGAAAAGGACATCAAGAAGGTCAGCGACGACATGAAGCCGCGGCATATCATCGATATGTGCAGCAAGTGTCACGGGAACCGGGATTTCGCGCTGAAGTTCCAGTTGAATCCGGAAGTCGTGCGCTCATATGAACGGACTTATCACGGTCAGGCGTACAGCCTTGGATATCAAGGCGACGAGTTCGCGACCTGCGTGAACTGCCACGGCAATCACGACATTCGCTCGCAGGACGATCCTGACTCCAAGATCAGCCGGCAGAATATCGTCAAGACTTGCGCGCGGTGTCACAAGGACGCTAACGAAAACTTCGTGCAGTTCCTGTCGCACTATGACCCGCATGGCGGAGACGAGGGCGCGACGGTGCCGCACCGCAACGTGACCGTAGCCGAAAAGTTCATGACGTCGCTGCTGTTCTTTGTATTCGGGTTCTTCGGCCTGCACACGATTCTGTGGTTTATTCGCGAAATTGCGGCCGGCCGACCGAAACGCTCACCGGAGAAAGATCGTAAGTGGGTGCGCCGGTTCGATCCGTGGCAGAGAACGCTGCACATCACGCTCGCTTCGAGCTTCCTGCTGCAGGCGACGACCGGTCTTCCGTTGAAATTCTCGCATTCGCAGGCTGCCTATTGGATCACGAATCACTTGATCGATTTGCGCACGATGGCGATTATCCACCGCATCGGCGCGATCATCATGATTGCGACGTTTATTCTGCATGTTTTTGGCCTGCTGTATTCGTGGCTGGTGCAGAGAAAGCGCGGCTTGTTCTACGGCGAGAAGTCAATGACTCCGAGATTGCAGGATGCGAAGGACATCTTCAACCACTTCCGTTACTTCCTGTGGCTGGGGCCGAGACCGAAATTCGGCAAGTTCACCTACTGGGAGAAGTTCGACTACTTCGCGGTATTCTGGGGTGTGATTATCATCGGTTCGAGCGGGTTTATCCTGTGGTATCCCGAGTTCTTCACGAAGCTCCTGCCGGGTTGGGTGATCAACCTCGCACACATTGTCCACAGCGAAGAAGCGCTGTTGGCGACCGCATTCATCTTTACGGTGCACTTCTTCAACGGCCATTTGCGTCCGACGAAGTTCCCGTTTGACGACGTGATTTTCACGGGCCGCGAATCGACTGAAGAGTTGGAGCGCGAACGTCCGAATGAACTTGATGAACTAATTAAAGAAGGAACGCTTGAGGATCACGTTGTGCCGCCGATGAAGACGTGGCACAAGTTGGCGCTGAAGACGTGGGGCTGGCTGGCGTTTATCGCCGGACTTACGTTGATGGTGTTTATCGTCTATTCGCTCTTCTTTTAGGTGCTTGTGAAGCGCTTGTTGCGCTGGCGCGGCGGCTCGAAAGAGCCGCCGCGTTTTTGTTAAAAAAATATGGCTATGTTGACTTTCTGCTCGGAATTTCATATTTCATACTTCATATTTCATCCTTTCCGGGAGGCCTTGATCATGACGCGAATTCTATCTGTATTCAATCTTTTGAAGCGGGTGGGGTTCGCGGTTTTGTTGCTGGGGGGCCTGCTGTATGCCCAGCCGTACGAACCGACGTATTTGTTGGATGTGACGGGGGAGGTGGGACAGTATTTGGGGTTTAGTTGCTTTCAATCTGTTGGTGATCAAAACGGAGATGGGTTCGACGATGTCATCGTCGGGTCGGAAAGTTCCGTGAACTCTTTGGATATCCGGCTGTATTGGGGCAACAATCTGGGTAATGCCAGTTTCATCGATTTTGGGCGATACGACACGACGAATGACAGATATGGTTGGTCAGATGGTGCATTCGATGCGGGCTTTACGGTCCCTGCTGGTGACGTGAACGGCGACGGCCATCAAGATATTCTCCTTAGCCTTTACCTGCAGTCTGCTGGGGCAGGTTGGCGTTCGGCGTTATTCTTAGGTGGCCCAGGGGTATTTGATACGATTCCTGACTGGATTGGAGCACTTTCCGATCTTCACTATCTTACCAACGTGGGCGACTACAATGGGGATGGTCGGGATGATTACACGAAACGACCGTTGAACGAAGGAATGTTCAACTTTTACTTGGGTGAAATTCCGGGATCTGATGATGCGCTGTGGTCACACTTTGATTTCAATTCCAGTCACATGGGATTTGGCGACGTGAATGGCGACGGTTACTCGGACTTTGGACGAGTCATCCTGCTCGGAGATAGTGGATACGTTCGCGCGGAACTCTATTTGGGCTCTCCGTTGGCAGATTCGCTGCCGGCATTGATCCGTGTTCGCCCATCGGCAGCAGGGAATACGTTTGAATATTACCACCGGATAGTGGGCGACATAAACGGGGACGGATACGATGACATCATATCTCGTGCGACCTCATTTGCCGAGGGCGCACGGAAATACATCTACTGGGGTGGACCGGACATGGATCTTGTTGATGACGTCGAGTTACATTGGCCGAACAATAATGTGCCCAAGTACGTGACGCCGTTAGGGGACATCAATGGGGATGGGTATGACGATGTCGCGCATTACGAACACTACTTAACTCCCCCCAATGACCACATCGAGGTTTGGCTGGGTGGGGATCCGTTGCCGGAGTCGCCGGCGTGGGTGTTGGACGGTCCGTTGGACGGGATGAACTATCCGTACCGGATCGGTGAAGCGGGAGATTTTAACGGCGACGGGATTGATGACTGGTTTTTCTCGGCGTATCATGGTCTCGAAGAGCGCGGCAGAATCATCGTCGTTGCGGGCGACCGGAACTTTGGTTTGGCTGCTCGAGAGCGAACTCCCTTGCCGCGTGATTTGTCACTTTCTGTTTTTCCCAATCCCTTCAACTCAACACTTCGTATTTCCTTTGATGTTCCGCTGCATGCAGATGTAAACGTGGTGTTGTATGATTTGTTGGGGCGAGAGGTGGATGTGATTTATCGGGGGAGGCTTTTGTCGAATGCGATTGCTTATGTTGCGCCGGGTTCGCTTGCAAGTGGGGTTTATTTTGTGCGGGCGGAGAGCGGGGCGAAGGCAGCGTTTAAGAAGGTGGTGCTGCTGAAGTAGGGGATGGGGGATGGGGGATGGAATGCGGAGAGATCCTTCACTACGTTCAGGATGACAAAGCGTGGGGAATTCTCGGGTTGCGCTTGGGGTGGTGGCGGCCTTTTAGTAGGTCCTTACAGAGGATGACAAAAAGAAAGAGCCGAGCAATTACCTCGACTCTTTTTCAGAAGCCCCCCTTAATCCCCCCAAAACTGCTACGCAGATCTTGGGGGGAGATTTGAAAATAAAAGCGGCCCGGTATCTCGTACCGGGCCGCTCTATTTTTCAAGGCAGATGGCGATTTCCTAATTGCTCCCCGGGAAGATCGCGTTAATCACGCCGTTGACGTGCAGCGTGTCGCCGGGTAAGAATCTGATCAAGTTTGCGTCGTTGTAGTTCGAATTCGGATCAATGTTCGGATGACAATGATGGCACTGGTTGTCTGTCGGATGAAATGGAGTCTGCGGCGGTATCTGATGACACGACCGGCACTGAGTAAGCTCTTGTCCGGTGTTCCATGACACCTGCACCATCGGCGCACCGTCATGCAAGTTCGAGTGACACCACGTCGCGCAATTGCTGGGGCTCGTGTATGAAACCGGGTAGTCGTTGGCCGTGGAAATATTCGCGTCCACAAACGATACCGTGGCAGGCAAACCGTTAATATGATCCAATCCGGTTACGGCTCTGTGGCATTCGGTGCAGGCATAACGGGAATGCGCTGAATGAGCACCGGGATTGCGGTCACCCAAGGGACGAGTCGTCGTCGGAGGATAACCGTGACAGGTGTTGCACGCCGCCGGACCACCCGCGAGAGTGTGACACTCATTGCAGCTTGCTCCAGTGTTCGCACCCGCGAAATCCACGCCGTGACAGGCCTGGCATTCGGCCATGTTCATCCAATTTGCCGCGCGAATATCGAGAAAGTGCTGCGGAACGTAGTCAACGCCGTGCGGATAGTTGTGGCACTCTTTGCAACTGACAAGACCGGTTTCTTCGCCTGAATCGGAGGGACCGACGTCAAACGTGATGCCTTCCGTGTTGGCAGAGTGACAGCCCAAACAGCTTTCGCCTTTGCTTTGCAGCGCCGCCGTGCCGTGCCAATCCTCACTGTATTGATCCATCCAATTCGTCGGATGCGTGTCGTAGTTCGAGGTCACGCGGTCTTCACTGCAGGAGATGAACGCCAACACGACAGCAAGGGCCAACAATGCGCTTGCAAATTTTCGGTAGGCGGGGCGGGTGAAGACACCCACCGCCGCGACGCTACTTTGTTTCTTATTTCGCATCGTGGCACCTCGCGCAGGTTGGTTCGGCGTTCGGCGTGTCGTGACAGGACATACAACTTTCAAGATCGAATTGCGCGAATTCGCCGTGCGTTCCGCCGTCCATCGTCAGGAAGCCCGCGCGGAAGTGATCGGCGGGAAGGACGTTCATGTCACGGTGGCAATCAAGGCAGAAGCTGCGCTGTTCGTGGCAGGTCGCGCAACGCATATCGGAAAGATGCGCGTCTTGACCGTGACTAAATATGTAGTTTTCGGGATGCGGCTTGCTGGTGACGTCGCCTTGGTGGCAAGCCTGACAATCGAGCTCCGTGCCGCTTCTGTGACACATCATGCACTGGGCGTCGGACATCGTTGAAGAAATCCCGTGACGCTGCGTCCACAATAAATCGTGATCTTCGGGTGTGAGCTTGTCGTCGGGCATGTGGCAAGTGTTGCACTCCATAGCGACGTTGCGCTCGGTGTGGCACTCGATACATTGCGGCATGCGCGGGAAATGTCCGAGCTTTCCGTCCATGACAGGCTCGTCCAAATTGCCGTGGCAAACCGCACACTCGAGATTCGCATCCTTCACGTGCTTCTGATGCGGGAACTTCTGTAAATATGCACCTTCGCTGTCGAAGACAAAGCCGTCTTTGGCTTCACCGAGTTGCACGCCTTTGTTCGCAATGTCGTCCGCTGTGTGGCATTCGGAGCAAACCGCCCACTTGGGAAGCAGGTTGTCCTTGCCTGTCGTGCTGGACGCCGCGGCGGAGTGGCAATCGGTGCATGCCATGCCGTTTTCGTCCACGTGCAAACCGTGACTGAAAGCGGATTTGGGGTTTTCTTCGGGCCCGGCGTTGGCGAACAGTGCAACCGTCAGGACGGCGAGAAGAATAAAGATGTACTTTTTCATGATCCGCTCCTCACTTTGGAACGGAAAGTTGTGACCAGCGAAAACAGCGCACGCCAATCTTCGGAATG
This sequence comes from Calditrichota bacterium, assembly GCA_020637445.1. Taxonomy (NCBI): domain Bacteria; kingdom Pseudomonadati; phylum Calditrichota; species Calditrichota bacterium. The sequence continues at coordinate 330,285 of JACJVZ010000001.1, read as the reverse complement.
CGCGGGATCTTTCAGATGTTCGATGCGAGCTCCGAGCGTAGATTTGTTGCACGGCGACCATTGCAGTCCGCCGAAGATAACTTGCGACTCGGTGTTGGGTCTGATCTCGCTGTTGGAACCGCGCGAATAGTCAAACCCTGCGCGGCCCTCGAACGTTCTGTAGTCGTGCCGGATCTCTCCGTAGAAGCCGTCCATATCTCCCTTGTCCGCCGCGAGCCAATGCGTGTAGCCGAATTCCATCATTTTGCATCCAACTCCCGCGCGAGCTTTGTAGAGCAAATCTTCTTCGGTGAAGACCGCGTAGCCCATGCCCGTGACGTAGAGTTGCTGATAGACGAGATATTGCGCGCCGCCGCGAACGGCATTGGTGGAAACGTCTTCGAGAAATCTCGTAAAATAGGAATCTTCAAAGATGCGCGGTGTTTCGGTGCGGGCATCAAGAGACAAAAGAAGCCGGTCGTTCGTCTGCCAGAAGGCCGAAACTTGACCGGTTTCGATGTTGGATTGCTCAAGATTGAAGTGCAATCTCACTCGCATCGTGACATCCGTGATTGCCGTGCAGGCGTAGTCCAATCCCGCGCCGTTGTAGAGCACGTCTCCGTCTTTGCCGACATAATAGTATGACAGCTTGAAGAGGCGTTTTCCGAATCTGCGTTGAAGACTGATTCCGGCGGCGACTCCGCCATCCGGGTTTTCTTCAGTCAGGTTCAAAGACGACGGGATGCGGCTTCCGGCAAAGACGTGAACTTCACCCGCGGAGCATGGTTTGTAGCCAGCCCACAAACCTGTCACGTTGCCGCGAGCAACTCCTTCGTAGACCCACTGCTGACCCGCGCGGACTTCCCACGGCTTGGTCTTGGGTTTCCATATCAGGAGTGCGCGATGCACGCGCAAGGCGGATGACGCGTCAGCCCAGCCGTTTTGGTAATCGGCATAGCCGCGCAAGGTGCTTTCGAATGACCACGCGCCGCCTTTGTCCAGATTGCGCAAATTTACGCTGAGGAGGGGAACGACCTGAACGTGGTCAACGGAATCGTCGCGAAGATATGACCAGACTCCGAATCTGCCCGAGAGTGAGACCGCATTTGCGGACGTCACGCCGACAAAAACGAATCCGGCCACAACCGCAAGCAAGACGATTGTCCGAAGAGTCCTGTTGTTTCGCATGAGAGTGCGACAGTTACATGAGCTGTTCACCTGCGGGCCAAACGGCCCGCAGGTGAACAAAATGGAACGTTACTTGGGTTTACTTCGAGGCGTATTTCCTCTGCTCTTGGAGCAGGGGCTGTCCCGGAGTCAAGTAATCGATTGCGTTGGTGAGAAGCGAATGCGCGTATTCGTAATTGTGCACGCCCATCGATCCTTCATTGAAAACGAAGAACCAAGCATAGGCAGCTTCACGCTGTTCGCGAGTGGTATTTTCGGTATCGAAGAGCGGCTCTTCGCCGTCGTTGGGCAGCATGTTGAGAAGCTGATCAAGCAGAGTCGCGATCTCTGAACGCTTGTTGTGATAGTCGAAATCGTTCGGAGTCGAGTGACAGGCGTTGCAGGCTTCCACGACCGGCGCAAAGCTGTGGCCGTGATAGTCATGACCAGGAGTGTCGCCCGGAATCGTGTGGACGTGGCAGGTTACGCACATGTCCGCAAGATTGCCGTCGCCGCTGACCACGTTCGGCTGATGCTGCGATACGCGTTCATAGGTATAGCCGGGGATTTCGTACGAGCCGTAGCCAAGCGTCATGTCGGCCTGCGGGCTGGCGTGCGGTCCGGGGTGACCACTGCCGTTTTCAATCTGGCCTTGCACGTTGGACTCAGAGCGGCGAGCGTGGTGGCACTGCGCACAAAGTTGGCCTTTGCCATAGCTCAAGAAACCGAGATCTTCGTTGGGCACTTCGAATCCCTCCGGGTAGTCCGGACCACCGTAGACGATCGGGAAGGCATCCAAACCACGCAGATATGCGGGGTTGTTGGCTTCATCCAAAGAGTGGACGTCGTGGCACGTGGCGCAGGAAACTTGGTAGCCTTCAGCAGGAACGTCGCGAGTTGCCCAATCGGCATCCCACTTCTTGATGAAGCCTTCGGATATGTGGCATTCCCAGCACGATGAACGATTCCACTCGGTATTGAACTCTTCAATACCGCCGGCGCGTTCGATAGACGTGCCATGGATCGACGTTTCATATTCTTCGTACTGCGAGTGGCAGCGGTTGCAGGTTTCGCCTGTCACAACCAACTCAACGTCAGGTTCGTGCGACGAGAAATCCGGACCGAGCGGACCGTGGCATGCTTCGCAAGTCACGTTGCGCAACGTCGGATTGGCATAGTCGTCATAACCACCATTGTCCACGCCGGGCGTGGCGATCGAGCCGTCAAAATTGACCACATTGTCATAGCCCGTGGTGTGGCACTGGACGCAGTACGGATTGTTTTCGGAACCTGCGGCTACCAATGCATCCCAAGCGTGCGCGTGGTGGGTTTCGCGCCAGCCTTCGACCTTAGCCTGGTGGCAGTGCGAGCAGCGGTTTTCGTCATCCGCGAGATAGCTCGGGAAGGCAGAAGGTACGTACATGTTCACGCCGACATTCACGGTTCCCGATACGCTGCCGTCATTGTCAGAAACGGTGACCGTAATAGTGTAGACACCGATTCCAGATGGCGGAGTGTAGCTGGTTACCGACGACGTCGGGCTCGACAGCGTTCCCTCGCTGGCAGACCATTGATAGGTCATGGCATCGCCGTTCGGGTCATAGGCTGCCACAAACAGAGTAGTATTTTCGCCCGTACCAACTGAGTCAGGTGCGGCGACGACGGCGGTGATGATCGGCGGCATGTCAGGATTTAGACCTGACGGACCGGCCGGTCCTTTGTCTCCTTCGCAACCCATGAAGGCCACGGCCAAGACGAATAAGCTGATAATAATGAACGCTGCTGGATTTCGTTTCGTTTTTCTCATGTGTGCATCCCTTATCGGGTCCTCTTCCCGTTAATGGTTGCTCCGGGTATTTCCGGAATAAAAATGCCCCTGCGAGTGCGGCTCACAGGGGATCAATTATAATAGATGATTTTGGTCAGATTTAGCGGGCAGTCGGTCGTCTTCGTAACTAAAGACGAAGTAAGCGAAGAATAGTATCGAGTTTGGCGGGTATTCATTTGCTCACATTTGTCGCATGACTCAGTCTAATGACAAGTCACTGCACCAATTGTAAACAATTTTCGTACCGAGAGCAAGGTTTTTCTAAACTTAGACACCCCTTACAGGGTCAACTGAATTTGCGTAATTTGAAACAAAACAGTGAATAGGATTTACAAACTCAGTTTAAACAAACATAATAATAGAGGCATAAATTCGGACTAACAATTCCAAAAGCGATCATGATTACTTGCAAAACTGCACCAACGCTCCCAAACGTATCCAAATAACGGCTATTTTTGCCCGGTTGTTGCAGTTTGCAGGCACATTTTGCTACTGGCCGGTTGCCCTGTGCTCACGGACAAAGCGGTTGATCTCGTCGCGCTCAAAAAGAATTACTTTACGTGACAAGCGCACACATTTCAGACGGTCTTCCCGCACCCAGCGCATAATTGTGGTGCGATGTACGCGGCCGAGCATTTCGGCAGCTTCGGACAGGGTTAGCAAGCCCTGAGGCGAATCGTTATTCACTCTCGGGGTTGTGGCCCCGTCGGCGCGTGTAGTCTTCATCACACGCGTTCCAACTGTTGACATGGGGGCTCCTTTCGCGGTAGTCTTGCTCTTATTTTTTGGGTTCATTGGGCGGCACCGATGGATTCAAACCACCGCTTGAATAGTGACGGGTTGTGAGCCGAACCGCTGCCATCCTTTTGCAGAAGATCGGCGAGCTGACTGTATTGTTTATATTTCTCGCTTCCGGGTTTATAAGACGAAAGCGCTTCATGAACCGTTTTTGACAATTGAGCCGCGTTGTTTTGCCAACCGTGCAGCGTGTCGGCAAAACTCGCATCGTGGCAGCCTACGCAAACCGGAGCCACGTTGCGGGAAACTGAGGCGCCGCGGGTTTCGTGGCAATCGGTGCACGCAAAATCAAGATCTACTTTGAATGACGGCTGGGCACTGGCGAACTCCGGAATCTTGCCGTTAAATACCGCGGCCTGAGTCGTATGGCAAGACTCGCACTTGGCATTGCCCTTGGCAACAGTTTGATGGTGGCAACTGTTGCAATCATTTTTCGTCATCACAAGCCGGCCGTGCGTTTCCTGGGACGTCGAGTGGCAGGATTCACATTTGTTGGCCGTCGAATGCTTGCGATGGTCAAACGTATTCCCCCCGTACATTACGAGAGCGTCGCCGGCCGCCGGGTGGCAGCTATAGCATGACGCTGACGACATAAGGTCCTGTCCTTCAATGCGGGCAGAAAGCAGCTCGATCATTTCCGGATTGTGCAAAGGATTGCCGCGGCGGTAGATATCCAGCGCAGCTAACATCGAGTCGCGTTCCGCAGGCTCCAGACGTTCGGCTTTTGCTTCAAGCTCTTTGATGCGACGCTGAAGCGGTTCGTCCCAGCGAGTCCACAGATTGTCAAATCCCGGATCGTGGCAGGGCGTGCAAACGGGGCTGGGTTTGTCTTTGCCCATCGCGTGAACGTCACCCACGTGGCAGGATTTGCAATCCATGCCGGCCTTGGACATCTTTGAAGGTGAAAGCGGCATGCCCGGCAATTGTCCGAGCCAAACCTTCTCAATCGCATCGTCGGGACTTCCGTGACACTGGTTGCAGGTGCGCTGCGTGCTGGCCAAAGCAACCGCTTCTTTGCCGTGACGGATTTGAATATGGCAGGCCGTGCACTCCACTTTGTGATCCGTCACGTGCATCTGATGAACAAAGTCGTGATCGTCGTAGCGCTCGATATGCGCCACCTGCGCGTGGCACGAGTTGCAGCGTTCGCGCGGAACATAGCCGTCTCCCGCGACTTCACTGGCATGACAATCCGAACAATTGGCCTTGCGAGCCAACATCTCCGTGTGGTCAAAACTCGTGTCGGCGGCCATCACACCCGTCGGAGGATTGTGGCAGTTCGTGCAAGTCGCGAGCTGTGTGTACACTCCAGTCGTGTCCGGCTTAAAGTGACACAAGAAACAGGTCGATTCATTTACAGAAATATGCTCGCCCTGCACAATGTTCGAGTGGCAGGACGTGCAGCGCAACTGCCGGCCGCGGCGGACTTGCTCAATGTGCGGCTTGTGGTCAAACTTCACATTTTTGAATTCGACCGTGCTCTGGAGCAGGCGCGTGTCGTGACAGCCTTCCCGCAAACAACTGCGATCTTCGATCTCCGCCCACGGCTTCGAACGCTTGTAGACGCCCGTAAAATAATTCGCAACCATGGACAGAGCCATGAATTTCGCGTGGACCGTGCCTTCCAGTCCGGGCGGAATATGGCACTCAGTGCAGGTGACGTTATTGTGCGTCGAGGTTTCCCACGCGTCAAAATAGGGTTCCATCACGTGGCACGACCGGCAAAACGTCGGCTGCGACGTCACTTCGACAAAAAATATGAGAGAGAACACCACGACCATGGATGTCGCAAACAGCACAAGGCCGATTCTTCGCGGCCCAAACGACACCAGTCGCTTCCAACCAACACCAAACAGCCAGAAGGGAAGTTTGATTGTTTCCCAACAGGCCGCGAAAAATTCTTTTACTAGCCAGCCAAAACCTTTTTTCATTAGAAACGAGGTTCTCTCTTGTTTGTTGTGGACCAGAAACGAGGAGACCCCGATCCAATTCTTAGGGAACAGGACTCGGGGTCACGCTGCGCAAGAAAAGCGTATGTGTCGAATGTAACCCTATTATTACGAAACCAGCGCGAAGTCTTTCGTTGGATGAGGTTGCTATGGCGCTGCACTCCCGAATCCTGTTACAATATCGGAAAGCAATCGGGAGCAGTCAAGCAGAAATAGTGTGTATTCGTCACTTTTGACCGAGATTCCAAAGCCTCAAATTTTGACCTATCTTCAAGAAATCCCAAAATTGAGGTAAAATCTGTCAACTTATGAAGGGAGGAATTATCAATTGTTTACTCCTCGTGGCGGAATTAAGGTAAAACAGACTGCTGTGAAAAACAACGTATCAAGAATGTGTTCGAAGTAGTGCGATGCGAGGAGGTAGGAGACTGGAAGTGGGCCAGGTGAGAAGGACGGGTGCTGAGCAAGGGAGTTGATGCCTGAACCAAGCGGAATTGTGACTTGATAGATAAGGAGAAGGACAGAAAGAATGGCCAGAATGGCCAGGCCGCGCTTCGCCTGCAGGTCAATTGCTTCACCCCCTGCCCTTCTGGCGAGCCAAAACGCGATTGGAATCGGAAAATACGTCAATGGAAACGTCGCCAACTCGCGGACACTGTGCGCAAGATAGCGAGGATCGTGCAAGGAGAAAAGGAAACTCGACGGAGCAACTATTATGGCGAATACTATTGCTGCCGCGATGATAGCTGCCAGAGTTTTGAGATGGCGCGCATGCCATTGCGGGCGTTGACCGACGACAACTTGCGCGAACGCAATGAACAGCGGGATCAGGATTGTCAGCGAAAGCGTGCTGGGAAGATGCAGCAAGTAGGATCCGCCTGATGCATTGCGAACCTCGCTTTGCTTAGACAGAGTGACGTAGCCGAGAGTATCCTGTAACCCGAACCAAGCGACGCTGCCCGCAAAACAAACTGCAGTGAACGCCAGAGAGACTCCGAACCAGTTCCACGACCACCCACCTCCTTCTTTTGAAAGGAGTTTGAACCAAGTTGAGAAGAGTAATGCAATGACTACAAGCGTTGGAATGTGGCCGAGGAAGTGGGACGCGTAGAGAGATGTTTCGAGAAGTGTGAGTCTGCCGGACTCGTGGACCACCGTGTTCCAGAGCCAGAACTTGTGGTGAAAAAAGGCGAGATACAGATACGACGCGAGGTACGTCGCGGGAGGAATCAGAAGAAGTGTAAAAGACCTACGCTTCAACTGCTTTCAAGATGAGGGATACGGCTTCGAGGCATTGTGATTGAGTTATGTCTCTGTGCGTCACCAAACGAATCGTGCGCGGACCGAAGGCGAAGAACTCGACGCCGTACTTTTGTGCGCGCGCGACAACTTCTTCGGCTGACGGAGCGGAGTCATTCAAATCGAAGATGACAATATTGGTTTGGACCGTCGCAAGATCAATCCTAATGTGTTTCGATTCGGCAAGTTTTTCTGCAATCAACTTCGCGTTCAAGTGGTCGTTGTGAAGCTGTTCAATGTGATGATCCAGCGCATGCAAACAAGCCGCCGCAAGTATTCCCGATTGCCGCATCGCTCCACCCAGCATTCGGCGGTAACGTGTCGCGCGAGTGATGACTTCTTTTGTTCCCGCAAGCATTGAGCCTGCCGGACAGCCGAGGCCTTTGGAGAAGGCGACCGATACGAGATCAAACGGTGCCGCGAGTTCGGAAAAACTTTTGTTTGACGCGAGCGCGGCATTCCACAAGCGAGCGCCGTCACAATAAGAGTAGACGTTGCGCTCGCGGGCGGCAGCGCAGATTTTTTCGACTTCGTCCTGCGGGAAGATGACTCCGCCTGCGCGGTTGTGTGTGTTCTCGATGGCGACGACAGTTGTCGGCGGATGTACGATGTGGCCGGGAGCATTGTAGGCCGCAAGAAACTCTTCGCGTGTGAAGAGACCGCGATGCCCGACTTGCGTCATTTGGATTCCCGAGTTGGCCGCCGATGCTCCGGTTTCGTGGAAGACAATGTGCGGCTCCCAGCTCGTGACCACATCATCGCCGGGGCGAGTCAGCGTTCTTAAGGCACATTGATTCGCCATCACGCCTGTCGGGAAAAACAGCGACGTTTCCTTGCCAAGTAAGTCGGCGACGCGTTCTTGAAGGAGATTTACGGTCGGGTCTTCACCGAATTGGTCGTCGCCCACCTCGGCCTGCGACATCGCCATGCGCATCGCGCCGGTGGGTTTTGTGATTGTGTCGGAACGGAGGTCGAGCATCGGGGAAAAGAGAAAAGTGGAAATTGGAAAGAGGAAACTCAGATTCCGGCGGGGAACCGCGCTGACGCGCTTAATCCCCGCTCGGCGAGTGGTGCGTTAGTCCTGATTTGCGGAGAGCAAGCGTTTGGCTTCTGTCAAAGAAATGCCTTTTCTGTGGGCATAGTCTTGGACTTGATCGTCGGCGATCTTGCCTATGCCGAAGTATTTTGATTCGGGGTGCCAGAAATAGTAGCCGGAGACGGACGATGCGGGAAGCATCGCGAAGTGTTCCGTTAATGTTATGCCCGCGCTTTGCTCTGCTTGTAAGAGGTCGAAGAGCGTACGTTTTTCGGAATGCTCGGGACAGGCGGGATAGCCGGGAGCAGGACGGATGCCCTGATACTTCTCTTTGATCAACTCGTCGTTGTTCAAATTCTCTTCGCTTGCATAGCCCCAATACTCTTGGCGGACGCGCTCGTGCAGGTGTTCGGCGAAGGCCTCAGCTAAACGATCCGCGAGTGCTTTTAGCAAAATCGCGCGGTAGTCGTCATGCTGCTTTTCGTACTCCGCGACAAGTTTGTTCAATTCGCCGCCGGATGTCACCGCGAAAACACCCATGTAGTCGGCAACTCCGGACTCTTTTGGCGCGACGAAATCGGCCAGAGACAAATTAGGCGAGGATGAGTCCTTCTTCATCTGCTGACGCAGCATGTGGAAAGTCGTGATCACCCGGGAGCGAGTATCGTCGGTGTAGAGTTCAACCGAATCACCGGATGAATTCGCCGCAAAAAGCCCGAACACTGCGTGTGCTTTGAGCTTTTTCTGTGTGACAATCTCTTTCAGCATGGCTTGCGCATCTTTGAATAGTGAACGTGCGCTTTCGCCTACGACTTTGTCTTCCAAAATTGCTGGATAGCGGCCTGCGAGTTCCCAGGCTTGGAAGAACGGCGTCCAGTCGATACGGTCGACCAATTGCTCGAGCGGATATTCTCGCAATACTTCGAGACCGAGATGTTTGGGAACGGGCGGCGTGTTGAAATCGAGTTTCAAACGATTGGCGCGAGCTTCTTCCAACGTCGCGAGCTTTTGCGCTGCGGATTGCTGAGCTCGAATCACGCGAACTTTTTCGTAATCGGCGACGGTTTCGCGTATGAACTCTTCGCGAAGCTGTTTGCTAATTAGGCTTGTGGCAACTCCGACGGCGCGCGAAGCATCCAGCACATGCACAGTCGGGCCGCTGTAGTTGGGACTGATCTTGACCGCGGTGTGCACGCGTGAAGTCGTGGCTCCGCCGATCAGGAGCGGAGTTTTCATGTTCAGGCGCTCCATCTCAGAAGCGACAAAAGTCATCTCCTCGAGCGACGGAGTGATCAGCCCGCTCAAGCCAATCAAATCGACGTTTTCTTTGCTTGCGGACTCGAGAATCTTCGCGCTCGGCACCATCACGCCGAGGTCGATGACTTCGAAGCCGTTGCACTGCAGCACGACGCCGACGATATTTTTGCCGATGTCATGTACGTCGCCTTTTACCGTCGCGAGTAGGATTCTTCCCTTACTGCTTTGTTCGCCTGCTTTTTTCGACGCTTCGATGAAAGGAATCAGATGCGCGACGGCTTTCTTCATGACGCGCGCGCTCTTGACGACTTGCGGAAGGAACATCTTCCCCGCTCCAAACAGATCTCCGACGCGGTTCATGCCTGCCATCAGAGGACCCTCGATAACTTCGATGGGTTCCGGGAATTGAAGCCGTGCTTCTTCTGTGTCATCGATGATGTAGTCGTCGATGCCCTCAACGAGGGCATGTGTCAAGCGCTCTTGCACGCTGTGCTTACGCCATTCCAGCTCGACCGTTTTGTCTTTGGCTTTGCCTTTGACGGTTGACGCGATTTCGAGCAGACGCTCGGTTGCGTCGGCGCGGCGGTTCATTACGACATCTTCCACGCGCTCGAGTAGCTGCGGCTCGATGTCATCATAAATCGGAAGCGCGCCCGCGTTTACAATCGCCATGTCGAGGCTTGCGTGAATCGCGTGATAGAGAAAGACCGAGTGAATGGCTTCTCTGACGGGATTGTTGCCGCGGAAAGAAAACGAGACGTTGCTCAAACCGCCGCTGATGCGGACGTGCGGACACTTCGCTTTGATTTGACGCGCGGCTTCGAAGAATTGAAGCGCGTAGCCATTGTGCTCTTCGATACCCGTTGCAATCGCGAAGATGTTCGGATCGATGATGATGTCCTGCGGCGCGTATCCAGCTTTCTCGGTCAATAGTTTGTAGGCACGCTCGGCGATCGTGACTCTGCGCTCGACGGTGTCGGCTTGACCTTGCTCATCGAAGCACATGACAATGACTGCCGCGCCGTAGCGTTGACAGAGTTTCGCTTGACGCAGGAACTCCGCTTCGCCTTCTTTCATGCTGATGGAGTTGACGACGGGCTTGCCTTGAATGCACTTTAAGCCGGCTTCAATGACGGACCATTTCGAAGAGTCAATCACGAACGGCACGCGCGCGATGGAAGGTTCGGTCGCAATCAGATTCAGGAAGCGCGCCATCGCGGCTTCGGAGTCAAGCAGACCTTCATCCATGTTGATATCGATCATCTGCGCGCCGCTCTCGACTTGCTGGCGCGCGACTTCGATGGCGGTTTCGTAGTCGCCGGACAGAATCAGTTTTGCAAAGCGAGCGGAACCGGTGACGTTCGTGCGCTCGCCGATGTTGACGAAACCGCTCTCTTCGCCGATGGTAAGCGGCTCCAATCCAGACACACGTAAACGAGTCGGTGGATGAACGACGGTGCGCGGTTTTTCGTTCTTGACTGCTTCGGCGATGGCTTTGATGTGCGAGGGTTGTGTGCCGCAACAGCCACCGGCGATATTCAGCAGTCCGGCTTTGGCGAAGCCGCCCATGACGCGGCCCATGGTTTCGGGAGTATCGTCGTATTCGCCGAATTCGTTGGGAAGCCCCGCGTTGGGGTGCAAGCTGACATAGCACTCGGCGACGCGGGAGAGTTCTTGAATATATGGAGTGAGATTCTCCGCGCCCAATGCGCAATTCAGTCCGACAGCGAAGGGCTTGGCGTGAGCGACGGAGTTCCAGAAGGCTTCGGTGGTTTGTCCGGAAAGTGTACGGCCGCTGGCGTCGGTGATTGTGCCGGAAACGATTAACGGCACACGTTCGCCCAATTCATCAAAGACAGTTTCGACGGCGAAGATTGCGGCTTTTGCGTTCAGGGTGTCGAAAGAGGTTTCGATAAGAAGCAGATCCGCTCCGCCCTTCAATAAGCCGCGCGCGCATTTCTCGTAGACTTCGACCATTTGATCGAAGTACAAATCGCGATAGCCTGGATCATTGACGTTGGGTGAAAGCGAGAGAGTTTTGTTCGTGGGACCGATGCTTCCTGCGACCCAACGCGGGCGAGACGGATCTTCTTGCTCGCACTCGTCGGCGGCTTCGCGTGCGATTTTGGCGGCGGCGAAGTTTAGCTCTTCGGAGAGTTCTTGCATGCCGTAATCCGCTTGCGAAGGAGCGCTGGCCGTGAAGCTGTTGGTCGACGCGATGTCCGCGCCGCTGTCAAAATAGAGCGCGTGCAGGCTCTTGATGATCTCAGGTTTGGTCAGAGAGAGCAGGTCGTTGTTGCCTTTGACATCCTGCGACCAATCTTTGAAGCGTTCGCCGCGATAATCGGCTTCGGTCAAGCGGTGTTGCTGAATGAGCGTACCCATTGCGCCATCCAAAACGAGGATGCGGTGCTTGATGTGCTCGCGTAGAGCTTCAATTCGAGCGGCGCGGGTCCAGACGGTCATGATTGCGAATTTGTATCTTTCTGATATGGCTAAGGTTAGAGAGTCTTCTCAAACCATTGTGTTTTGAGTAATCTTTAGTATACGAAATTGTTGGATTCGATGCAGGGGGAAATATGAAATATGAACGAAGAAGAGACGGCCGAGGCCGACTGTAGTAGTTCTTTTCAGACCCCCTTTTATCCCCCGGGAGACCTTAGAAAAAAATGAAGCCCCCAACCGGTGGGGAGAACCGGAAGGGGGCTTCTGCCTGAGGGAGCAGTCTGTTATTTCAGGAGCAGCATCCGGTTCACGATGGACTGGTTATTCACAGTCACGCGATACATATACATACCGGAGGGCAGGCTCGCTGCATTGAATTGAGTGGTGTAGGTACCCGCGGTCAAATTGTCATTGACCAACGTGGCGACCTGACGGCCAAGGACGTCAAACACCGTGATGTTCACCAAACCGGCAACCGGGGTCGAGAACTGAATGTTCGTCGTCGGGTTGAACGGGTTCGGATAGTTTGTCGCTACCAAGTGAGAGGATACCACCGGAGCATCGGTCGGATTAACGCTCGTGCTGCCGTCAATCGGTTCAAGACCTTCGGTGTCACCGGGCATGCGGAAGAACTGGCCGTCCACTTCATAGACGATCACCCAGTCGGCATTCAAGGCTTCCGGAGCGCCATTCAACAATCCGCCAACCACCGAGACATTCTCACCAAGTGACGGGATTGCCGGGCTGCTCACGTTGTAGTTGTCGCCAAAGTCGATGACGTAATTGGTCACGCCGTCGTTGTCTGTGTCAAGGCCATAGAACGCATCGCCGTAGACGTCGATGACCGAAACTGTTCCCGTGATTTCCACCCAGACCAAGTTGTTGTCAGTGCCAAAGCCAGTCGCGCGGCCACCAGCGTCGCCGCCGTGAGCACCGTCATT